>NZ_JACDWW010000063.1:0-91148 GCF_016464145.1 Marinobacter sp. bablab_jr008
GAGCGCTTGCTGGCTTGGTGCTCGTTGTAATGGGAGTAATGGTGCTCACCGGTCGGATGACACTCTTTGCGTCGTGGATGTTGTCGACGTTTCCGGTTCTCGGAAGGCTTGGTTGAGCTTCCTACAGCCAAACTACAGGGAACGGTCCATGGCTTCATGCTCAAATACTGCGTATAAACAGGTTTCATGAACAAATGGGGCCGCTATTTCGTTAACTAATGGCTTTGCATTGCCGAACCATTGAAGCGGCTCATTGTTCTTCAGGACTGAATTAAAAACCGGTTCGCAGTGGAGGATCTAGAACGTTCGCTTTTGTTTATAGCGCCCCCTGCTACTCATGCCTGTTACGCGTTCCCAATCATGCGGTTCCAGCGATATTCATCCGAACGCCAAGTCGGACCACGAATTTAGCACCTTGTGTGATCGTCCAGCATACCCTGGGGTTCCGGCTCCGAAATAGAACCTGTGAGTAGTGCAGCCCCTACTTTGTTTGCCCCGGGCCCGCTAAACTTACCAGAATGGGCTAGCCCTCACAGCCAGGAAACCCACAAGGAATCAGGAGCTTTCCAGACCCCATGACCAACCATTTTGAGGGCCCCTTCAAAGGCGAGTTTCTCGCAAACCAGGTGACTAACCCAAACATCAGGGTCGGGCGATACAGTTACTATTCCGGTTATTACCATGGCCATTCATTCGACGATTGCGCCCGGTATCTCATGCCTGATCGTGATGACGTTGATCGGCTCGTTATCGGCAGTTTCTGTTCCATCGGCTCCGGTGCATCATTCATCATGGCAGGCAATCAGGGCCACCGGCACGACTGGGTTTCCGCGTTTCCGTTCTTTTATATGATAGATGAAGCCGCCTTCACCAGTGCCTTGGATGGATTTCAGCGGGCTGGCGACACGGTGATTGGCAGTGATGTATGGATCGGCTCAGAGGCAATGATTATGCCCGGCATCACCATCGGTCATGGCGCCGTTATTGGAAGCCGTGCGCTGATCACCCGGGATGTCGAACCCTACACGATCGTGGGCGGCAACCCAGCGAAAACTATTAAACAGCGCTTCTGCGACGAAGACATTGCGCGGCTTCTGGAGATGGCCTGGTGGGACTGGCCGCTGGACGACATTCAGGCTGCGATGCCACTACTCTGCTCTGGTAACATCCGCGATCTGTATCACTATTGGCAGGAGTCCGTCCGTTCATGAATCCCCTTCTAATGCTGCTATTTCTGCTCTGGAGCGGCTTTGCTCTGGCAGACCCTGCCTCCCTGCCAGACGAGCTTGCCGAGGAGGCCGGCATGCTGGGAAGCATACTCAGTGATGGGCGGGCGGTTTTCTATCCCGAAAGTGCCTCTTACCTCTCCCTCTCATCGCTGAATGGCCCCGGGTACAGCAACGGTGTTGCCGTGCTCATGACTCTGGGGGGCTGGGGAGGCGGAGCAACCAACAATCAGTACCTTGCCTTGTACGCCATCAACGACAGCATTGCTGGCGTGTCGCCGGTCAAGACCTATCGCTTACTCTCTGTTCGTCACGTTGGGGGCAAGGGTGACCGCCTGTTCACTGGCGTTCGCGAAACCGGAAAAGGCCTCGTCCTGTCCGGGTTTAGCTATGCGGCTGAAGACCCACTCTGCTGCCCGGCCAAACCACTGGAGGTCACCTTCACCTTCGGGGAGCGCGGCGAGCTTCTCCCGGCAGCCTCGCCAACGCAACCCTGGCAGACCGCAAATCCGATGAGGCCCGCTCGGAGCAGGCTCAGCCCGCCCCCTATAGCGGACAGATCGTGATTCGCGGTGAAATTCAGGATCGCGACGCTGAGTACCATGCAGCAAAACCGGCCCCATACAGCGGTCAGATTGTTATCCGCGGCCAGGTTCAGCCCGAAAGCCACGGCTGAGCTATAGCTGCTTCATTTGCGTCTTGGAACCAGAGACGGTGCGTTTTTGGTTTCGAAGCAACACATAAGCCTCCCGAGCGATCTCCTTATATCGGTTACTCCAAAGCTCACTTTCAGTTGCCGCAGCCATGAAATGCTCATCTCGTCGTTGTTCGTCAGGTATACGGGCAAACCTCAGCGCGGTACCTGTGAGCAGCTTGCACTTCGCTGATCAGAATTTTCGTGGGGTGCGCACTCAGTTTTCAGGCAACAAACGCGCGGCTGGCGGACCCGACAGCGCAACAAAACCCGGCGAAACACACGCCACGCACCGCCAAACAGTTCGGCGAAAAATTCGGCACGTAGTCGGGCATTGTCACGTTCGATTTCACGGATTTTTGGATCCGGGTTATGGAAGGCCATTGCATCTTCTCCCTGCTCTCTGAAAGCTTAGCAAAATCGAGGCAATGGTGGCGATTTCGACACGCGCCACATTCGGGCGAATGAAAGCCACTACAGCGACTGGTGCAAAAGGTCGAGCTGGGAATCGCCCACCAGTGTTCGTTCGCGCTCAAAGATCAGCCAGGTTCGGACTCGGCTCTCTATCTGATTTCTGTTGCGACAAATCCAGGTATAGCGGCCGGCAGGATCAGAGACACATTCCATCTGTGCGCCGTGTTTGCGGGCAATCGCCATGTGTCGCTTAAATGTCCGGTCAGGCATGTTGGCATAACGTCTTCGGATCTCATCTGAAGTCAGATCAGCGTTATCCAGCACAGTGGTAATGAGCTC
Organism: Marinobacter sp. bablab_jr008; assembly: GCF_016464145.1. NCBI lineage: Bacteria > Pseudomonadati > Pseudomonadota > Gammaproteobacteria > Pseudomonadales > Marinobacteraceae > Marinobacter > Marinobacter sp. bablab_jr008. Next base: position 2,674 of record NZ_JACDWW010000063.1, read on the forward strand.
AAGGGTGGTCTTGAAATCGCGGTACATAGACTCTCTGGAGGCGTCATGCCAACAAGTGGCACGAGCTTCTGCCGGTGCCAGTTTCTGGCGTAGCCGCCGGCGAGCGGTAAATTCGCAGCCTGGGCACACCAAAGCGGGCGCCAATTATAGCGATGCCAGCTGTTGGCACAAGTATTGAGCCAAGCCAAACTCTGGCATAGCCATCGTTCCCATTTGACACTTTCCCATGCTGGCACCAAGCTCCAAGAGCACCACTTAATTGAACTCAAGTCCGGAGCTGACCATGAGCAATCTCGCGCCCGACACTGAAATGGATTTCCCCATCACCGAAGAATGTGGCGCCATAGTTCAGCTCCTTCAGCCCAGAAACCGTGACCTCGGGGGCTTTTCGGTAAGGCGGGTTCTGCCGGTAATTGGCCGGAGAATGATCGGGCCATGGATCTTTTTTGATCATATGGGGCCGGCCCATTTTGCGGCCGGGGATGGCATTAACGTGCGCCCTCACCCCCATATTGGCATTGCGACCGTTACCTACCTGTTTGAAGGTGAAATCCTGCACCGTGGGAACCGCTTTCGCTGCCGCGTCGCCGGTCAAGACCTTTGCCGATACCCTATACATTGAGGCATGGCTGAAACCGGGGCAAAAGCTTACTCTGCCTGATGCCGAGGAACGAGGGTTGTACGTTGCCAAAGGAAAGCTGCGGGCAGGCGGAACGGAGGTGCCTGAATATTCCATGGCCGTTTTGGCGGCTCACGAGGGCGTTACGGTTGAGGCGATTGAAGATACCCGGATCGCCCTTGTTGGCGGCGAACCACTGGGTCGACGGTTTATTGAATGGAATTTTGTGTCCAGCCGTAAGGAGTGTATCGAACAGGCCAAGGATGACTGGCAGAACCGACGTTTTCCCACCGTACCCGGTGATGAAGAAGACTTTATTCCCTTATCCGGCTAGAACCAGCGCCCAACCCGTGAGGCGTACTGGGTGTAGTCGTCACCGAATAACGCCCGCATGTGTCGTTCCTCGGGTTTGATCTGGAAGCGATTCATGTACAGCATGAACAGAGGCAGTAACAGAGCGGCAAATACACTGCCCAAGTACAGGCTCCAGGCAATAAGCATCAGCAGAAATCCGAGGTACATGGGATTGCGGGTGTAACGGTAAATCCCGTCAACCACCAGGCTGGCAGACTGATGGGGCGTACGAGGATCCACGGTGGTGCCTGCTGCACGAAATGCCAGAACGCCGGCCAGGGCAATACCTGCGCCAGCCAGGACCATGAGGGTGCACAGAATCAGCCTGCCCGGAACGGTAAAATAGCCAGACGGCAACAGCCTCGAAATAGCCCACATGGCCGCCCCGAAAAGGATAACTAGAACAACGGGTGGAACCTTGAGTTCAAGTGCTTTCACTATTTGTGTTCGTCCCTGAGAACGTTTGGCTAAGCTGGTATCTCTGACTGGATGCCCAAGGCTGAGTTTACGGCGTCCCGAATCTCGCGATACCGCTCCGGATTGCTGATCAGTGTATCCAGATTGTCCTCAGGGAACATCTCTTTCAGCTTGGATCTGGCGGACTCTCCAGCAAATACCGCCGGGAACAATTGCTCCAGGGCACGCAGCATCACCTCAGGTGACACCGAGGCGCCAGGCGACGCCCCAAGTATTGTGCCGTAGGTTTTATCCTTCGACACGATAATCTCTGTACCCATCTGCAGATCCCCATCCTTGATGATCTGTACCCGCTGGCCAGCCTCAATAGGCTTCCAGTCAAACCTGGAGCTCAGGCCCGGAGCGAATTTCTCCAGCGACTCCAGCATGCTTTTCTCGCCTTTGAAGGTCTCAGAAACCAGGTATTTCACGAGAGCGAAATGCTCTATCGCGACGCTCAGCAACCCGGGGATATCGTGCAGGCGCATGGCCTTCAGATAATCAATGAATCCGCGCCCTTTTTCCAGAACGGGCTTGAATGAGGCAAATGGGCCGAACAGCAAATAATGCCTGCCATCAGCCACCCGCAGGTCCAGATGCGGTACAGACATTGGAGGTGCACCAACTTCCGCCTTGCCGTAGGTTTTTGCGCGGTATTGACGGGCCTGCTCTTCGGTAATTTCCGCCTGCAGAAAACGCCCGCCCACCGGAAAACCGGTGAACCTCCGGGCAAACGGTAAATGACTTTTCTTGAGAATGGGGAAGGCACCCCCGCCCGCGCCAACAAACAGTATGTCGGCCCGATGCTGAACGGCAGCGCCCCGGGTTTGCGTTTCTACCAACCAGCTCCCCGCTGGGTTTCGGTGCACCCGCTTTACATGGACGCCATACTCGACTTTTACGCCCAACTGCTTCGTCGCATATTCCGCCATCTGTTCAGTCAGGGAACCAAAATTCACATCGGTTCCCGTTTCCACAACGGTCGCTGCCATTTTCTCGTGATGGGGACGGCCGTCCATGGTGTAGGGAATCCAGCTCTTGATCTCGTCAAATTCCTCGGAAAAGCGCATGTGCTCAAAAAAGTGGTGGGCGGACATTTCCTTGAAGCGTAGCTTGAGTTCCTCGATGGACGGCTCGGAGACCAGGGTGCAATGGCGGGTCTGGTTGATGAAGCTAGTGGGCTCTTTTATCGCACCTTTTCGAACAAGGTAGGCCCAGAACTGCTTGGCAACGTTGAACTGGGCATGGATTTTCAAGGCTTTCTCCACCGAGATTACCTCGCCATCCACCGGCGTATAGTTAAGCTCGCAGTTGGCCTCGTGGCCCGTGCCGGCATTGTTGAAAGACCAGGAGTTGCCTGCGCCCGGGCTGTCCAGTCGCTCCAGAATGGTGATATCCAGTTCGGGCGCCAGTTCCTTCGCCAGGGTGGCAAAAGTGGTTCCCATTATCCCTGCGCCGATCACGATCACATTCATATGCCTGCCCACCAGAGTCCGTTTAATGAAGCTATTCAATAGAGTACCTGTATTGACGTTAGCATGCTTGCGGCCAACACGGAAAATTCATCGGTTTGGCTCAGTTAAATAAAAATCCGCATTCTGGGTCTACCCGATGGATGCAGTTTACGTTAAGGTAAAGGTAAGCCTGGAATGATCCACATCAGATTTCCCCAGGTTGTCTACAATGACATTAACGACACGCCCACAAGGCGTGTTTTGTTTCCTCAGGCCAATACCCCAGGAAGAGGACTATGACAACAACAAAATCGAAAGTTGTGTATTCCCCCTCGTTCACCGATGGTGCGGAATTCCGTATTCCCACGTTCAAGCTCCTGAAGCAGGATGGCAAGCTCTATAAGAGCGCCAAAGCGCCGGATCTTGAAAAAGAGAAAGCCCTTCGCATCTACCGGGCCATGGTCACCACCCGGATTCTCGATGAGCGTATGCTTGCTGCCCAGCGCCAGGGGCGTCTGAGCTTCTACATGCAGTGTACCGGTGAAGAAGCCGCCGTGATCGGCAGCGCCGCCGCGCTGGATGATAACGACATGATCATGGCGCAGTACCGGGAGCAAGGCGCCCTCGCCTACCGCGGTTTTTCCATCGACGAATTCATGAACCAGCTTTTCGGCAATGAGCTTGATTACGGTAAGGGCCGGCAAATGCCCGTGCACTACGGCTCGAAAAAGCTGAATTACATGACCATCTCTTCGCCCCTGGCCACCCAGATTCCCCAGGCCACCGGCTATGCCTATGGCCAGAAGCTGGCGGGAGACGGCCACTGCACCATCACCTATTTTGGCGAAGGCGCCGCGTCCGAGGGTGACTTTCACGCGGCCCTGAACATGGCTGCAGTCCATCGCGTACCCGTCATCTTCCTGTGCCGGAACAACGGTTATGCCATTTCCACCCCCGCAGCCGAACAGTTCGCAGCCGACGGCGTAGCACCCAGAGCCTATGGCTACAAGATGGACGTTATCCGGGTAGACGGTAACGACGTACTGGCCATGTATGAAGCCACCAGAGCCGCCCGGGAGCTGGCCGTCAAACACAATCGACCGGTATTGATCGAGGCCATGAGCTACCGCCTTGCGGCCCACTCCTCCTCCGACGACCCGTCCGGTTATCGCAGCAAAGACGAGGAAGCGGTATGGCGCGAGAAAGACCCGATCCTGCGCATGCGCCTGTGGCTGGAAAGCAAGAAATGGTGGAGTGAGGACGACGAAAAACAGTTCCAGGAAAACATGCGCCGGGAAGTGCTGGAAACCATGAAGCGGGCGCAGAAGCGTCCACCACCAGCCCTCGAAACTCTGGTTACCGATGTCTACGACGAAGTACCTCCCATGCTGGCCGAGCAGTTTGAGAAACTGAAGGCTCACATAAGTCGATATCCGGATGAGTACCCAAAGAGCGCCGAACACGTTAAGGGAGGAGCGTGAGATGACCAAGATGAATATGCTCCAGGCCATCAACAATGCCCTGGATACCGCCATGGCGGCCGATGACAAAGTGTTGTGTTTCGGCGAGGACGTGGGCGTTTTTGGCGGCGTGTTCCGCGCTACCAGTAATCTTCAACAGAAATACGGCAAGTCCCGCTGTTTCAACACACCGCTGGTGGAACAGGGCATCATCGGTTTTGCCAACGGTCTGGCCGCCCAGGGCTCTGTGCCGGTGGCTGAAATCCAGTTTGCCGACTACATCTTCCCGGCCTTCGATCAGATCGTGAACGAATCGGCGAAATACCGTTATCGCTCCGGCAACCTCTTTAACGTTGGTGGTCTGACCATTCGTGCACCCTACGGTGGTGGCATTGCCGGCGGCCTTTACCATTCGCAATCTCCGGAAGCCTATTTTGCCCATACCCCGGGCCTCAAAATCGTGGTGCCGCGCAACCCCCATCAGGCCAAGGGCTTGCTATTGGCTGCCATCCACGACCCCAACCCGGTACTTTTCTTTGAACCCAAGCGCCTGTACCGGGCGTCTGTGGGCGAGGTGCCAGATGAAGATTACCGCCTGCCTCTGGGTGAAGCCGAGATCACCAAGGAAGGCACAGACGTGACCATTCTTGGCTGGGGCGCCCAGATGGACGTGATAGACCAGGCGGTTGAGCGCGCTGAAAAGGAAGGCATTTCCTGCGAGGTGATTGACCTCCGGTCGATCCTGCCCTGGGATGTGGAAACCGTGGCCAATTCCGTGCTCAAAACCGGGCGCCTTGTGATTACCCACGAAGCTCCTCTCACTGGCGGCTTTGCCGGCGAAATTGCAGCGACCATTCAGGAGCGCTGCTTCCTGTACCTGGAATCTCCCATTGCGCGGGTAACCGGGATGGACACCCCCTTCCCGCTGGTGCTTGAGAAGGAGCACCTGCCGAATCACCTGAAGGTCTACGAGGCCATCAGGAAAAGCGTGGAATTCTAGGCGGATATCAGGACAGGAGAACAAGCATGAGTGATTTTATTCTGCCCGATATCGGCGAAGGTATCGTGGAATGTGAACTGGTCAAATGGCTGGTAGCCGAAGGCGACGTCATCGAGGAAGACCAGCCGGTAGCCGAAGTGATGACTGACAAGGCGCTGGTGGAAATTCCTGCCCCCTACAAGGGCCGGGTTACCCGTCTTTATTACAAGGAAGGCGATATCGCGAAGGTGCATGCGCCACTGTTCGAGTTGGTGGATGAGAGTGGCGAGGCCGGGGCGCCGGCACCAGCAAGCGCTGAAGAGTCGCCGCAGGTAGATGCTGCCCCGGAAGCTGTAGCCAAAGCGGAACCCGTACAAGGCGGGGACGATAACGCGACTGAAGACTTTATTTTGCCCGACATCGGTGAAGGGATTGTCGAGTGCGAGGTGGTTGAATGGCGCGTCGCCGAGGGTGACGAAATCGAAGAAGATCAGCCGGTGGTGGACGTGATGACCGATAAGGCCATGGTTGAGATCACCGCCCCCAAGGCCGGCCGAATCACCAAGCTCTACCACGAGCAGCAATCCATGGCGCGGGTGCATTCACCGCTGTTTGCCTTCATCCCGCGGGATCGTGAAGAGGCTCCTCAGCCAAAGAGTGAATCCAGGCCGTCGGCGGACGCCGCGCCCACAAAAGCGACACCGGTGGCAACCGGCACCCGGGCCCGGATTCCAGCAAGCCCGGCGGTCCGTCGGTTGGTGCGCGAGCACGAGCTGAACCTGGGCGACATTGCCGGTTCCGGCAAGGATGGCCGGGTGCTTAAGGCAGATGTTCTGGCGCATTTGGAACAGCCCAAATCAGAGCCCAGCGCCACCGAACGTCAGGCTGAACCCAGCACGGCGCCTCGCCGCCACGCCGAAGGTGATCAGCAAGTCCGCGTGGAACCGATCAAAGGCATGAAAGCGGCCATGGCCAAGGCGATGGTTCAATCGGCAACCACCATCCCTCACTTTATCTACAGTGAGGATATTGATGTAACCGACTTGCTCAGGCTTCGGGAACAGCTGAAGCCGGAGGCTGAAGCCAAAGGCACCCGGCTAACGCTCATGCCATTCTTCATGAAGGCCATGGCCCTGGCTGTTCAGGAATACCCGGTATTGAACAGTCAGTTAAACGAGGACGTGACCGAAATCCACTACCTGCCCCACTGCAACATTGGCATGGCGGTAGATGGCAAAGCTGGCCTGGTGGTGCCCAACGTCAAGCACGTTGAACAGCTCACGCTGCTGGGGATCGCCGAGGAAATCGCCCGGTTGACTGAGGCCGCCCGTTCCGGACGTGTCAGCCAGGATGATCTCAAAGGCGGCACCATCACCATTTCCAATATCGGCGCATTGGGCGGCACCTACGCTGCGCCCATCATCAACGCACCGGAAGTGGCGATTGTGGCGCTGGGCCGCACCCAGAAGCTACCGCGTTTCGATGCCAATGGTCAGGTGGTTGAGCGGGCGATCATGACGATCAGCTGGGCCGGCGATCACCGCATTATTGACGGCGGCACCATCGCGCGGTTCTGCAACCTCTGGAAGAGCTATCTGGAGTCGCCCCAGACCATGCTGTTGCATATGGGCTAACGGGCTGTGATGGAGCAGGAAAAGCATCTTCAGCAATTCTATATACCGGAAGAGCAGTCGATCTACCTGCTCAGCCACGATGATGCCAAGAAGCTCAAGGACTGGGTGGCGCTTTGCGTTGCCCAGCTCCGCCAACTGGGTTACCGGGATGTTGAACTGATTGGCAAGGGTGCCTATGGCTTTGTGTTTGCCGGCCGCTTTCCTGGTCTGGATACGCCGGGGCCGGAACATGTGTTCAAGTTCACCCGCATCAACCTGCCCCAGCACCTCCAGGATCGTCTGGAAGACGAAGCCTTCATTCTGGAGCAGGTGCACCACCCCAGAGTACCGCGACTGATCGCCTTCCAGCGCGCCAACAACCAACCTATCCTGGTCATGGAGCGCGCTGCAGGGCTCAACCTGGAAGAGGTCTCCCTGCAGGAAGGCCGCCTGAAACCCCGGCTTATTATTCGAATTGCCGATCAACTGGCGGATATCCTGCGCTGCCTGCGCCGGGAAAACGGGCCCGCCGGCCGCCCCATTGTTCACGGCGACATCAAACCGTCCAATCTGGTGTTTGATGCCCGTACCGAGAACATCGCGCTGATTGACTGGGGGTCCTCGGTGTTCGCCCAGCTGGATGCCAATCAACAGTTCGTCACCGCCAATGTGATGGAACTGATGTCGGATAACCTGCAGCAAACCAATGCCAGACTGGGCGATGTCTATTTTATCGGCGAGGAGCAGCTGAACGGCGGGCTCTCCTCGCCCCGCTTTGATGAACAGGGGGCTGCCGGAACCCTGTATGCCCTCGCCTCTGCCCAATCCTGTCGGTTTGGGCACCGGGCGATTCCAGCTGCGTCTCTGGGGCTTCCCATGGAATTTGCCCGAATGCTTGATGGCATGCTGTCGCCCGACCCGGAGACTCGCCGCAAGGCTGGTGATTACTACTTGCGGGAAATGCCCCGAATGGCCCGCACGGTGATGATTGACCTTCCGGCACGGCCGACCACTCCGCAGGTGCCGGTATGGGTGCGGGCGTCCGGGCAGGAAATTGATACCGTGGTATACAGTTCCCGGAAGTCGTTTTTGCGGGAGGAAGGTGCCCCGGAGACCCTGAGTGATGTGAACGACGTCCAACTCGACCGCTACTACAAGAACTTCATGCAGGGCATGGGGGAAACCGAGAAAGCGTTTCTGGCGGCGGTCAGTCGGCTCGGGCGCTACCCTGTGGAAGGAGGCCTGGCGGTACGCTGGGAAACCGACGGTATCTATATCGATACCTCTCTGAACCTGCATGATCCGACGTTGAAATCGGCCTTTGTCCAGGCCGTCAATAACATGGTGTACCTGGCCCAGGCCATCTACCGCAAAGGGATATTCAAAAGCTGCCTGTTCAACGCCCGTAACACCCTGCACATTGATCGTGAAGATCAGGGCCAGCCGTTTCTGGTCTCCCCCGGCATGAATCTACACTACGAAGTGAGCGCAGCGCCGGAAGTGGAAGATGAAAGCCGCGTGCATTCCTATTTTGAGGATGGCCCCGACCCGGAAGAATTCCTGGTATTACCCGAGACGATTATCCGGGCACTGGAACGGTTGAACGACATTCACCACACCGGCATGATCATCTTCGAAGCCCTGCCCCGGCACCTGAAGATCCACAGCCATTACCGGCTGCTGGACCCCGAGCGGGAACCGGAATTCCGGACGCTGCTGGACGAGATCCTGTCTGCGGTGGAGCAAATCACCGGGCTTGGCGTGTCCGGATATATGAAGATGCCCTACAAAGACACCCGGTTCTTTCCGCACATCGAGCGGCTGCCCGACCGGTACTACCCTCGAAACCCGCGAGCCGAGAGCGTTAATTGACCGCCCGGAAAAGCTGGCGCCGGGCGCGAACCACATCCGCCATAATCGACAGGGCAATCTCGGCCGGTGTCTTGCTGCCGATATCCACCCCCACGGGCATATGAATACGCTGAATCTCGGCCTCAGTGAGCCCGCCACTGCGTTTCAACCGTTCCGCCCGGGCTTTTGAAGTGCGCATTGAGCCCATGACACCGATATAGCCCGCTGGCGTTTTGACCGCGGCCATCATCGCCAGATCATCGATCCTTGGATCGTGCGTGGTGGCCACTACGGCCGTCGAGGGGGCGCAGGCACCGTCTTTGCCAAGGTATACGGAGGGCAGTTGGGGAATAAACTCGACACCTTCGGGCAAATTGTGGGTGCCGGCGATGTCTTCCCGTGGGTCGCAAAGCACCACCTCATAACCCAGACCCAGAGCAAACCGGGCGCAGGCGTCCGCTACGGTTGAATATCCGGCCAGAATCAATCGCGCGACGGGTGCGACGACAATCTTTATGGTCTCGCTACCCTGCTCCCAAATGACCCGGCTACCGTGATCATCGACAGGGTGGAGACTGACGTTGCCACCAGCCAGGCCTACTTCCCGCTCCAAAGCTTCACCACTTGAAAGCCGTTGCAGCAGCGTCCGCAGCTGATCGACAAAATGTGACTCCGGAGATCGCTTTTCCACCAGTACTTCCAATGCGCCTCCACAGGGCAGCTTCACCTTTGGATTGCGGTTTTCCTCGCTGTCGCCACCATATCTAATAACAACGGATGGCAAGGTATATTCCCCCTGCACCAGTCGATCCAGGAAATCCTCTTCAACACAGCCGCCGGACAATGACCCAACATGCGCTCCGTCGGCTTTCGCTACCATCATCGCTCCGGGTTCCCGGGGGGAAGAGCCGAACGTGGACAGCACGGTGCACAGCCAGATCGTCTGCCCTTGCTCCAGCCAGTCAATGGCCTGCTGTATAACGCGATAATCGAGATTCTGCATGCTTGCTCTACCAAAACTGCCGGGGACGCCCTGCCCGTTCTGTGCCTGATGGGTTGTGACAATACCAGCAACCTCCGCAACATCCTACGGGCACCTTGCGCCAACTTGTTAACCACTTCATAGGCGCAACTATTAATCCCTGATACGGTGAAGATACTCAGTAACAATATGTAAACAACAATACCAATGAGCCATTGGAGGGATTCGCCATGAAACGCTCACCGTTGCAGGGACGCTGCAAGACTACCGCGCAAGGCATGGCCCTTTTCTCAAGCATAGCCATCTGTGGCTGGGCCCAGGCTAATTCTCCAGTTCACACCGTCTTTGCTGCTGAAAATGCGCTCTATGGGTCCGGCTACGATATCGGTACGGCTGACGGTTGGATAGACGACAAACTGCGCACGGCCATTCGTCAGTACCAGTCCGATCGCGCAGAGCTTTCAGTAAGTGGAAATCTGGATTCAGCCACGCTCAAATCCCTTGGTGTGGCGGCGGCTCCGACCCTGACGATCCAGAGCAATTCTGTGGCTTCCCGGTCTGCGGCACGTGGTCAACTTGGAATTACCGCAAAAGTCCCGTCACCAGCCCGTTCCGTTGCCGCTGTCGCACCAGAGCCCAAGCCGGAGCCAATTCCCGAAGCTCAGGAACCTGAACCGGAAACTGTCGAGCCAGAGATCGTGGATGCCGCAGAACCGCGAGAGATTCAGGTTGCGGCCCTGGAGACAGCAGCGCAATCGGTCCCAGCAGAAGAATCTGAAACCGGTCCGGATGAAAGCCAAACAGAACAGCGTGTTACAGAGCTTTCTTCATCCGTTGCCGAAAGCAGTCAAGCGCCAGTCACCGCAGATCAGGACTCGGCAGAAGTTGTCGAGGTGGTCACTGGTGATAACGAAGAGCTGATCGCCCAATTGCCCACCGAGCCCACCGCAGCGGGCCCGGATGAGCCGCTCGCCGTTGAGGAAGAGTCCGAGCTTTCGCAAACGGAGCCAGCACAAGAGGTTGTTGCCGCAAAAACGACTGAACCGGAACCCGTGATTGTTGATGCGCCAGCGGCAAACGCCAGCGAGCCGGTTGCCAATCAGGAAGCCCAGGCAGAACCGCGCCCCCAGAGCAGCGGCGGTTTCTTCTCCTGGCTGTTTGATTTCTTTTTCGGCTGGATAGCCTGATCTGATCTTAAAGGCGGCAGGCTCAGTCCTGCCGCTTCATGCGCTCCACATCGGCTTTCGCATCTCTCAGGAAGGATTCAACCGTCTCGCCGGGCAGCAGCAACTGCTGTTCAATCATTGAATCCCGCCAGTCTGATTCTTCAAAGATGCAGCGATATTCATTGGGAAATTCTACATACAGGCGCTTGAAGTACTCCCGCGCGAGCACCTTGTTGGGTTCCTTGCGGCGCGACTGCAACACCGCCATGTTGTACAGGGCACCGGCCCGGATATGATCCGGCTGACTTTCATCCTGATAGATCTTATCCAGTCGGCCCAGCACCTCATTCAAACCGGTTAACCGGTATTCCTTGAGAATCTCCGCCGCAGACTCCATTACCCGGTCTTCCCCGTGCCTGCACGGAGAGTTGGCGTGGTCTTCGACGTACTGATCCACCGCCCGCTCCACTTCATGGCGGTGCTTGTGGTCCTGTTTCTGCTCATACACAAAGCCGGTGCCCACGCCGGTGGCAATGGTGCCCGGCATACAACCGCTGACCAGGCCCGCGCCCAGCGCGATTGCGCTCGCCAGCCACACAGCTTTAAGAGATTGCGTGTTTGTCATCTGGTCATCCCTGATGGAGTGGAATACGTAGGTTACAATTGAACTGTGCTGAGTTACACAAGGTAACTGTCCTGCCGCGGCAGAACCGTGATCCTTGTTCTAAAACTGAAAAGGAGTGAACGAATGGCCAATACCAAAGCATACGCCGCCACTGCACCGGATTCCGGCTTGGCCCCCTACGCCATTGATCGCCGGGAACTCCGTGCTGACGACGTAGCGATCGAGATCGACTACTGCGGTGTCTGCCACAGCGACCTCCACACCGTTGAAAATGATTGGGGTGGCTCAAAATATCCGGTCATTCCGGGCCATGAAATTGTTGGCCGGGTTACCGCCGTTGGGCCAGAGGTCAGTCACTTCAAAGCCGGCGACCTGGTGGGCGTGGGCTGCATGGTAGACAGCTGTCGCAGTTGCTCCGCCTGCGACTCCGGCCTGGAGCAGTACTGTATTGAAGGCTCCACCATGACCTACGGTAGCCTGGACCGCCACGATGGCTCGGTCACTCACGGCGGCTATTCCGAGCGGATTGTTGTCAGCGAACGCTTTGTTGTTCGGGTGCCGGAAAAACTCGACCCGGCCAGTGCGGCGCCCATTCTGTGTGCAGGCATCACCACCTATTCACCCCTAAAGCATTTCAAGGTCGGAAAAGGCCACAAGGTAGGCGTGCTGGGGATGGGCGGTCTCGGCCACATGGGCGTGAAATTCGCCAAGGCGCTGGGTGCCGAAGTCACTATCTTTACCCGTTCTGAAGCCAAGGTGGCGGAAGCGAAGAAGCAGGGTGCGGACCACGTCATCATTTCCACCGACAAGGAACAGATGAAAGCCGCCGCAGATTCCTTCGATTTTCTGCTCGACACCATTCCTGTAGCCCACGACCTCAACCCGTACCTGAAGTGTCTGAAGTACGACGGCACACATATTCTCGTGGGTTTGCTCACCCCAATTGAACCCGCCCTTCAGGCCGGCCTGCTGGTGACCAAGCGCCGCGTGGTAGCCGGCTCTCTCATTGGCGGAATGCCGGAAACGCAGGAGGTTCTGGATTTCTGTGCGGAGCACGACATCACCTGTGATATCGAGATGCTGGATATCCGGAACATCAACGAAGCCTACGTGCGCATGAAGAAAGGCGATGTGAAGTACCGCTTCGTCATTGATATGAAAACGTTGAAAGAAGGCTAATCTCCCACCCCTTGCCCGGGCGCCCAATGTGTCGCCCGGGCAGTCTTTGACAATCCGCTAATAACCAATCCGGTTGCAAAGGTTTAGCATGGGTCTATCGTTACCCTATAAACCCTTGGAAATTGTCCATGACCTTTGCACGCATTGCCGGAACCGGTTCCTATCTGCCGGATAACATCGTTACCAATCGCGACCTGGAACAGAAGGTGGAGACCTCTGATCAGTGGATCCGCGAACGCACTGGTATCGAACAGCGGCATATTGCCCTGCCCGGACAAAGCACGGTAGATCTTGCTGAACAGGCGGCCCTGAACGCCATTGAGGCCGCCGGCATCGAAGCCACGGATATTGATCTGATTGTTTTTGCCACCACCACGCCGGACAAGGTGTTCCCCAGTTGCGCCTGTATCCTGCAGGCCCGGCTCGGCATTCAGGGCTGCCCCGCCTTTGATATTCAGGCCGTCTGCAGCGGTTTCGTCTATGCGCTGGCCACTGCCGAGAAGTTCATCCGTACCGGTTCAAGCAAAAAAGCGCTGGTGATCGGCGCGGAGGTATTCTCCCGCATCCTTAACTGGGAAGACCGTACCACCTGCGTGCTTTTTGGCGACGGCGCCGGCGCCGTCGTGCTGGAGGCCAGTGAGGAGACCGGTATTCTGTCTACACACCTGCACGCCGATGGACGGTATGAAGAGTTGCTGCACGTCCCCTGTGGCATCGCCAACGATTTTGAGGCTGTAAAGGCCGGCCAGGCGTTTGTGGAGATGAAAGGCAACGAAGTCTTCAAGGTGGCAGTGAATACTCTCGGCCGGATTGTCGATGAAACCCTGGAAGCGAACCAGATGCAGAAATCCGATATCGACTGGCTGGTTCCGCATCAGGCCAACCTGCGGATTATCGCAGCCACGGCCCGCAAACTGGACATGCAGATGGATCAGGTGGTGGTAACCGTCAACCGCCACGGCAACACCTCGGCGGCCTCCATCCCGTTGGCGCTTGATGAAGCCGTTCGCGATGGGCGAATCCAGCGTGGGCAGATTGTTCTGCTGGAGGCCTTTGGCGGCGGCTTCACCTGGGGGTCGGCACTGCTACGCTATTAATTGCTGACGCTTATATGCCAAACAAGCCTTTCAATATTTATTTTTAATATTTTTCGTTCTTAAAACCTTTTGTTAGATTGCTCCTCAGATTAGAACCATCATTCTGAGGAGCTCGTTATGAAGCAACTGTTCAAGGGAATCGCGCTCGGCGCCGCCCTGCTCTCCGCCCAACCGGTACTGGCTGCAGACCGGGAGCTGCTCAACACCTCTTACGACATCGCCCGCGAACTGTTCGCTGCCTACAACGAAGAGTTTAAAAAGCACTGGCAGGAAAAGACCGGTGAAACGGTCGAAATCAAACAGTCCCACGCAGGTTCATCCAAGCAGGCGCAGGCCATTATCCAGGGCCTGAAAGCCGATGTTGCAACGTTTAACCAAGTGACCGACATCGACATCCTGCACCAGCGCGGTCGTCTGATTCCTGAAGACTGGGCCGATCGCCTGCCGAACAACAGCTCGCCTTATTACTCAACCATGGCGTTCCTGGTACGCGAGGGTAACCCGAAGAATATCGAGAACTGGGACGATCTTGTTCGCGAAGACGTTCAACTGGTGATGCCGAACCCTAAGACCTCTGGAAACGGCCGTTACACCTACCTTGCCGCTCTGGGCTACGCCCAGGACCAGTTTGGCGACGATCAGGAAAAAATTGATCAGTTCATGGCGGACCTGCTCGGTCAGGTACGCGTTTTTGACAGCGGCGGTCGTGGTGCCACCACCACATTCGTTGAGCGCGGCATTGGCGATGTCCTGCTGACCTTCGAGTCGGAGGTTCTGAACATTGCAGACCGTTTCGAGAACGGTGAATACGTGGCTGTCACGCCGAAGGTAAGCTTCCTGGCTGAATTCCCGGTGACGTGGATTGACGACTACGTTGAACAGAATGGCACCGCCGAGCTGGCCAAGGAGTACCTGGAGCACCTCTATACCGAAGACTCCCAGCGCCTGCTGGCAGGCTTCAACTACCGTGTTCACAACGACGCCGTGAAAGCCGAGAATGCCGATCGCTTCCCGGAACTGAAACTGCTGTCCATCGAAGAGATTGCCGGTGGCTGGGAAAACGCCATGAGTACCCATTTCAGCAGTGGCGGCAAGCTGGACCAGTTGCAGCGGCGCCGGTAAGAGCAAGCCATGCCCACCTCCGCTCAAGCAGGCGTCGCCCCCGTGCGGCGCCTTGGTCGTCGAAACAAACGGGTATTGCCGGGGTTCGGTCTGAGCCTCGGCATTTCGCTGTTTTTTGTCAGCCTGGTTTTGCTGCTGCCGATGACCGGGCTGGTCGTTGAAACCTCCGGCATGACCTGGGACCAGTTCTGGTTCACCATCACCGATCCGCGCGTGGTGGAGTCCTACAAGGTTACCTTATGGACGGCCCTTGCAGCGTCACTGTTCAATGGCCTGTTCGGGTTGCTGTTGGCCTGGGTGCTGGTTCGCTATGAGTTTCCGGGCAAGCGCATTGTCGACGCCGTGGTCGACCTGCCCTTTGCCTTGCCAACTGCTGTCGCCGGCATCACCCTGGCAACGCTGTTTTCCCAGAATGGCTGGTACGGCCAATGGCTGGCCAAAATCGGTGTAGAGGTTGCGTTTACGCCGCTGGGCATCGTGGTGGCCATGGCTTTCACCAGTATCCCGTTTGTGGTGCGTACAGTGCAGCCGGTGCTTGAAGAGCTGTCGCCAGCCGATGAAGAAGCCGCCGTTAGTTTGGGAGCGTCTGACGGGCGCGTGTTCCGCAAGGTTATCTTTCCTTCGCTGTGGCCAGCCCTGGTGACCGGAATCGCCCTGTCTTTCACCCGCAGCCTGGGCGAATTTGGTGCGATTATCTTTATCGCCGGCAACACGCCCTACGTCAGCGAAGTCACCAGCCTGATGATCTTCATCCGTCTGCAGGAGTATGACTACGCGGCCGCCAGTGCCATTGCCTCGCTGGTATTGCTGGCGTCGCTGATTCTGCTGTTCTCCATCAACCTCTGGCAGGGTCGCTACCTGCGCAGGCTGGAGGGTCGATAGATGGCTGCGCAAAACCGCCGTATTGGTGACCAACCCTGGGTGCGCCGCAGCCTGATCGGGCTGGCCCTCGCAATTACTCTGATCATGCTGGTGATTCCCGTAGTGGTGATCTTTACGCAGGCGCTGAGCACAGGCTGGAGCGCTTTTGCCGGCAATGTCCTGGATGAATACACCCTGGATGCCATCGGCCTGACTTTGTTTGTGGCCGCACTCACGGTGCCGCTTAACCTGGTTTTCGGGACAGCCCTCGCCTGGTCGGTTACTCGGTTCCGTTTTCCCGGGCGCAAGCTGTTGATCACCCTGATCGATATTCCATTTGCGGTATCACCGGTTGTTGCCGGTCTGCTGTACCTGCTGCTCTATGGCCGGAACGGCTGGCTGGGCAGTTGGCTGAGCAACTACGACGTTCAGTTGATGTTCTCCTGGCCCGGCATCGTGATGGTCACCGTATTCGTAACCTGTCCGTTTGTGGCCAGGGAGCTGATCCCCTTGATGCAGCAACAAGGCAGCGAGGAGGAAGAAGCCGGCGTGGTGCTGGGCGCTTCCGGCTGGCGGATTTTTCGCAAGATCACACTGCCAAATATCAAGTGGGCATTGATCTACGGTGTGGTGCTGACCAACGCCCGGGCCGTAGGTGAATTCGGTGCGGTCTCGGTGGTATCCGGCAATGTTCGCGGAGAAACCAATACCTTACCGCTGCATGTTGAACTGCTTTATCAGGATTACAACATTGTCGGGGCCTTTGCCAGTGCTTCACTGCTGGCCGGTATCGCCATCCTGACACTGATTGCAAAAGCATTTGTGGAATGGCGTCAGTCCCGCGCTGAACACGCGACGCCCGAAGAAGGAGGTGCGTGACATGAGTATCACCATTGACCAGATCAACAAGCACTTCGGCGGCTTTCAGGCGCTGAAGAATGTCTCTCTGGATATTCCCGAAGGCCAGCTCACCGCCCTTCTCGGCCCCTCTGGCTCCGGCAAAACCACTTTGCTTCGGATTATTGCCGGGCTGGAGTCGTCGGATTCCGGCCGCATCCTGTTCGGTGGTGACGATGTCAGCCAGTTACACGTTCGCGACCGCAACATCGGGTTTGTGTTTCAGCATTACGCCCTGTTCCGGCACCTGACCGTTGCCGAGAACATCGCGTTCGGCCTGGAGTCGCTCCCCAAAAAGCAGCGCCCCTCAAAGCCGGAAATCCGCCAACGGGTGGCCAAGCTGCTGGAGATGATTCAGTTGCCCGAACTGGCCAAACGCTATCCGGCACAGCTGTCTGGTGGGCAGAAACAGCGTGTTGCTCTGGCTCGCGCGCTGGCAACTCAGCCTCGTATTCTGCTGCTGGATGAGCCCTTCGGCGCCCTGGATGCCAAAGTCCGAAAGGATTTGCGCCGCTGGCTTCGCGCGTTACACGACGAGTACCACTTCACCAGCATTTTCGTGACCCACGATCAGGAAGAAGCGCTGGAGCTGTCAGACCAGGTGGTGGTTATGAGCCAGGGCCAGGTTGAACAGGTGAATTCACCGACCGGACTGTATGCCCGGCCAGAAAGCCGGTTCGTCTTCGACTTCCTGGGCCACGTCAACGTGTTGTCGGGTTTGGTGAAAGGTCAGAAACTGGTTCAGGGCGATGCCTGGGTATCCCTGCCGGGGATTCGCCAGGATCAGGAAGCCCAGCTCTACCTGCGCCCCCACGAAGTTCAGCTGTCCCGATCCCCCGCGGCCAAGGCCCGCCTGCCCCTGCGCATTGAAGCCATCAGCCTGATCGGCTCGGAAGTGCGTATTGAACTTGCCCCGGAAGGCTGGCAGAGCGATGAAATCTGGGAAATCGGCATGAGCCATGCGGAGTTTGCGCGCCAGAACCCCACCCGCGGTGAACTCTGGTACGCGGTACCCGACGTTGGCCACCTCTTTGTCGCCGACAGCGTTCAACCGAGAACGATCGACTGGCAATACACCGAGGCAGCCAACGCCAGCAATATGTGATCGGCGGTCAGGTGGTTACCCACCTGCCGTCTTCGTAACGCAGCGTTTGGTCGCCCTCCACTCGGTGCAGCCAGAGCCAGCGGTTTTCCACCAGAGCCCGGACATCCGCGTTACCCTGGATCACCGCTTCAATGCGTTCCGCCGGTGCATCGATCACCACCGCAAGGCGCATTGGCTCGTGGCGCCAGTGCTCACCGTCGAATACTGACTGCAACGGAAGTCCGATCTTGAGGTCGACACCATTGCCCTCGATGACACCCAGGTTGCCGCCAACCACCGAGTGCAGCAGTTTGTTGCCGGCGCCGAAGATATCCGGCCTCGCAACGGAACCGAAATACTGCAGATTAATCCAGTTTGCCACCACCATGGGCGCAGACATCAGCAGGGTCAGAACCTCTCCGGACGGGTCCTGCGAAGGATCATAGTCGTGCAGGAAGCAGCGCCCCCCGAGATCCAGTGAGCGAGTAAGTGAACGGGGGCCGATCACCATCCCGGCATTGTTGGCCAGGCCCCACTCAGGCCGAACTTCCGCCCAGTTGCAAGTCCGGCGTTTGAGTTCGGCAAGCAGGTCGTCATCGCTCTTGCCATTAAGCCCAAGACTGGTGGCTCTTTCTCTGCGACAGGCCTGGCCAGCAGCCTCAAGCTTCTCAACCAGCGTATTCAGTACCCGATGATGGCTGTCGGGTATCTGGTCCCGCCCGAAAATGGTTATTCTGTCTGTGATCGTGCAATGCTCAGCCGCCAGAGCAATGGTGCTCTCGGGCATAACAATGCCGCGCTCTGCCAGGCCCGCCCTCACCTGCCGGTCATTCAGCAGCTCGGCAGCCACTCTGGCGTTTACCCCTCCGTTTTTGCCGCCACAGGCTCCGCAGGCCAGACCAGCTTCGTTGGGGTTGTTGTCCGTATGGGCACCATGGCCCACCAGCAACAACACGCTGGCGAAGCCTTTGGTCAGGGACATCGCCCGCAAAAGCCCTTCCGCCAGATTTACCCGCTCAGGATCTGACAAAGGATAGCCGTCCACGCAGTGGTGGAGCCTGCCGGGTTCCACCGCCTCTGCTTTTGCAGAGTTTCTGTTCAGGCTGTCGCGAACCAGCTTCCAGGCCCAGGCAAGGCCAGTGGTTTCCACCAGTGTGAATGTAGACAGGCTGGAGTATTTGGCCCGGCGTACGGACTCCCGAACCTGTTCGCGGCTGTCCAGTTTCCGGTCCAGCTCCCGGTCTTCTGACGGACTGCCCAGGGTTTCCGAGTACCGATACACCGGCGCCAGCAGTCCCGGCAGCCGGGCTTCGTCATCGGTTGGACCATGCCTGTGATGAACAATGGGCATGCCGAAAAAGCCCGCCACGCCAAGCGTTCTGATTTCAGGGTATACCTTCTCCAGCTGTCGACGAATGACTTCGGACCTTACGTCTATGCAGAAGGCGGCCTGCACTTCCGCCACAGGATCCGGTTCCGCCAGCGAGCTCCGCTCACTGGAGCGGATATCGTCAAGGAAACGGGACTGCCAGGCCAGCTCATAGGCCCGATGCCATATCCAGAGTGCCTGTTCATTAGCGGAGGCCGGCGCCAGATCGAACGCATTGACGTAACGATTCTGCCAGCTCTCACGCTCTGCCTCAGTCATATTGATCAGCGCATGGGCCTCATGAATGAGCCAGATGGTCGCCAATTGCGCGCAGAAGTGTTCGGTACCGCTTTCATGAGGATCGCCCAGTGCTGCTCGCCAGTCCACACCTCTGCACCAGGATGCCCAGCCCAGCAAATGGCCGAGCAGGTGGTGGATCACCAGGGGCAGTTGGCGGCTGCTGTAAGGCAACTCACGGGCTACCGTTGCAGCCGCTTCCTGCCAGTCAGGCTTCAGCAACATTTCCACGCTGGCTTTCCGGGCCAGAGAGCGTCCGGACTGACTAAGCCAGAACTGATACAGATCCTGTTTTGTACCAGAAACCCGCCAGCGATTCTGACGCAGGTCGAAGTAGCGCGCACAGGCGCGGCCGATCTCTTCCCGGACCTCCTCGAGGGGAGGTTCCTGTTGACCACGGCGGGTGTAACCAAGAGCCGACACAAACCCGGGCTGATTTGATGCCGCCCCGGAAAGCTGGGCCAGGAGCGCCTGGCTATCATCTTTCAAACCCGCTTCGCGGGCAGCTTCCTCAAGGTGCGGACGCTGAATACGACCGCCATCCCAGGCTTCCCGGTAGAAAGCCGGAGGCATCAACAACCCTGCCCCGAACAGGTTGTCCAGTTCTCGGGAAACCTTTTCGACAGGTCCAGTCCTGCTGCCCCACCAGGGGTTAACTGCGATCCAGCGATCTAACGGCCAGATGGGCGCAATTCGTTCGCAGGCTTCATTAACAAGCTCCGGAATGACCTGTTCACAGGAAGCAGAATACGTAACAGGTGCGTTCATGATCTTTCTCCAGTCAGAGCCCCGTGCCGCAATCGGATGTCGGCCGGTTTACCGTGGGCATTGAGCCAGGTTTGTGCCCAGCGGCGGGTAAGCTTTTCGAAAGGCTTGTCGAGATAGAGTCCTTGGCTGAAGTGCCAGTGGAGCTTCTGCGCCACCACGCCCTGCGGGCGGGCGAATAGCACCAGCGACAACATAAACAGCACGGCCAGAATTACCCAGGCGAACCACTCAGCACCAACCGGCAAGGCTGTGTGCGCGGTCTGAGGCAAAGCGGTGCTCAGCAGCCAGTTAAGCACCCCGTACAGGGGGACCAGGGTAACGGCCAGCAGCAACACGACGACACGGGCGCCTTTTTGGCTTGCTCCCGGTGTACCCAGAACGGCAGCGCCAACGGCGAACACCAGCAAGGCCGCCAGTACCGGCTTGTGGGCCACCAGTTGTGGGGCCTGCCACAGCAGGGCGGCGGCCAGACCAGAGGCCAGCAGTGCGAGACCGGCTTGCGACTTGCTGATTTGCTCTGAAAACGCAATCCGGGAGACTTTGACGGTACGGCCAACGGCCAGGAACGAGTGCGCCTTGTACAGGGAGTGAGCCAGCAGGTGCAGTAGTGCCAGCGTGTAGGCGCCCAGCGCAATCTCGAACAGCATGAAGCCCATCTGGGCATTCGTGGACCAGACCAGGCCATGTTTCGCTGAATTCTGGGTCATCATGGTGAACACGGCGACGATGGCGGTTGCCCCGCCAACAACCAGCAGGATCATGTGCCCTGCCGTGAAGCCTTCAAACACCGGGAACAGTCGCAGCCAAAGGAAACCGCCCAGGTTGACTACGCCCGCATGCAGAAGTGCTGACACAGGGGTGGGAGCTTCCATCACCCGGATCAGCCAACCGTGGAACGGTAGCTGGGCACATTTGAGCGCAGCAGCCACCGCCAGCAAAACAGAAGCGATGGTAAGCGACTGGGATTCACGGCCCAGGTCTTCGCCCAAAGCATAGATTTCAGGGATGCGGAAGCTGCCGTAGTGATTCCAGATTAACAGTACGGCTGCCAGAATGGCGGCATCGCCAAGCCGGCTGGCAATAAATTTCTGAGCTGCCGCGAGGCGAGCCTGTGGCCTTTCCGCATACAGCGTCAGGAGCTGGTGCAATGAGAGGCTTACACCCACCCAGGCCCCAGCCAGCACCAGCAGGTGATCGGTAAACACCAGCACCAGTACACTGTCCACTGTAGTGAGGAACCAGGGCAAAAACGCATTATAAGCCGGGTCGCCACGCAGGTAGTCCCGGGTATAACGAAGAATGACCCAGGCAATGAAACAGACCATCAGAGCCATCCATACCGCCAGACCGTCCGGGTACAACCCCAGTCGAATGCCGAGCTCCGGCAGACCGGTATCAAACACCAGCCGGTCAAACAACAGGACTGCACCAATGGTGGCAGTTGCCAGCAGCAACAGCCTGAAACCGCTTTCCGCCAGGCGCCAGCAATGAGCCAGTTTGAGAGGGTTTTTCGTCCAGTTGGCGAATCCAGCCAGCGCCAGCAGGGCAACAGGCAGGGCCAGCCAGGCCATCAACAGCACGAGCGAAGCAGTCGTGGTAAGTGTTGTCATGTTGGGCTCCTTCAGGTTCACGCCTACTTTGCCGTTAATGCACTCATACATAAAATGGTTTATAAAGATCAAATCGTTCACTTTTAAAGAACAGACAAGAGACCACCATGCGTCTGAACTACCATCACCTCTACTATTTCTGGACTGTGGCTCGAACCGGACACCTCACCCGGGCAGCCGAATCACTGCATATCTCACAGTCCGCATTGTCCGGCCAGATACGAAAGCTGGAGGAAAGCCTTGGCTACGATCTTTTTGTCCGGGAGGGGCGGCGACTGCGACTATCGGAGGCCGGGCGGGTAGCCTTTACCTACGCTGAGGAGATTTTCCGCCAGGGGGAGGAACTGGAGGCGCTGTTTCGTACCGGGCGTCAGGCCAACCGGGAAACTCTGAAAGTCGGTGCGGTCGCAACCCTCTCCAGAAACTTTCAGGAAGGCTTCCTGCGGCCCCTGCTGGGACGAAAAGATCTGGAGCTCAAGCTGCAAAGCGGGAGCCTTGACGACCTTCTTCGCCGTTTATCAGCGCACCGACTCGATCTGATTCTGTCGAATCAGCCAGTACAAGGTGACGAAGAAACGCCCTGGCGCTCACGCCGTATAGCCCGCCAGTCGGTCAGCGTAATCGGGCCACCGGGCAGCCAGGATGCCCCCGGGTTTCCCGATATTCTGCGCGACCGACCTCTGATTCTGCCCGGGCCTGACAACAACATCCGGCAGGCCTTCGATCAGCTCTGTGATCACCACCACATTCACCCTGTAATCATCGCTGAAGTTGACGACATGGCCATGATGCGTTTGCTGACCCGGGACAGCGGCCACTACGCCATACTGCCGCCGGTGGTGGTCCGGGATGAGTTGAGAAACGGCGAGTTGAAAGACTACGGCGCCCTGCCCGGCGTATTCGAGGAGTTTTACGCCATTCGTATCCGGCGCCAGTTTGAGTCGCCGGTATTGCGGGAGTTGATGGCTCAGAAAGCCGAGGAGTTACTGACCTTTTCGGACAATCAATCTGGTTGATTCGGCCTATGTATTACACAAACGGGCCGTTATAGTCGTTGGTGTACAACAATAACAAGGATTATCCATGGTCCACGCTCGCACCCGAAAACCCTCTGTTCTCATTATCGGTACCGGATTCGGCGGAATCGGTATGGCCATCAAACTCAAACAGGCAGGATTTACGGACCTGACTCTGCTGGAAAAAGCCGGCGGTGTGGGCGGAACCTGGCGTGACAACACATACCCCGGCGCGGCCTGCGATGTTCAGTCCCACCTCTACTCCTACTCGTTCGAGCCCAAACACGACTGGAGCCGGAAATTCGGAGCTCAGCCTGAAATCCTCGAATACATGGAAGCCTGTGTTACCAAATACCAACTGGAGCCTCACATCCAGTTCAATCAGGCGGTAACGTCCGCAACATTTGACGATCACAGCAACCAGTGGCGCGTGGTGACCGAAACCGGCGACACATTCAACGCCGACGTGTTAATCACCGCCACTGGCCAGTTGAACCGGCCAGCCATACCGAACATTCCGGGGCTCGAGACCTTCCGGGGCGCCTGCTTTCACTCCGCCCGATGGCAGCACCACACCGAGCTTCGCAACAAGCGCGTTGCGGTAATAGGAACCGGCGCCAGCGCGATTCAGTTTGTGCCCGAAATTACGCCACTGGTCGGGCAACTGGACCTTTACCAGCGCTCAGCCGCCTGGGTATTGCCCAAGCCGGACCGGCCGTTTCACCAGTTTGAGCAAGCACTGTTTAAAAAGCTGCCACTGTGGGACCGACTCTACCGGGGCCTCATCTACTGGAAGAACGAATCCCGGGCTCTGGCATTTACCCGTTTCTCGTGGATTCTGGATCTGTTCGCCCACCAGGCCCGGAAAGAAGCCCGCCGCTGGGTAACAGACCCGGATAAGCTCCACCATTTGATTCCCGATTACCGCATTGGCTGCAAGCGAATCCTTATATCCAATGATTGGTACCGAGCGGTCAATCAGCCCCACGTGAACTTGCTCACAGACGGCATCGCCCGAATAGACGAGACCGGGATTGTGTCTGAAACAGGCGAGCACCGGCCTGCCGACATCATCATCTTCGGTACTGGCTTTCGGGCCAGCGAGTTTCTCTCGCCCATCCACATTGCCGGCCGTGAGGGTCTGACGCTGAATGACGCGTGGACCAACGGCAGCAAAGCCTTCAAAGGCATCTCAGTCAGCGGATTCCCCAATCTTTTCATGCTCTATGGCCCGAATACCAACCTGGCCCACAATTCGATACTGTTCATGCTCGAATCTCAGTACCGGTACGTGTTAAGTGCCCTGGACGCCCTCTCCCGCTACCCCGGCGCGGCCATGGATGTGCGGGAGGATCGCCAGAGCCGATACTGCCAGGTGGTCCAGCGCGGCCTGGAAGGCAGTGTATGGGATGCTGGCTGCAGCTCCTGGTATCTGGACGAGCATGGGCGAAACACCGTGAACTGGCCCGGCTTCACCTTCAGTTACCGGTTTGCGACCCGGTCAGTGGATACCGCCGACTACCAGTTTCTTGACCCGGTGAACGCCTGAGCCCGGCAGCACGGAACCGCCCCGCCGAGGTCTCTCATGAATTTCAACGCCAGGGTTGAACCGCGCTCTTATACATAGGATGATTGGATCACCATATAGAGGGATGATCCATTATGCTGACACCAATCCGCAAAGGTTCGCTGGTCGAAACCGCCATTGACAGTCTCCGGAAAACGATTGAGAGCGGGGAATGGCCGGTAGGTACTCGCTTACCCGTCGAGGCAGAGCTCTCGGAGGCTTTAGGGATCAGTCGCAATACAATCCGCGAAGCCGTAAGGGTTCTGGTGCACGTTGGCATGCTGGAAACCCGACAGGGAGACGGGACCTACGTGCGCGCAAACAGGGACGCCGGAGAAACACTTAGGAGAATTGCCCGGAGCCGACTGGCAGAGCAGATTGAGGTCCGGATTACGCTGGAGACGGAAGCGGCGCGCCTGGCAGCAAGGCGCCGCAACGAAGCGGACCTTAAAGCCATGACCGAGGCCCTGGATGCGCGAGCGGCGGCCGGAGAAGTCATTACGGACCGTATACGGCACGACGAGCGGTTTCATCACTCATTGGTGCGTGCATCTCACAATTCTGCCCTGATTGAGCTCTACGACTATTTCTCTCACGCGGTCAGCCAGACCATCGAGCGAACCGAAATGGATTCAGACCTCCCGGAACCCAGCCAGGAAGCCCACGAACTGCTGTTGGCAGCCATTCGCCGGAAAGATGCCGATAAAGCGGAGGCACTGTCGAGGGCGCTTCTGACACCAAGCCTCAATGCCCTCAGTGGTAAGGAGTAAGCTGTGAAATTCCGGATAGACACCTTTACCCTGCTGTTACTTGGCGCCATTGTTCTCGCCTCGTTCCTGCCGGTGACGGGACAGGCGGCAGAAGCGCTCGGCACCGCAGGCACCATCGCAGTGGCCTTACTGTTTTTCTTTCATGGCGCAGCCCTGTCCAGACAGCAGATCATCGACGGCGCCACCCATTGGCGGCTGCACATCCTGATTACCGCCCTCACCTTCGTGTTTTTCCCCCTTGCCGTACTGCCGGTCAATGAGCTGAACACTATTGCGCCCGAGTGGATGCCCAAAGACCTGGGGCTGGGTTTTCTGTATCTGGGCGTACTTCCATCCGCTGTATCTTCTTCGATTGCCTACACCGCCATGGCCCGGGGCAACGTACCGGCTGCCATCTGCAGTGCGGCCGCGTCCAATGTGTTCGGCATGATGCTGACACCGTTTTTGTTGCTGCTCCTGGTATCCACCTCGGGCGCCGGAGAGTTCTCGGTTGCCGAGGCACTGAAAGACATCGTACTTCAGCTACTGCTGCCATTTGCGATTGGCCATGCCCTGCGCCCCTGGCTCGGCGGCTACCTGTCACGCAATGAGGCACTGATGGCGCGCTATGACCAGTGTGTGATCTGGGTCATCGTATACTCCGCCTTCTCTCACTCCGTGGTTAGCGGGTTGTGGCAGAACCTTCCGGTACAGGCCATCGTCCTGGCGATTCTGATCTGCTTCGGCTTGTTGGGGCTGTTTATGCTGATCGCTCGATTGATGGTGCGAAAGCTGGGGTTCAGTCTGGAGGATGAGGCCGCGGTGGTGTTCTGCGGCTCCAAGAAGAGCCTGGCATCCGGCTTGCCGATGGCCAAAGTGCTGTTCTCTGGCCATCCCGGGTTTGGCATGATCGTGTTGCCGATTATGTGCTACAACCAGATCCAGGTGATTGTCGGGGCCATTCTCGCCCAGAAGTATCGGGAGAAAATCGAGCAGGCGAATTCAGCCGCCGCCCATACCGCCGAAAATGGTCGCCAGAATCGCTAAACCGACAATCCAGCCAATAACCGCCGGCCAGAAATTCACCATTTGTGGGGGCTGGTCGGCGGAATCGCTTTCGCCCTCCCCCTGGCCTCGGCCAGACATCATGTCCGATTCCGGGTAAGCGCGGGGATCCGGTTCTTCAACAACATCTTTCAGGCTGAACCACTCGAACCAGTCCCCCAGAAAGCGCGCGACCGGAGCCGGAAGCGCGCCGTTTTCTGCCAGCGGGCGAACCTGGGGCTCCAACTGGCGACCAATCTCCCGGCGAACATCAACACGATCTGCCGGGGGTTCACACAGGATGGCCTTCCAGATAGCAACGTCCTGCTGGCGGTAATTATCGTTCATCAACGCCCTGATCTGGATAATGACTTCCCGGGTAACCTGGGCCTCTTCGGACGTCAGCGCCCGGGAATCAGCGTCTTCATAGCGGAGTTGTCCGGAATCATTGTCTGTCGGGCTTGATGACGGGCCCCCGTCCGGCGCATTGGCCGTCGATTGGGGCTCCGCGCCACCGGTCGCTTCACGGTAGGCCCGCTCCAGGGCTTGAGCCTCATCGCCTGACGCAAACTTCAACTGACGCTCGTAGGCCTGGCGTATCCGATCCTGGTCGCCCGTCGGCTCGATTCCGAGAAGATCCCAACAGTTCATACAACAGCAACTCCGATAATGGAAAATCTGTATTCTTTATAGAGACAAACGAGGCTCTCTCACTTAGGATTAGTTGAGAACCATAACAATATTTTCATCTCGGCAAATTATAGAACGACACACATGGCCATTACGAATTACCTGTTTGCAAAGCAACGCTCTCTTCATCGCTTGCAAGGACGCATATGGTTGTCGGTTTCTCTCTCTGCGGCCCTGAGCGGGACGGCATTACCCGGCACCGCACAAACTCTCGATTCCGGTTTCGAGGACAGTATTCCCGGCTTGAACGCCGCGATACCGGAAGTGCTGACCACCACCAGACTGCGGCAGCCCAAAACCCGAGTGCCCGGCAGTACGACGGTGATTGCCGGAGACCTGATTCGGGACCTGGGTATCAGAAGCCTGTATGAAGTCTTCCGCCTGGTGCCAGGCATGGTAGTGAACTTTGTTGGCAGCCATCAGCCCGTGGTTACCTACCACGGCACAGTCCACTACGAACAGCGGAGAATGCAGGTTCTGGTAGACGGCCGGACGGCTCACCGGGCAACCCTGTCCGACATGGACTGGGAAACCATGCCTGTGCCCCTCGAGCTGATCGAGCGCATTGAGGTTGCCAGAGGACCGAATTCGGCCGCCTATGGTATCAACGCATTTCTGGGCACCATCAACATCATTACTCGGGATCCTGCGGACAGCGCCAACCTGGAAACGACGGTCACCAGTGGCTCCAGGGGCTACCTGCGCACGTTTGCCTCCACCGGCAATGCGGATTCGAGCTACGACTGGCGCCTGAGTTTCGAGAAACGCAAGTTCGACGGATTTGATTATCAGGTCGATGACGATGAACGCTTCCCGTTCAATGATGGTCACGACATTAACTCTTTTATCTACGATTCTCGACTGACATTTACGCCGCGGACTAACCTGGAACTTCAGGGCGGCGTGGTCGATGGCACCAAATACCAGGACAAGGACAAAAGCGGCGAACTCAATCCGCTGGATCATCCGGACATCGACGTGCGGGACTACTATCTGCAAAGCAAGCTCAACCATAGTTTCTCAAGCGAGCATTTCATCCACTTGCAGGCCAGCGTTGAGAACTTTGACCGGCGCCAGGAATATGCCATCAGTTTCCCGGACAGCACGGTGGAATGCCTCCGAAACAACACTCCATTGTACGAGTACACGTACACGGCCGGCGGGCGGGAACGGCGCTGTTTCATATCCCAGGGCGGTCCCGACGCTTTTGCAGTAGTGGATGCAGATTCCGAAGATACCCGGATTGAACTGGAAGCTCAGGATACGCTGATTGTCAGCGACAGCCTGAAACTGGTTTCCGGCGCGGGTTTCCGTAAAGATATCTTCCGTTCAGAAACCTACTTCAACGGGCGCGGAAACAACTATCAGTCCCGCTTGTTCGGCAACCTGGAATACAGTCCCTGGCAATGGGTCACCTTTAATGCCGGCGGCAACTGGGAGCGAACCAGCACCACAGGCGACAGCTATTTCTCTCCCCGCGCAGCCGCAAACTTCGTGGTGAACAATAACCACGCCCTGAGGTTTGTGTTCTCCCAGGCTGTCAGAACTCCTGATGGCTTTGAACAAAGCCCTGACTGGGGATACACCCTGCGTAATGTCAGACCGGCAATCTATTCTGACCTTGAAGGTCGCCGCGTCACGATTGAGGACGCCGCCCAGGAAACAAGTATCCTCACACTGGGTAACGATCTTGAGGAGGAGACCATAACCTCTCACGAAATCAGCTACTTCGGGCAGTTTCCTCTGGATCAAGCGTTGTTCTCGCTTGAAGTCAGAGGCTTTCGCGATGAGCTCAGAGACATGATCAGTGGCGTTATCCAGCTCAAGGAGTGGACGCTGGAAAACAACGTGGCCGTTGACCAGAAGGGCTTTGAGGTTGAAGCCAGCCTCGATTTTCCCGGCACCCTGCTTCGAGCAAGCTACGGTTATCTTGATCAGGAGACCTGGTATACCGGCGCGCCAATTCTGGAATCTGACGGCACGGTAAACGAAAACGAGCAGCGCTACATGACCGAACTGCTGGAGCGGATGTCTGTCCGGCACTCGGGTAGCCTGGCGATTATTCAGGATCTTCCCGCAGGCTTTAAGTGGTCTGGTGCATTTTACTGGGCCGACGAATTCAACACCCGGTTTGAGCGCTTTGATACCCGGTTGGTGAAACAGATATTCCAGCCCCGTTATACGGCTGAAATCGCGCTATCCATGCAACATTACCTGAACCGGGAACCTGAGCTAAGCTCAGACAACAACATCGAAGATCATAACCAGTTTTTTGTTGAAGCCGGTATTCGCTTTTGACGGTGTGCAGGGCAGGAAACTAAACAGTCAATGGAATGGGCCAGCTGTCAGACGATGCTCAACCCTAACGGTAACGTTACAACGGGCCGTACACTCAAACTTGCCAGATTCACCTCTATGTTGGTCTGGCTGATGGCTTTGCTGTTCGTGAATTCTGGTCTCGCGCTAGGCCAGGAATCGGGGACCAGATCAGCCTATATCGCCGGATCTGGAAACGCGGCTCTGGATGACCACGTTGCTCGCCTGCTGACAGAACAGCTTGGCGACCAGGTCACACTGGAGCCACTGACTGAAAGCCAGCTCGCCGTTCTCGAGAATGAACCAGTGATCGCAATAGGGCCTGCCGCATTCTCACGGGTGCGCCAGGCCAACAGAGATCTTCCGGTTTTGGCATTACTGGTTGATAAGGATTTCATCGAGGGGTATACCACACGATTTTCCGGCCAGGTTTCTGCCGTCTATTACGATGCGCCCTTATTACGGCAAGCCTTGACCGGCAAGGTCATCCTGCCCCAGGCAACCCGCGTCGCCTTGCTTGCCACGACCGAAAGCGTAGAACTTTACGAACCCCTCATCGATCAACTGGCACCCTACGGCCTGGAGGCCAAGGTCTTTATTGCCGATACCGAGGATCAACTTATCCCAAGCCTGATTCGTGCCCTCAGCTTCGGTGATTTTCTGCTTGCCGGACAGGATGATGCCATTTACAACCCACGCAATATCAAACACATTCTGCTAACCGCCTATCGCAGGAACAAGATCCTGATCGGCCCGAGCCAGGCCTACGTCAAGGCCGGCGCCCTCGCCTCCAGCTACGCGCCGTTCATTGAGATGGCTGAGCTTGCAGCCGGTCACCTGATAGCCTATTTCGACTCTGGTACCTTCCCGGCGCCAACCTACCCGGACGAATACCGGGTTGAGGTAAACCAGCAGGTTGCGCGATCCCTGAACATCCCGATGCCAGAACGGGAGTGGATTGCCCAGGCGGTACAAAACATGATTAGCGAGAACAACCAGGAGGCCGGCCAATGAGCAACACAGCCAACACTCCCGGCATGTCGCTCTCGCGGCGCCTTCTCCTGCTTGGCGCCCTGCCCGCGGTCGTGATTTTTGTGGCGTTGATGGTTTTCTTTACCTCAGCCCGTCTTGAAGATGCCCGTCTGGATCTGGCCCAAAGCAGTCAGATGCTTGCAGACAGCCTCGCTCCGGCACTTGAGTATGCCGTGGTCTCCGGTAACTCAACGGCTCTGGAGCAGGTCCTCGGGCAGTCCCTGAAACGCAGCAAAGCAGACTGGATTCGCGTGACCGACGTTGTTGGTGAAGAGCTCGGTTTTGTCAGCCGAGGTGTTGAATCGGAACACACAGAAACCGGGATCTTCGACATCTATGAGGCCGAGATTCTTCAGGAACCGCTGGAGATCGGTTCCGGAGGAGCGGGTGACTGGTTTACCGGCGGCTGGAACTTCAATTCCGGATCGCTTCGGGTCGGACTGGTGCAAGTCGGGGTGAACCCCGACGTTCTGGAAACCCGTAGGCAGGATATTCTCTGGAGCTCCCTGACCGTGGGCTTTGCCTTGCTGGTGTTCAGCCTGCTGCTGGCAAACCATTTCCTGAACAATATCCTTCAGCCCATGCGACAACTGTCCAGCCGCGTTGGCAAGCTGATTGTTGGTGACTACACCACGCAACCGGTCTCGAGCAAGGGCAGTGCCCGGGAAATTGCGGAGATACAGCAACAATTGAACGAACTCGCAGTTCACCTGGAACAACTTCGATCTGCCCGAGACCAGACACTGGCGATTTCTGAAAGTGCCCGGGAGAAAGCTGAACACGCCAGCCAGGCCAAGTCAGAGTTTCTCGCTACCATGAGTCACGAACTTCGGACTCCTCTGAACGGCGTGCTCGGCATGGTTGACCTGATTCATGAAGAGCCGCTGACCAAACGTCAGAGCGACTACCTGACCACGGCCCGGCAATCCACGGAAGACCTGCTGACCGTGATCTCCGATATCCTGGACTACGCCAGAATGGACAATGGCAATCTGGTATTGGACCAACAGGCCTTCGATCTTCAGAGCCTGTTCACCAATTGCGTCGCCTCATACCGTCACGCCGCAGAAAAGCAGGGGCTGAGCCTGGATCTCCAATTCCTCGGTGAATGGCCACGGCATCCTGCCGTGCTGGGGGATGCGCCGCGAGTGAGACAGATCCTTGCCGGGCTGATCGACAACTCACTGAAGTTCACCAGCGAAGGGTTCGTCGGTATCCGGGTGAACTGGCTTGAGCTTGAAAACCACTGCGTACTCGTCCAATGCTCGGTTAAGGATTCAGGCTCTGGTATTCCTGCGGAACGACTGCAAAGTGTCTTCAACAGCTTTGAGCAGCTGGACGCCGGCGATAACCGGGCTCACGGTGGCACAGGGCTCGGGCTGTCGCTGGTCCAACGCCTGGTCGAATTGATGGGCGGGCATGTGCAGGTGGAGTCCGACATCGGCCAGGGGTCCTCATTCCGGTTCGAGCTGCCTTTCGAGCTAGCCTATCAGAATCCTCCAACCGATGAGCCACGGGAACAGGTGACCGGTACCGCCCGGGCGCTGGTGGTCGAGGATAACCTGGTGAACCAGAAAGTAACGGAAGCGCTGTTGCGGAAGTTCGGATTCCAGACCGAATGCGTGACCAATGGTACCGATGCTGTTAGACGAATCAAAAATGACCACGAAGGTTATGATGTCATTCTGATGGACTGCCAGATGCCAGTAATGGATGGCTATGATGCCACCCGTATGATCCGCGACTGGGAACAGGGAAATGGTCAGAGCGGCGTACCCATTATCGCACTGACCGCCGATGTGTCTGAGGATACTGAGAAAGCCTGCAAAGAAGCAGGTATGAACGACTATCTGACCAAGCCCGTGCGAAGGGATACGTTGCGGGAGGTACTCTCTCGCTGGATTCGCGTGTAATAACGAGCGCCGGAGCTGGCAGGCTTTGCACTCCGGCGCTATCCACCCTGTCAGGCCACCGGCTCTCGCATGGTGACAAACTCTTCAGCGGATGTCGGGTGAATGCCCATCGTAGCGTCAAACTGGGCCTTGGTGGCACCGGCTTTAATAGCCACCGCCAGTCCCTGGATGATTTCACCGGCATCCGGCCCAACCATATGGGCGCCCAGTACCTTGTCTGAACTATCATCCACAATCAGCTTCATCAGACAGCGCTCATCACGGCCGCTCAGGGTGTACTTCATGGGGCGAAACTCGGAACGGTAAATCCGCAGCGAATGCCCCGCGTCCCGCGCTTCTTTCTCGGTCAACCCGACCGTTCCGATATTAGGCTGACAGAAGACAGCGGTCGGTATTGCGCTGTAGTCCATATCACCCTGGCCATCACCAAACAGCCGCCGGGACAGCACCATGGCCTGCGCCAGCGCAACCGGCGTTAGCTGCGGCGTTCCGATGACATCACCAAGGGCGGAGATGGACGGTACCGCCGTCTGGAAATGATCGTTCACCTCAACATGACCCGA
This sequence comes from Marinobacter sp. bablab_jr008, assembly GCF_016464145.1. Taxonomy (NCBI): domain Bacteria; kingdom Pseudomonadati; phylum Pseudomonadota; class Gammaproteobacteria; order Pseudomonadales; family Marinobacteraceae; genus Marinobacter; species Marinobacter sp. bablab_jr008. Next base: position 35,407 of record NZ_JACDWW010000063.1, read on the forward strand.
AGCATTGAGTTCCACTCCCAGATCGGTCAGCCCGAGTCCGTCTACGAGCGCGCGGCGACCTGTCGCAGCCATAACCAGCCCGGTCTCCATGCTGCTGCCATCGCTCAGATTCACCTGGTAGTGAGCATTCAACTGCTCGACAGATTCAATCGTGACATTGAACCGGAGATCCACGCCTTTCTTGCGCATCTCCTGTTCCGTGAACTTGCGGATATCCTCGTCAAACCCTCGCAGGAACAGCTCGCCCCGGTACAGCAGCGTGGTCTCCACACCAAGACCCGCGAGAATGCCGGCGAACTCGACGGCAATGTAACCACCGCCCCAGACCACGGCGTGGCGAGGTAACTGTGGCAGGTAAAACATCTCATTGGAGGTGAGCAGAAATTCCTTGCCGGGAACATCCGGAACCACTGGCCAGCTGCCCGTGGCAACTGTGATGTGCGCTGCCGAAAAAGCTCTATCACCAACGATCACCGTGTGAGGGTCGCGGAGACTGGCCGTACCCTCAATGATGGTGACGCCGGCATTCTCGAGCAATCGGCCATAAATGCCATTCAAGCGCTCTATCTCGGCATTCTTGTTGGCGACCAGCGTTGGCCAGTCAAACGAGACATCGTCTGTTGGCACAGACCAGCCATATCCGTGTGCATCTTCGAGCTCTTCCCTGACGTGCGCTCCATAGACAAAGAGTTTTTTCGGAACACAACCCACGTTAACGCAGGTTCCTCCCAGGTAACGGGATTCCACCACCGCCACCCGGGCACCGCGCTGGGCCGACATGCGGGCGAGCCGGACACCGCCGGAACCGGCCCCGATAACGATCAGATCAAAATCATGGCTCTCAGACACTGTTTCTCCTGTTTACTTCAAGATTGCTGTTGCCGGGGCTCACTCGACTGATCTTCGTCTGCGAGCACTTCCCGGAACAACACGTGGTCTTCAAAAAAATCACCAAGCCGGATCTTGCCCAGGCTTCGGAACCCCTCGGATTCATAAAACGGCAGGTAACGGCTGTTCCCGGTATCGAGCACCAATCCACTGCCCCGGGGGTTTTCCTCACACAGGCGCTCCACTGCCTGCAGCAACATCCGACCATACCCCTTGTGCTGGTATTTTGGGTTGACTCCCATCAACGGCAACTGATGCGCCTGCCTCTGCGGCAAAAGGTCGCGAATCCTGCGATGATACTCCAGATACCGGCGCGTAGATGAAAAGCCCGCCGTCAGAACCATACGCACCCGCCAGCCAAGCTGGTCTGCCAGATTCAGCCTGAGTTCCGGCTCACCCACAAACGCAACAGCAACCAGGGTTTCGTCCACCATCACACCGATGGCATCCTGATTCAGCTCCAGATAAAGGTCGATCAATTCCCGGATGGTCGCCCTCACCCTCTGGCTGTAACCGGGTTTCCGGTGATCGAACAGGTACTGGAATGTCGGCTCCTCCCGATAGGCATGAAAAAGCACCGACTGGGCCTCGTTTCGTGCCGTCTCGTCTAGGCGAACCAGAACAGCTTCAGCATTATTGTTATTGTCTGCCATTGTGTTGCTCCCTCGCTAGTGTGGGGTCACGCTTGCCGGTCAGATCGCCAGCGTAAGCCTCACGGATACCTGCCCGGGCCCATTGCCCCGATCAAGTGCGGCCTGGTCAATCACCACGCCATGATTACTGTGCAAACGCTCAAGCCAGGCTGCCACATCCGCATAGGCGGCGTTTTCAAGCCAGACCCGGATGGCACCCTCACCGCTGGGCTCGAAGCGTTGCAAAGAAAGCCCCGCCTCTCCGGCTGAACGAGTCACCAGGGCCATCAATGCCCGCCCGTCTTCCGGCTTGTCAGCCCCTGCCGCAGTTGTCGCTGCGCCACCAGCCGAGCCCAGGCGCTGAATGGTCGTCTCGTTAGCCCGCATCCAGGCCAGGAGTTCTGCGGCATTCTCACGACTCGAGGCAGCCCGGTCATGAAACTGAGTCACCGGCTGCCAGATCAGCAGATAAATCAATGCCAGCAACAGGGCTATACCCAGAGCAGTCAATGCCTGACGGTCGCGGGTGGGTAACTGATCATAGCGAGCAATCAGTTTGCCCACGGCTGGTTGATCCTTGATGCGTGACCACATGGGCTTATCCTCCTGAGACCGTGAGGCGGCCTCGGGCGCCGCTGGATTCGTTGACCACGGAACCGATCTGGGCCTGCAGCCCTTCGCTGGCCAGTCCGTTACGCAGACGGCTTAACCGATCATAACTGTCGGCCCGGATATCCACCACGAGTTCGCCCCGGCTCCGGCTGTAGTTGATCGAGTTAAAGGTAACAGCTCCGGGATTCTGCAGCCGGCCGTACTGATCGCCGGTGTATTTCATCAGGGTGATAAAATCGACGTCAGAGCCCTGGGAGCCAGCAACCCGTAACTGGCCTTCGATCACACGTCGTACGTTTCCGGCATGGGTTCGGCGGTCCGAGGGAAAGGCATTCCGGTAAACTGCCATGGCCTGGCTTTCAAGCTGCTCCGCTTGCTGCTGCTGGTAGATTCCCATACCGATCTCCAGCCCCATCTGGATCACGAACCAGAGTGATGCTACGGCGATAAGCGGCTTCCAGGGTTTCAGGGGGCTGCTGCCCTCCGCCTTGAACGCGAACGCCCCCTGGCACAGATTAATGGGCTGGCTCAGGTGATGGTGGTACGACCACGCCAGGAACTCGGTTACTGAAAACTCCAACGGCTTCTTTTCGATACGAAGAAGCCCGGTGGTTCCCGAAAGCTCGCTCACCAGGGCCTGGCTCGCGTCCAGATCTGCCTCGGTGCCATATAGCTGCACCGGAATTTCGGCCACCACTTCGTCAGACGAAGGCGCAGCAAGTGTCACTGCAAGCAGCGGAAGATTATCTGCCTGCATGCGCAGCCACTCTCCCCGCTGGCTCTGCAGGAGTGCCGACTCTGCATCCAGGCAGATCACCCATCCGGATTCCGCTGCCGGCAACAGTGAAGCGTCAGGATAGACGGCCTCCAGACGGGCGTGGTACCAGCCAGAAAACAGTTGGCGCCAGCGGGCCATCTGCTCGCGATCGATGGCAGCAACCCGGTAGCCCTCAGGCGTGTGCGGCCCCAGCGCGAGATGCACCGAGTCAATGTCCTGGGCTATCTGCTCCTCAACGGCATACGGCAGGGCCTGCTGAATAAAACGGGTCTGTTTCGCCGGTATATCCGCCAGACAGAAAACCGCCTCGTCACCGGGAATCAGCCCGATCAGCAGCACTTTCTCCAGCGCATTCTGTGCCAGCGTTTGCTCGATATGCTCCCGTGTATCAGCCGTGCCTCTGGCCTGAGCATCGCCACTGGCATCCTGGAGCACCCAGCTGAACAGCTGGGCATCGGGGCTCTGGTCCGGGTCCGCATACGGAGGCACCGGCCGGACAAAAAGGCGGTAAGACATGGTTATCCTTCTGAGAAAGTGTAAGGTTCCTTGGTAATGCGATTCTTCTGCCCGGTATCCCTGTGAACCGTCCGGACTTCGCCCTCCGGGTTTCTATACACGGTGCTGACCATATTGACGACACGATTATCGTAGGTAATCCGTGAGACAACTTCAAAAAAACGGGTCTGAAGCGTTAACCCGTTGGCTTTCAGGCCCATCCCCGAGAACTCCGGCAGTGCCAGGAAATCCTGAAGGTTTTCGAATCGTTCTTCTTCGCGCTTGGCAATAATCGATTCCGCCTGAGCCTCATTCATATCCTCGTGCAGACTCATCAGAACCTGCGCCGTCGCAGTATTCACGTTAATGCCGACGCCAGAGACTGGCAGTGCCACCAGATGAGGCCGCAGCGCAGCATAGATTTCCTCGGTCATGCCCTCAATCAGACGCAACTCGGTAATGGAAACAAAGGGCTGGTTGCCAGTGCGATACGGAGGGTCTGCCATCAGATACTGGCCGTCTTCGGCGCCATAAGCACTGATGGCCTGGTCGTCGGCGTCCATCCAGTCAATGAGCGGGTCTACGGTGAGGCCGGTGATACCCAGAGCACGAAATAACCGGGTGAGCCGGTCTTTGGTGATGGGGTCCACTTCTCCGCTCGCGGTGACCAGATTATTCAGGTTGATTCTTCCTCCAAGATCATCGATCTGGACCTCGGCAACACCACTGTCGTCCAGAGGCAGAATGGCAGCGTGCATGGCCCAGAACTCATCCGGGCTGTCGACCATCACACTGTTTTCCTTATCCTCTTCGTAGTCCCGAACCAGAATACGCTTGGCAAATTCCTCGGCACCCAGAGCAATACTCTGGCCTTGTTGCTGGGCCAGGTAATGGCCAGCCTTGAACACCCGCAGGCTTTGCTGGCGGGTCATGCCCGATGCCATCAATACCACCAGAGCCATCGCCAACAGCACCATGATCAGGGCGACGCCCTGCTGCCTGCTCCCGGCAAACTTAATCATTGCCGGTCACCCCGCCCGCGGCCTGGCCAGATCCGTCTTCAGCCGCGTCATCTTCCGACTCGGTCTGAGTCTCCTGTTGCTGATTGATCACCGCCTGGGCCTGCGACGGTTCAAAATCCGGCAAGCTGAATGTGCGGACCAACTCACCAAAGCGTTCATGTTCCAGTGTAATCTCAATCCCACGAGGCAAGGAGATGTCGGGTCGGGTACCCGGCGTCATCTGCGCCAAAGCGTCATCTTCCGGCCATTGCTCCTGCCAGTTACCGTTCTCATCCAGAAACCGGATTTCAAACTCCAGAACCTCGTCCAGCATCAGAATGTCCAGGCTTTCGTCTTCCTGCCCCTGATCCACCACAGGCCAATACCGACGGCGCAGTTCAGTTCCGGTATATTCCCAGCCGACGCGCTGCAGACCGCTACGCCGGAGACCAAGCGGATTGCGCCAACCCTGGCGGGTCAGCATCAACGCAAACGCATCATCCCTTGAGGTTAAGGACGGTGAATAATCACCATAAACATCCCGGGCGGGCCGGTTGATGATCTGGGTGATGTCACGTTCCAGCAGCAACATGGTTTTCTGCAAACCGTCGAACGCCTGGGCAACCTCATCCACCCGGTCCCGGGAGTTCATTACACTGCTCACCACCTGCCAAACACCCAGCCCGATCACGGCTGTGATAGTGACGGCAATCAGTACCTCCATCAGCGTAAAACCGGACTCCCCGGCTAACCTGACCTGGCGCGCGGGCATGCTCATCAGGTTTCTCCCAGGAAGGCAGCCAGGGTATGGACGGCAAACGGTTCTGATTGCGCCCCGGAGTATTTGGCTACGGTTACCTCAATCCGCCGCATCGTGGGCTCTGCCGTAGCCTCAACAACGGTGGTGACCCGCCAGCGGAAATTTCCGAAGTCGGTATCTTCCGAATTCTCCGAAATCCCTGGCAGCTCATCCTGAAGCCGTAGTTCGTTAATCCGGTTTTCCGCCACCCAGCCTGCCAGCGTCTTGTCACGTATGCGCTCGAAACTGGTGATGTAATTCCCGCCCACTTCGGCGGCGGCCGTTGCAATCAGACCGAACACGAGCAATGCGACGAGGACTTCAATCAGGGTGAAACCACGCTGAGGCCGACTCATGACTCATCCCCGGAACCAGGTTTGCGCCATTCCAACGGCGAGACGCCATCTGAAGCAACCACGTGCATCAGGTCAGTGTCCCGGCCCAGGGTGAATTCGATTTCAAACGGTGTGGTTTCACCACTGGAGAAGAACACCACGTCTGGCCTGAGCCGATCCTCGGCCGAGGCCAGTCGCGGAGCGTCACTTTCGATATACTGGGTAACGGTCAACCATTCCGGGAGGGTTCGCTTGTGGAATATGCGCTCACCTGAGGATTTCCACTCGCCTGTCTTATCCTGAAACGCCACGAACCGATAACCGTCTTCTTCCAGCAGCAAGCCCATTTCCAGGTTATTGAGAACCGCCTGTTCCTGTGCCGTTTGCATCAGGAGGTAGAGCTCCCGAACCTGGCTTTCCAGCTCGCGCTGCTGGGAGCTGCCGGCCATATTGAACACCGCCAGTGCCGCCAGCAGTCCGACGATGATCAGGACTACCAGAATCTCGATCAGCGTAAAGCCGTTTTGGTCAGCCCTGCGGCCCACAATCAATCAGTTCCCGCTGTCCCAGACGCTGATATCAGCGGCATCGCCATCCCCGCCTTCCTGGCCGTCAGAACCATAGGAATACAGATCGTACGGCCCGTCTACACCAGGGCTGACATACTGGTAGTTGTTACCCCAGGGGTCTTCGGGAACATTTTTCAGGTAGCCATCCGGGTTCCAGTTCTTGGGCTCAGGGCTGCCGCTGGGCTTGTTGACCAGTGCTTCAAGGCCCTGCTGGGTAGAGGGATAATGGCTGTTGTCCAGGCGATACAGGTCCAGTGCGTTGGCGATGTTACTGATCTGGGTTTCGGCCACCGTTACTTTGGCCTGATCACTGCGCCCCATGATGTTGGGCGCCACAATTGCCACCAACAGGCCGAGAATGACCATCACTACCATGATTTCGATCAGGGTGAAGCCCTTGGTCCGGGCCAGCGCTTTCGGTTGGTTCATGCTCATAGTTTCACTCATCTTGGGTCCGTTGTTTCTCGTCGCTTTCAGAAAAGTTTTCTGGCTTCCTTGCTGGCCCGACGGCGGGCCATCATCCCACCAGGTTGCTCATGTTCAGAATCGGCAGCATGATCGCCAGAACAATAATCAGCACCACCGCCCCCATGAACAGCAGCATCATGGGTTCAAACAATCCCACAATAGCGGCGATCTTGGATTGCAGGGTGTTTTCCTGCATGCGGGCCGTGCGTTCAAGCATACTGTCCAGCTCGCCACTGGCCTCGCCACTGGCAATCATATGCAGCATCATTGGCGGGAAGTAACCGGTCTGGTCCAGTGAACGGTGCAACGATCCCCCTTCACTGACCTTCCGGGCAGCCTCCCGCAGTTCCTGCCGGAGATAATCGTTGGAAAGCACCTCCCCGGCAATGCGCATCGCTTCAACCAGTGGTACACCACTGGTGGTCAGAATGCTCAGGGTACTGGCGTAGCGGGCCGTATTCACGCCTCGTACCATGCCTGCAAACAGCGGCAGGTGAAGTAGCCGCTTGTGAAACTTCAGGCGCACCGCCGGTTTCGTCAACGCGAAACGGAAGCCGATGATCGCCACCACCAGCAAGACTAGAAGGTAGACTCCGAAACTGCCGAGAAATTCCGACACCGAGAGCATAGCCACCGTCAGCCCGGGCAGCTCCTGTCCCTGCTTGAGAAAGACCTCGATAATGTCGGGCACCACATAGGTGAGCAGGAACACCACAATGGCAATAGCTACGACACTCAGGATAATCGGGTAAATCGCAGCCAACTGAATCTTCTGGCGGGCTTCTTGGCGACTTTCCGTGTAGTCCGCCAGCCGGTTCAGCACCAGGTCCAGATGCCCGGCATGTTCACCGGCAGCGACCGTGGAGCGGTAGAGCCGGGGAAAGGCCTTGGGGAATTCACCGAAGCTGTCCGCCAGTGTGTAGCCTTCCATCACCTTGGCCCGGATAGCAATCAGCATGCTGCGAATCCGCGGCTTGGTGGATTGCTGGGCGGCCGCACTCAGTGCCTGCTCGACCGGAATCCCGGACTGGATTAGCGTGGCCAGCTGTCGGGTGACCAGCGCGAGATCGGCTGCGCTCAGAGAGCCGCGGCTACTCAGTGGGTTGCTACGGGCCTGTTTTTCTACGGCCGCTTCTACCGCCAGCGGGGTCAGCCCCTTTTCCCGGAGTTGCTGGCGCACCGCTCTGGGCGCGTCGGCTTCCAGCACGCCCTGTTTCTGCTTGCCTCTGGCATCCAGAGCTTTGTATTCGTAGGCCGGCATGGATTACTGGCTCCGGTGGGTCACACGCAGTACTTCTTCCACCGTGGTTACGCCATCCAGAATCTTCTGAACGCCATCGGCATGAATACTCGGGCTGTGCAGGCGGGCCTCCCGTTCCAGATCCAGCTCCCCTGCGCGTTTATGAATAAGGGTGCTGATTTCTTCCGTGATCTCGACCACTTCGTAGATACCAATCCGGCCCCGATAGCCCAACTGGTTACAATGCTCACAGCCTTTGGCGCGGAAGATGGTGGGCGGGTTGGCCGGGTCCTGCTGGAGGAACTCACAATGCTCTTCGGTAGGCATATAGGGCTCGCGGCAGTGGGTACAGAGCACCCGCACCAGCCGTTGCGCAACGATACCGACAAGACTGGAGGAGATCAGGAAAGGCTCGATACCCATGTCCATCAAACGGGTAATGGCACCCACGGCGGTATTTGTGTGCAGGGTAGACAACACAAGGTGCCCGGTCAGACTCGCCTGAACGGCAATCTCCGCGGTTTCCAGATCCCGGATTTCCCCGATCATCACCACATCCGGATCCTGGCGCAGAATGGCTCGCAGGCCCCGAGCAAAGGTCATATCCACTTTCGGGTTCACCTGGGTCTGCCCAATCCCCGGCAGGTTGTACTCGATCGGATCCTCGACCGTCAGTATATTGCGGCTACGATCATTGATTTCCTGCAGCGAGGCGTAAAGCGTGGTGGATTTACCGGAACCTGTGGGACCGGTCACCAGCAGAATACCGTACGGACGATAGATCAGCTTGCGCAGGGTTTTCAGATCCTGCCCGGCCATGCCGAGTGACTCCAGCCGAATGGTGCCCGCCTGTTTGTCGAGCAGGCGCAGTACCACCCGTTCACCACTGGACGAAGGCATGGTCGACACCCGGATATCAACTTCCCGGCCGGCCACCCTCAAAGCAATGCGGCCGTCCTGGGGTACCCGCTTTTCTGCAATATCGAGTTTTGCCATAACCTTGATCCGCGAGACCAATAATGGTGCCAGCGCCCGCTTGGGCTGGACCACTTCCCGCAACACGCCGTCAATCCGGAACCGGACAATCAGCTGTTTCTCATAGGTTTCGATGTGAACGTCCGAGGCGTTGGTTTTGACCGCCTCGGTAAGAATGGCGTTAATGAGGCGGATAATGGGAGCGTCGTCCTCCTGCTCCAGCAGATCCTCCGTTTCCGGAACTGAGTCCGCCAGGGAGGCCAGATCCATGTCGTCACCGATCCCCTCCACCATTTGCATGGCTTCCGCCGAATCATTCTGATAGGCGGCATTCAGGGCCTGGTCGAAGCGGTCCGGTTCGACGGTAGAGAACTTCGCCCGGCCACCGCTCACGCGGTTTGCCTCGGCCAGTGCGGTGTGGGAAGCCCCCGGGCGCACGAGAATGACCGGCTCGCCCTCTTCGTTGCGGGTAAGGATGACTCCATTACGCTTGGCGAAGGTAAAGGGAAGTCTGCCCAGCGGCGCATCCTGCGGCTGAATGTCGGTTTGGGTGGTCAAGCTCGTCCTCGTTAAATCCGTCTGGTCACTGATTGTTCTTATGGGGCCACCCGTTGCGACGGCCCTCCACGTTGTCAGCGTAAGCAAAAAGGCTACCACAGGAATGGGAACCACTGAACAACTCTATACACTATACTGCCACTAATTCATTGCAGTCTGATAACCTGTGAGCTTTTTACGATTTCCCAATGCATTCAGGAACGACAATGCTTGCAATTGATCGAAGGACTCCGCTGCTTCTGGCCATAGCAGCAGCAACGGCCATGCTGGCGCTGACCGGCTGGCAAGGCTATCAGTTCTGGCAGAATGAAACCCAACGTACCCTGCCGCAACCGACCCGGGAAGCTTCAACAGGTGCAGATCAGGCCAGAACCGTGCCTGATGTTCAGTTGTCGGATCTGGAAGTGTTCGGCTCGGCGACTGCCACCCCGCAAAATGAAGACACCAACACAGAGAACCTGCCGGAAACCAACCTTCGCCTGTCCTTGCGCGGTGTGCTGGCAGCAGACGGCGACTTCCCCGGCAGCGCCCTGATCGAAGACGACAAAGGCAAAACCGAGGCCTTTCTGGTGGGTGATGAACTGCCCGGAAATGCCAGGCTTCGTACTGTGTTTGCCAATCGGGTCATCATTGAACGATCCGGCAAACTGGAAAACCTCTACTTCCCGGAGACCGAAGATCGCTCCGGGGACGATTTCGCAAGCAATGACGAGCCTGCCTACGAAGCTCCCCCACAGCAAGAGGTTCAGGTGCAAAGAGCACGCCCCCAAACCAGCGCCTCGTCGGCCGACCAGCAACAGCGGCGAGAGGAAATCCGTCAACGGCTGGAACAGTTACGCCAGCGGCTTCAGAACAACAACTGAGGCCCGCCATGGAAGCGGCAAGCAGACTTACACGTCGCCAGTCCCTGTTGCTTCCCCTTATCCTTACCGTGTCTGTTGTCAGCGCACTTGAATTAAGCAGCCGCCTGATGACCTATGTGCTGGAAGAGTTCGGCGAGGCCGCGCACCAGCGGCTTGAGAACTGGCAACGCCTGCATGCGCTGGCTGCCAACGCTCCGACAGATCGCCAGCTTCGGCTGGTTAATTCCTTCTTCAACCGGGTGACGTTTGTCAGCGACATCCGCCACTGGGGCCAGGAAGACTACTGGGCCACGCCGGTGGAGTTGCTCACCACCAACGGCGGTGACTGTGAAGATTTCTCCATCGCCAAGTACCTCACCTTGAGGGCCATGGGCGTCCCGGATGACCAACTCCGGATTATCTACGTCAAGGCACTGGAGTTGAACCAGGCCCATATGGTTCTGGCCTGGTATAAAACGCCGGGCTCCGACCCGTTGATTCTCGACAACCTGATCAATGACATCAAACCGGCTTCCCAGAGAAACGATCTGGAACCGGTATACAGCTTCAACGGTGAAGGCCTGTGGCTGAATCGCACATCCGGCGACAATGCCAGAATTGGCGATGCCCGGAAGCTGGAGCATTGGCGGGATCTTAACGACAGGCTGACCGAAGCCCTCCGCCCTTGAGAAGAACGCGCTGTGAATACCGATTGTCGGCAAATGACAGTGAGCTTGTCGCTCTCTGACACTGGTAACGGCCGGCCAGCCGTTAGAATGCCCGCAATTCGATAAACGATGGAGCAGTACAGAATGCGACGCTGGAATGGATGGGGTGACGAACAGTTCTCACTGGAATTACCGGAGCAAGGTCAGGCCTTTCTCACAGATCGTGTGGGAGGCGGCTCCCCGCTGGCGGATATCACCCTGGATGCCGCTTGTGAGCAGGTTCCGGGATCCCGGTTGCCCTCGGATGCCCGAGTTGACGATCTGATTGACCGAAGCCCGGAAACCCGGGTCCGGCACGCCCGGGGCCAAAGCCTGCCAGACTGGCTGGCCATGCGCAGCGGTGATATTGGCGAGTTCCCGGACGGCGTGGCCTTCCCGAACACCAGTACCGATGTTCGCGCCCTGCTCCATTACGCTAACGACAAGGATATCCAACTGATCCCCTACGGGGGTGGCACCAGCGTGGCTGGCCACATCAACCCGGTAGACCAGGGCAAACCGGTTCTGACCGTCAGTCTTGCAAATCTTAACCGCCTGATGGACCTCGATCGGGAAAGCCAGATCGCCACCTTCGGAGCAGGCACCCCCGGCCCACTGGTGGAATCCCAGTTAAGAGCCCATGGCTATACCCTGGGACACTTCCCTCAGTCGTTCGAGCTCTCCACGATTGGCGGCTGGGTGGCATCCCGCTCCAGTGGCCAGCAGTCACTGCGGTACGGCCGCATAGAACAGCTGTTTGCCGGCGGCCGGATTGAAACCCTGCAAGGCACCCTGACAATCCCCACCATTCCGGCCTCCAGCGCCGGCCCGGATGTCAGGGAAATGATCCTCGGTTCGGAGGGCCGGCTGGGCCTGATTACCGAGGTCAAAGCCCGGATCAGCCGTCTGCCTGAACAGGAAAGCTTTCACGTGGTGTTCTTCCCGGACTGGGACAAGGCCCGAACCGCCGCTCGCAAGCTGGTTCAGAACCGGGTTCAGCTTTCCATGCTACGACTGAGCAACGCCATTGAAACCGAAACCCAGCTGGCGCTGGCCGGGCATCCGAAACTGATCGGGCTACTGGAACGTTTTCTGGCTTTCCGCGGTGCGGAAGACGGCAAATGCATGATGACCTTTGGCGTAACCGGCAGCAAAGCCCAGTGCCGGGGAGCACTTACGGAGGCCCGCAAACTCTGCAGTGACTACAAAGGTGTCTATACCGGCACAAAACTTGGCGCGAAGTGGGCGGAGAAGCGCTTCACCATGCCCTACCTGCGCGAAGCCCTGTGGCAAATGGGCTATGCCGTGGACACCCTGGAAACCGCCACCGACTGGGACAACGTTGATACCCTGATGAACCGGATTGAAACCAACCTCAGGGAAGGTCTGGCAGACAAGAACGAGCGAACCCACGTATTTACCCACCTGTCCCACTTTTACGGCCAGGGTTGTTCCATCTATACAACCTATGTTTTCCGGGTTGCGGATAGCTATGACGAGACCCTGAGCCGCTGGCAACATCTGAAAAACACCACCTCAGACCTGATCGTGCGGAACCGGGGCACCATCAGCCATCAGCATGGCGTAGGCAAGGACCATGCCCCCTTCCTCCCTGTCGAAAAGGGAGAGCTGGGTATGCGTGCAATTCGTTCGCTGACCCAGAGCTTTGATCCGGACCAGCGCCTGAATCCCAAAACTCTGCTGGATTGAAGTGATCATGGATCGACAACAGATATTGGAAAACCTGAAGGGCGAAACGCAGACCTTCGATGTGGTAGTGGTGGGCGGCGGCATTACCGGCGCCGGCGTTGCCCGCGAAGCCGCGGGCAGCGGATTGAAGACGCTGCTGGTGGAGCAGAAAGATTTCGCCTGGGGCACCTCCAGCCGCTCTTCCAAGATGGTCCATGGCGGACTTCGCTATCTGGCCAGCGGACACATCGGGTTAACCCGCGATGCTGTCCGGGAACGCGAACGCATGTTGCTGGAAGCGCCTGGACTGGTCGATCCACTGCCTTTCCTGATGCCCCACTACAAAGGCAGTTTCCCGGGCCCCGGGCTGTTCCAGATGCTGCTGGCCATGTACGACCGCCTGGCCGGCACCCGCAGCCATCAGAAATATACGCCAGCGGAAACCCTGAACTGGGCCCCGGGGCTCGATACTACCAACCTGCGCGCCACCAGTCGTTTTACCGATGCGGTGACAGACGATGCCCGCCTGGTCCAAAGGCTGATTGCCGAAGCCTCCCACGACGGCGCCATGTGCCTGAACTACGTCGCCGCGACCGCCGTCGATCGGGATGATAACGGAACTGTCTGCGGATTAAGACTGACTGCCGAAGAGAATGCAGAGCAGAGCGCCATCACGGTCAATACCCGATGCGTTATTAACGCTACCGGCGCCTGGGCCGATCGGTTGCAGAAACAATCAGCGACAGATCACCCGCTCACCATCCGACCGCTGAGAGGCAGTCACCTGGTCATTCCGTGGCACAAGCTGCCGGTGACCTGCGCGGTTTCTCTGATGCACCCGGATGACCGAAGGCCTGTATTTGCCTTCCCCTGGGCAGGTGCCACGGTTCTGGGAACAACCGATCTCGAACACGCCAAAGATCTGAACGAGGAGCCGGCCATCACCGGTGGGGAAGTAAATTATCTGCTGCAAATTGCCACCCGTTTATTCCCCGGTGCGACCATTGAACGGGCCGACGTGCTGTCCACCTGGGCGGGCGTTCGACCTGTGGTCACCGACGGCGGAGGTAGAGCTCCGTCCCGGGAGAATCGGGAACACGCCATTCGGTACGACAAGGGCCTGATCAGCATCGCCGGCGGGAAGCTCACCACCTTCCGCCAGATGGCACGACAGGCGTTGGCCATGGCCCTGGGTGATCAGCATGAAGACCGGCTTCGTAGCGACGAGCAACGGGTATTCACGGCCACGCCAAACGACCGTAAACCCGATGATATTCCGACGCTGGCCTGGCATCGGCTGGGCGGCTATTACGGCCCGCACCGCCAGTCTATTCTGAACCAGGGTGACGCGACCGAAATCCCGGACACCGGTTTGCTCTGGGCCGAATTGGAATGGGCCTGTCGCCATGAACAGGTTCAGCATCTGGATGATCTGATGCTGCGGCGTACCCGCCTGGGGCTGATCCTGCCTGACGGGGCGGCCAGCTTACTTCCTGAAATCCGCAACCGATGCCAGAGCCTGCTTGGCTGGAATGATGCCCGCTGGGATCAGGAGCAAGAGCGGTATCTGGCAACCTACCGTAAGGCCTACCAACTGCCGATGGGCGAGGATGCCCGGGATGCCTGAGACCCCACTGATACTGGCGATAGACAACGGCACCCAGAGCATCCGCGCCCTGCTGTTTGACACCCAGGGTAACTTGTTGGGTAAGGGCAAGCAGGAAATCGAGCCTTACTTTTCCGAGCAACCCGGCTGGGCAGAACAGCACCCGGAGTACTTCTGGGACAACCTTGGCATTGCTTGCCAGCAACTCTGGCAAACCACCAGCGCCCGCCCGGAGCAGGTGGTGGGCGTGACCGTCACCACGCAACGCGGCACGGTGGTCAACCTCGATCGTGGGGGCAAGCCCCTGCGGCCCGCCATCATCTGGCTGGATCAGCGCCATGCACGGGTAGACGGGGCGGTGAAAGGCCCCTGGGGCTGGCTGTTCAAGCTTGCCCGCCTGGAGGAGACCATTGGCCGCTTCCGGGAAAAAACCCAGGCGAACTGGATCGCGCAGAATCAGCCGGACATCTGGGCGAAAACCCACAAGTACCTGCTGTTATCAGGCTATTTGAATTACCGATTGACCGGTGAATACCGCGATTCCACCGGCAGTCAGGTGGGCTACCTGCCCTTTGATTATAAACGCCAGCGTTGGGCGGGGCCCCGGGATTTCAAATGGCAGGTGATGCCGGTGACCCCGGGTATGCTGCCTGAACTGATACCGCCTGGTGAACAGATCGGAACCCTGCTGCCTGAGGCGGCGGCGCACCTTGGCCTGCCGGGTGGACTGCCCGTCATCGCCGCGGCATCAGACAAAGCCTGCGAAATTCTCGGCTCCGGCGGTCTGTCTCCGGAGACCGGCTGCATGAGCTATGGAACCACGGCCACCATCAACACCACCAATGCCCGCTATGTGGAACCCACCCGGTTCATGCCGCCGTATCCGTCTGCCCTGCCCGGCCACTACTCCACCGAAGTCATGATCTATCGGGGTTTCTGGATGGTGAGCTGGTTCAAGCGGGAGTTCGGGCTGCGTGAGCAAAAGCTGGCAGAACAGAAAGGCATTGAACCCGAAGCCCTGTTTGACGAACTGGTGAATGCGGTGCCGCCAGGCTCCATGGGTTTGATGCTACAGCCCTACTGGAGCCCCGGCGTGCGCCAACCTAGCCCGGAAGCCAAGGGGTCCATTATCGGCTTTGGCGACGTGCACACACGAGCTCACGTCTATCGGGCCATACTGGAAGGGCTGGCCTACGCCTTGAAGGAAGGCAAGGAACGCATCGAGAAACGCAGCGGCCAGGCTATCAAGCGGCTTCGAGTGGCAGGCGGCGGGTCCCAGAGTGATGCGGCCATGCAATTGACGGCTGATATATTTGGATTGCCGGCGGAACGCCCGCATACCTATGAAACCTCCGGACTGGGAGCGGCTATTGATGCCGCCGTGGGGCTGGGATTACACCCGGATTTCGACACGGCGGTCACGGCTATGACCAGAACCGGCCGGGTATTCGAGCCCAACCCGGAAGCATCTGCGCTTTATCAACGTCTCTACCGGGAGGTTTATCAGGATATGTATCCTCGCCTGCAACCACTGTACAAAAAGATCCGGGAGATTACCGGCTATCCGCGCTAGCCCTTTTGGTGACTTTTTATTCAGGGGAGCCTATAATGATGAAAATTCATCAACGGAGGCCAGGGCATGCCAGAAGCTGTTAGTGCAGCACCGGAAACCAGCGATAAAGCTCTGCTGTCCAAAGCCCTGCTGAACGCAGCCAAAGCCTTTGGTTTGCCACAAGCGGAAATCGCGGCCGTGGTTGGCCGCAACCGCACAGGTTTGACCCGCGACGGCATTGATCCGGCCAGTAAGTCGGGTGAACTGGCACTGTTGTTTATCCGGCTTTACCGCAGCGTCTATGCACTGACCGGCGGTGAACGGGAGGCCATGACCCATTGGCTGAACACGCCCAACCACTATTTTGAGGATACACCCAGACAAATGATCCAGAGCACGGAAGGCCTGGTTCGGGTGGTTCACTACCTGGACGCCATGCGGGGGCGGATTTGAACTATCGGGAACGGATTGCCCAGTCCATCACACCGCTGCAAGGCAACCTGTTTCGGGTGGTGGAAAGTCAGGAAGACATCGCGACGGCACGCATCGTAGACAGTATGCAGGAACAGAATCGACTGGAGGAACTGCTGGAAAGCAACAAACCACCGGTGCCCGGCACGGCCCGAAAACGCCATTACCTGCTGACCACCCCGTTCCGCTACCCGCCCCTGAAATACGGCTCACGTTTTGGCCGCAGTTTCGAACCCAGTCTGTTTTACGGAGCCATGAGCATTCCCACGGCTCTGGCGGAAACCGCGTTTTATCGGTTTGTATTCATGAGCCATCTGAAAGTCCCGTTCAAGCGCCCGTTAACCACCTTGCATACGGTGTTCAGCGCCCGATTCCGCACGGAACGAGGTGTTCGGCTGCAGTCTGAACACTGGCAGGATCTGCATCATACGCTGGCAGATCCAGTCAGCTACCGGGAAAGCCAGGCCTTGGGTACCGACATGCGCAGCCTGCAAGTGGGCGCCTTCCAGTTTCTCTCAGCCCGCGCTCTGCAGGCAGGCCTCTATGAGCTCCCCGTCCATCCGGACAACGGCGTCGAAGGCGTCAATGTAGCTTTGTTCAATGCCAGTGTGTTCCGGGACGCCGCCCCCAGAAGTTATCAAAAACTGATTGCCGTGACGTCGCCCAGCCAGGTGTCCATGAGCCTGTCGGAGCCGGATGGCAGCAAGCAGGTTTACGAATTCAGCCTGGACCAGTTTCTGATCGAAGGCGAACTACCTCAGCCGGCGCCGTAGCACGCCCTTGAGGCTCTGTCTGCCAGCCGCCTCCCAGCGCCTTGTAAAGATCCACCGCTGCAATCAGTCGGTTCAGTCGTACCTGACTGAGCTGCTGCCGGGCATCAAACACCGTTCGCTGGCTTTCCAGCAAGGTGAGCAGGTCATCTGCCCCTTCCCGATAGCGCACTTCGGTCAACCGTAAGGTCTCTTCCGCCTGGGCGAGAATACTCTGTAACCGCTGCTCCTGATCCAGGTACAGCGCTTCTCTGTCGAGTGCATCCCCTACTTCCTGGAATGCCGAGAGCAGGCTGGCACGGTAATTCTCCAACAAAGCCACCCGCCGGGATTCCGAAATGGCCACATTGTTGCGACGCTGGCCTCCATCAAACAGAGTCTGGCTGAGGGCAAGCAGGCCATTGGCGGTTTGCAGTGGGTCTGCCAGGCTTAAAAAGCTGTTGGTAGAGAAGCGAACCGCGCCGCTGAGCGACACCGATGGCATCAAGGCCGCCCTGGCCTGCTCGACGTCCGCACTGGCGGCCATCAGCCGAGCCTCCTCAGCCGCCAGGTCCGGTCTTCGGGTAACCAGGCTGGCCGGCGTTTCCGGGTTGATCTCCGGCACTTGAACCGCAAGTAGCCCAGCCTCCGGAATCTCTTCCGTAAACGGATAATCCCCGGTCAGTAGCCGCAAAGCCGCTAACCGTTGCCGGGCCTGATACTCCAGTGGCGGCACCTCATTCTTCAGGTTCAGTACGGAGGTTTGCTGGCGGGACAATTCCGAGCGATCGGCCACACCGTTACGATACCGGGCCTCGACGAGGGCCAGTGTTTTTTCACCCAGTTCCAGATTCCGACGCGCAATATCCAAACGCTGCTGCAACTCCTGCCATTCGAACCAGGTACTGGCTACCGAGGTAGCCAGCGTCATTCGGGCGGCGTCATAGTCATACTCCGAGGCCTGGAAACCCGCGAGAGCCCCGGCTTCCACGGCGGACAGGCGACCCCAGAGATCCAGCTCGTAGTCAACCGACAGCCCGAGGCTACTCGAACCACTCGTGACACGATCCTGGCCGGAGGCCTCGCTTGCCTGTTTACCCGTGCTTCCCGACGCACCAAGGGTCGGCAGCAAGGCAGCTCCGGCGTTGCGCAACTGCAAGTCTGCCTGAATCACTGCCTGAGCGGTGGCAGCCAGATCCGGATTATTCGAAAGTGCCCGGTCTATTAAACGGTTGAGCTCTTCGTCACCGAAGGCATACCACCAACGCGAACCAACCGCTTCACCGGCGCCAGCCCCGATGTGCCAATGGGCTGGCGGATTCAACGGCAGCTCAATGGGTTGTGGCGGAAAGCTCGCGCACCCGGTCAACAACACCGACAACAGTGCAATATGGCGAAGGCTCATAACATTACTCCGAGGCCAGGGCATGAACAGGGTCCAGATGGGCGGCCTTACGGGCGGGCAGAAACCCGAACAGCAGGCCTGTGGCAAAAGCGCAACCAAAGGCCAGAGCCATGGGTAGCAGCGTCATGTGAATGGGTGTGCCCAGAGAGCCAATAATCCGGGTTGCGGCAATGCCGATGACAACACCAATCAACCCGCCTATGGCCGATACCAGCCAGGCCTCGGTCAGAAACTGCTGCAGGATATTCCACGCCCGGGCACCGGTGGCCATGCGAATACCGATTTCGCGGGTACGTTCAGTGACGCTCACCAGCATGATATTCATCACCCCGATGCCACCCACAAGGAGGGAAATTGCTGCAATAGAGCCCAGCAGCCAGGTGAGTGTATTCTGGGTTTCCGAAATGGTTTCAATCAATGAAGCCATGTTGCGGATAGTAAAGTCCTCAATGCCATGGCGGGCCATCAGAGTGTCGTGAATGAGGGCTTCGATCTCATCCATACGGTCGATGTCGGCCACAGCCACGGTGATGTTGCGCAGGTGCGTTTGCCCGAAAATGCGCAGGCTGCCCGTGGTGTAGGGAACAAACACCACATCGTCCTGGTCCTGTCCCATGGGAGAGGCGCCTTTTTCATCCATCACGCCAATCACCTGAAACAGCACGTTGTTAACCATCAGGTGTTTACCAAGGGGGCTTTCGTCAGGAAACAGAGCGTTGGCGGTGGTTTTGCCCAATACTGCTACGGCTGCGTAACTGGCTTCATCCTGGGCGCTGAAGAAGGTGCCCTCAACAACAGGCCACTGGCGGGCCACCGGGAACCGGAAGGAGGTGGCATTGATCTCAGCCGAGTGATCCCGGTTGGAATAGCGCAGCGTCTGGCCGCCAGTAAGCTCAGGTATTGCTGCAAGAACACCCTCTATCTCATTGATTGCTTTGAAGTCAGATGGCACCAGTGTGGTCACGCTCCAGCGCCCACCCCGCTGATCGGGACCACCCGGGCGCACCAGCAGCAGATCACTGCCCATGGTGCTGATTCGGTCGACGACATCCTTTCGGGCCCCCTCCCCGATCGCCAGCATGGTGATCACCGAGGCAACCCCGATCACGATGCCAAGCAGTGTCAACGCCGTCCGAAACAGGTTGCTGTGCAGGGAACGCACAGCGCTTTTCAGGGCCTCCTGCCAATCCCCAAGACGAGAGTGGCGACGGCCATTCTGGTCAGTTTCTGGTATTTGCGCGGATGGCATTTCGGCGCCGGTGTCCTCAACAAGCTCACCATCGGCAATGCGGATTTGACGGCGGGCCACTTTTGCCACGTCGGGATCGTGGGTAATCAAGATGATGGTATGGCCTTGTCTGGAAAGATCGGTTAACAGCCGGATCACTTCCTGGCTGCTTTTGCTGTCCAAAGCACCGGTCGGTTCGTCTGCGAAGATTAACTGGCCGCCGTTCATCAGGGCCCGGGCAATTGACACTCGCTGTTGCTGGCCACCGGATAACTGGGCCGGCCTGTGGGACAGGCGCTCGCCCAGCCCGAGCCCGGTGAGTAACCGTTCCGCCCTTGCATGCCGCTCGGCCGGCGCCATACCGGCATAAATTGCCGGAATCTCAACATTCTCCCGGGCAGTCATTCCAGGCAACAGGTTATAGCTCTGGAACACAAAACCAAAGGCATCGCGCCGAAGCCGTGCCAGTTCGTCCCGGTCCAGGGCAGACACGTCCCTGCCATTGAACCGGTACTGGCCAGCGCTGGGCTGATCCAGACAGCCGAGGATGTTCATCAGGGTAGATTTGCCGGAGCCCGATGGCCCCATGATGGCCACAAACTCACCGGGCCAGATTTTCAGATCAATGCCCTTGAGCACAGGAACCGCCAGTTCGCCCTCGCCAAAGGATCGGGTAATGTCTTGAAGCTCAATCAACGGTCGCGGGCTCATCTCAGCATACCCCGAAAGGCAGCCCGGCTCTCACCCTGACCGGCCCGCGGATCCCGGTTTGCAAGAACCACCTGATCACCCTCATTCAATCCGGACCGAACCTCCACGTATACGCGGTTGCTGATGCCGGTTTCGATGGCCCGAATCTGTGGCTGCCCCTTCGCATCCAGGACCTTGACCTGGTTTCTCGCCACCGCACTGACTGGCACCCGCAATACGTCCAGCGCTTCTTCCTGAATAAAGAACACCTGGGCGGTCATCTGGGGCAGCAACCGTCCCTCCTGGTTATCCACCGTAAACAGGGCGTTGTAGAGCACCACGTTGTTGGTTACTTCGGGAGTTGGCTCAATGTACTGCAACTCTCCGTAGAGCTTATGCTCGGCATCGCCGAGTGTGGTGAAGTACACCCGCATGCCCGCTTGCAGCTTGCCAACGTCGGCCTCAGACACCTGGGCCCGCACCCGCATGGTGCTCAGATTGGCAATGCGCATAAGCAACGGCGCGGTCTGGCTCGCGTTCAGAGTTTGCCCCTGGCGGGCTTCGATGGATACCACAGTGCCATCCATCGGCGCATAGATGCGGGCATAACCCAGATTGGCTTCTTCAGCCCTCAGGGTGGAGGAGGTCTGTTCTATCTGTGCCTCAAGCATGGCCAACTGCGCCCGGGCGGACGCTAAAGATGCTTCGGAGGTCTGCAGGGATTCCCGTGTGGTCGCATCTTCACGCCACAGGTTCTGCTGGCGCTGGAACTGGATCTCGGCGAGGCGCAGCTGGGCCTTGCGATCGGCTAGCTGGGCCTGCTGGTTCTTCAACTGGGCGCGGGTGGCATCCACTTTCGCCACATACACGGTAGGGTCGATTTCCGCCAGCAGATCGCCGGTGCTAACGGGTTGGCCCACTCGTACGTGAATCAGCTCCAGCTGGCCGGAAACCTGTGCACCCACATCCACATAATTACTCGGCTCAAGCACGCCGGTGGCCGAAACCAGGTTCTGGATGTCGCCTCGGCTAACCGCCACGGTATTCAAAGCCGGTTCATTGCCGTTAGCATTGCGGGCGTACCAAACGACAGCGAAGGCTATCGCGCACAGCACACACAGAAATCCAACCCACTTCAGCCAGCGATGCCCGGCACGGGTAGCAGAGGCCATTCAGATATCTCCAAGAGTTCAAGTCAGACCGAACCATAGAGAACTGATACGGGAAAAAGAAGCCGGGGATCAGGGTTTTGCGAAACCTTTACACTAGCTGTTGCCGGTCACGCCGCACTGAATGGCCACTGGAAGCTCTGAGCCCATCCAAGGGCCTGGTCATGGGGCATTGGGCGCGCGTAATAGAACCCCTGGCCCAGATCGCAACCAAGCCCGATCAGTCGCCGATGGGCTTGCTCGGTTTCTATGCCCTCGGCGATAACACGGCGCCCAAAGCTTTTCGACAGCCCCAGAATCGCCTTGATCACCATTTCGCCCTCGATATCACCTTCCATGTCCATCACAAAAGAGCGATCAATCTTGATCTCCTGGGCCGGCAACCTCCGGAAGTAGTCTAGGGAAGAATATCCGGTGCCGAAATCGTCCAGCGCTATTTCCACGCCCAGAGCCCGGCATTCAAGCAGGGTCTTGATGACCTTTTCCGTATCATCCAATGCGGTGGTTTCCAGTAGTTCCAGAATCAATCGATTGCGGAGCGCTGGCTCCAGCGGAGCGATGGCGGCTTGGAGATCATCGATGAACTGGTCTCCCAGAAAGTGGGAAGGGCTCAGATTCACGCTCAGGGAATAAGGTAACCCCTGCTTCTGGTAGTGGATGAGATTCCGGACCGCTTCTGACAGAACAAATTGCCCGACCCTGTTGGCGTACTCGGTGTACTCAATGTGATCCAGAAAATGCCCCGGGCCCAGCAGACCGTCGACGGAATGGTTCCAGCGAATCAGCGCCTCGAATCCCTCAACGCACTGGCGGTTAAAGTCCACCTTTGGCTGATAGTAGAGCTCCAGCTCCTGCCTCGCGATGGCCTGGCCAATCTGTTCGAGCACCCTGACCCTTTCCTTGCGGTTCAGATGCGTTTCCAGATCAAACAGTTTGTAGGCGTTCTTGCCAGATTCCTTGGCGGCATACATAGCCTGATCCGCATGTCGCAGCAGCAGATCTGTGTCGGCATCGTCGTCCGGATACACCGTCACGCCCATGCTGCCTGAAAGCTGAAGCACGAAATGCCGATAACTGATGGGCTGCCGAATAGATTCCAGAATCCGGGAATACACGCGTTCGTCGTTCACATCCCGAAGGATGGCGACAAATTCATCACCACCAAGCCTGGCAATCACATCATGGGCCCGAACCGCCGATTTAAGCCGCTCGGCAACGGATTTAAGCACCGCATCGCCCACGGCGTGGCCATGTTCGTCGTTAATGTCCTTGAAGCCATCCAGGTCGACAAAACACACCGAGAGCGTGCCTTTGCGCTGGTCGGCTTCAAACAACTCCTGCTCGAACAGTTCCGTCAGTCGACGACGATTGGGCAGGCCCGTTAATGCATCGAAGTTCGCCGCCTTTTCCAGGTTCCGCTGGTGCTCCCGTTTCTCCTGATACAAGCGGCGGCGTTCAAGCAGTGTTCCGACCGTTTGCAGTAGTGGCGCAAGTTCATCTGCCATTCTTGGCTGAAATCCACCCTTGCGGTTGGCAAGACCAACCAGCCCAATGAGCTCATCCCCGGAGTACACTGGCAAGCCAACATAGCTTTCAATAGGCGGGTGGCCTGGAGGCAATCCCCCGCGCCGGCTGTCATTGGAGTAGTCATTGGTGAGCACGAGGCCACCGGACAGCATCCCGGCACCCAGCAGGTTGTCTAGCCGTTCAAACCGCATGCCGCGGCGTTCGACTTCCTGATACAGGGCCTGGGTTTCGGGGCTCCAGGCAATATTGGTAATGGCCCCGACTTTCAGATAGGGCGCACCGTCATCCCGATAGAGAACCTCCCCGATAAAGCCGAACTGACTGCCGGTTAAGGAGAGAAGGTCCGTAAGCATCAGCTCAAAGGCTGCACGCTCGTTATCACTGGTCAGAAAAACATTCTGGGCACGCTGAATAGCCCGGCTCAAGTGAGAGACCCGTAGTTCATCGTCGGCACTGCTTTCCCGAACGGCACACTCAAGCTGGTCCTCGATCAAGCTCGCCAGAGTGCGCAGTACATCGAGGTCCACTTCTCGAACTGCACGGGGCTTGTCATCAATGATACACAAGGTGCCAAGCTTGAAACCGCCGGGCTCGCGAACAGGGATACCGGCATAAAATCGAACGTGAGGATCGCCGGTCACTAACGGATTGCCCCGAAACCGGGGATCCCGGGTGGCATCTTCAACAATAAAGGCTTTGTCCTGCCGGATGGCATGGTCGCAGAATGCCACAGAGCGGGGTGTTTCCTGTACATCCATGCCGTCTTTGGATTTAAACCACTGCCGCTCCTCGTCCAGGATCGAGAACAATGCGGTTTTCACACCGTAGAACTGCCGGGCGATTCTTACCAAGCGATCAAAACGCTCCTCCGGCGGTGTATCCAGAATCCCTAACAACTTCAGCGCCGCAAGGCGACGTTTTTCGATAGGATCCGTGGTCATTCGGGCATGCTCCCCTGTGGGCGGCAACTACGAACACTCGGTTATGTTTATCCTAGTTCACCCATGCCGGAATGAATATCAGCAATTTGCAGAATACAGGCCGCCACACTCGGGCTTCACAGTCCTCCGGCCGCCAGTTGAATGGCAATCGCAGCCATCATCAGCCCGATAACACCGTCAATCACACGCCACGCCGCAGGCCTGGCCAACCAGGGCGCCAGCCGGGAACCGGCCCAGGCCAGCGCGCCGAACCAAAGCACCGACGCGCTGCTGGCACCCGCCACGAACGTGGCCGGATCCGATTGCTGGGCTCCCACTGCCGGAATTAACAGTAACGTATCCAGGTAAACCTGGGGATTCAGCAAGGTGACAGCCAAGGTTGTCAGGATCACGCCTTTGACGGTGCTGCGCCGAGCTTCCCCAGCCGCCAGTGACGCCCTCCCCTTCAGAACCCGATAGAACGCCTGTCCTGCCAGCAAACCGAGAAACCCAACGCCCAGCCATCTGAGCACGTCCAGCGCCTCGGGCATGGCCATCAGTGCCGCACTCACACCAAACATGCCCAGAGTGAACAGCAGGATATCCGAGGTCATACACAAACCGGCCGACCACCAATGGTGTTCACGACGAATGGCCTGACTGAGAACGTAGGCATTCTGGGCACCAATAGCCACGATAATTCCACCACACACAACCAGGCCTGTCAGATAACTCTCAAACACCACTGCACTCCTTATGATTAATGGCGAAAGCCTACCCCGTTACCGCTATACTTGAAATTCATCCTGTTAATACCTGATAAGTTTTTCTTATGCTTGACTACAAATTGCTGGAAGCCCTTGCGGCCGTGGTCGACGCCGGCGGTTTTGACAAAGCCGGCGACATGCTGGGCATCAGCCAGTCCGCCATTTCTCAGCGAATTCGTACACTTGAAGTCAGGCTTGGCCAGCCTGTGCTGGTGCGAAGCCAAAACCCAAGAGCAACGCCCGCAGGCCAGAGATTACTCAATCATGTTCATCAGGTGCGCCTGCTGGAACGCGACCTGACCAGTTCCATTCCCTCCCTGGCCGAACCAGCCACTCGATTCCGCGTCGCGCTCAATGCGGACAGCCTCGCAACCTGGTGGGCCTCTGCCGTCGGCGACTTCTGTACCGAAGAGGGAATACTTCTGGACATGGTGGTAGAAGACCAGGACGTCGGATTGCGGCGCATGCGCGAGGGCGATGTAGCCGCCTGCCTTTGCAGCAGCCCTCAGCCGGTTGCCGGCGCCCGGTGCATACCGCTGGGAGTGATGACGTATCAGCCATTGGCCACACCGGAGTATACCCGCCGCTATTTTCCTGACGGGCTGAACAACGGGAGCCTGCAATCCGCGCCTGCCATTGTGTTTGGGCCCAACGATCAACTCCAGCATCGGTTCCTGGCCCAGGTGGGCTATCAGGGCAAATTTCCGCACCACCTGTGCCCTTCATCCGAGGGCTTCGTAAAGCTTGCGCTGGCCGGCATGGGTTATGGAATGATTCCGGAAATTCAGGCCCGGGAGCATATCGAGGCAAATCGACTGGTTAGTATCTCCCCGGGCAGCGGCCTGGAAGTTCCTCTTTACTGGCACTTCTGGCGTCACGGTGGGGAGTTGATGTCCCGGTTAACGCGCAAACTGCAGGATTCGAGCGAGTTGGTTTGAGTGGTTTCCGGTGATCAGGGTATCTGCCTAGAAAAAATAGCTATGCAAACCATCGAGACAGGAGTACAGTGGCCGTCGTTGGAAAGATTTAGCAAAGCATTCATCAATAAGACGCATCCCTGTTGTTATAAGTAGTGTTCGTCCTGTTTTTGATCACGCCAGTTTTTATGTTTCCGCACACCGCTGACCTGCCCTCACAACGAGACCAGGCAGCACATTAAATGATTGAATTCAGGATAGTAAAATATGTCTACTGTTACCGGTACTGTTAAGTTCTTCAACGAATCCAAAGGCTTCGGCTTTATCACTCGTGAAGGCGGCCCGGACGTTTTCGTTCACTACAGCGCCATTCAGGGCGGCGGCTTCAAGACTCTGGCAGAAGGCCAGCAGGTTGAATTCACCGTGACTCAGGGCCAGAAAGGTCCTCAGGCGGAAAACGTAGTTGGTCTGTAAATAACAGCCCAGTACGATCAAAAAGGCAGCTTCGGCTGCCTTTTTTGTTGCCTGAATTTCCGTGTTAGTCCGTATTCATCCTTATTAGTACCATGGTCGGGCTCACCTTGAGCCACGCTAAGGCCTATAATGCCCGCTCGGGTGAATTCACTCCCCAGGCCCTCGAGGCTCAGCAAACCAGAAAAGGCCCACCATGTTTTCTGAACAGTTCTATTCCGTCCAGGACGGACGTATTGTGATTTCCGCACCCCAGGCCAGCTACTTTGCCAAAGAGATCGCCGGGGACTTCAATCCGATCCACGATCCGGACGCCCGTCGTTTTTGCGTGCCCGGCGACCTGCTGTTCACCATTGTGGTGTCCCGTTTCGGGCTCTCAGAAAATATGACCTTCAAGTTCCGTAACCTGCTTGGTGCCGAGGTTCCGCTTGAGTTCCGCGAAAGCGACAATGGCGAAGCCATCAACGTTGTCGACGAAGCCGGTAAGGTCTACCTGGAAGTTACCCGTAAAGGCGCGGTAACCCGGGATGAAAAAGTGATTGAAGAGTTCAGTCGGTGCTATGTTGCGGCGTCCGGGAAAAACTTTCCGCACACGCTCAAGCCCTTGATGGAATCACACGGGGTGATGTTCAATCCCGACCGGCCAATGGTGATGTATGAGAGCATGAGCCTGGCTCTCACACAGCTGGAGAATCCTCACCCAGACCTCGAACTGAACAACGCGGACCTGGAAGTTGCGGGTAAACGCGGCAACGTAACGCTTGAATACAACCTGCAGTCTTCCGGCAAAACCGTTGGCGAGGTTGCCAAGCGGCTGGTACTGGGCGGCCTTCGAGAGTACTGCCCTGAGGCCATGGCCGGCATCATCGAGGAGTTTTACCGGCTCAAGGCGAGAGGCACCCGCTGGGGGATGGAAAGCGCTGATCAGCCGGCAGGATTATAACGCTCAAACGTTTGCAGGCAGACATCCACGGTTACCGATAACGTTTTCAGCGCCGCAGCCCGTGCCCTGCCTTCCGCACTCGCCCGGTAGAGGTGCGGGGTCATTGCCAATAAATCGGCAATGGGCTCGGCGCCTTCGAGATGCACTGTAAAGCGTAAGTCCTGAGTGCCGATTCGCCGAAATCCCTCCGGTACCGGAGCCACTTTACGGGAGTCTGCGCGAACTTCCGGGTAGACAATCTCCCGCAATTCCCTCAGATGATCCTGGCCGGCGTCTACCTGCACCAATCGCCCACCCGGCCGCATAACCCGGGCAAACTCCGGATACACCGGAAACCCGAAAAGGCAAAGAAGACGGTCGACTGAAGCTGGTAACACCGGCAAATTGGCATTGCTGCCAACCACCCAACCTGCGCGTTTTTCCCTGCGCGCAGCCGCCAGCACCGCCCACTTGGAAATGTCCAATCCGAGCAACGATAGTGAGATTTCACCGTTCGGGGACGCTAGCTGGCGCAGATAATAGCCCTCACCACAGCCGGCATCCAGGCAACTGAGTTCGCTGCCCCTGGCAGCGCCGTTCAGGATTGCAGCCGACACGGCATCCGCAATCGGGCGATAGTATCCCGCCTCCAGAAAGCGCTGGCGCGCGGCCACCATGGCTTTGCTGTCACCAGGTTCTTTCGAGCGCTTTTTCTGAACTGGCAGCAAATTTACGTAGCCCTGGCGGGCAATATCGAAGCTATGGCCCTGCGGACAGCGCCAGACTTTGTTTTCCCGCTGTAGCGGATTGCCGTCGAGCGGACAGGCGAGGGATTCAAAGGAAGTGGTGTTCACTGAGCGTCCAAACGTTGGAAATGCCGGCGTATTCTAACAAGGAATATCCCATCAGGCTCGCAAACGGAGGAATGGCTTCCTATTCTTGTTGTGAACGACTGGAAAGCGCATAGATGCGTTCTCACCCAACCGGGAGGAGTCTCGTCCGTCATGGATAAGAAGAAGGACAGATCGTCGTCATCGTCACAATCGGAGCAAAGTGAACAAAAGTTCCATGAGTTGATTGAGAGCCTTCCGATGGTTGCCGTTCAGGGCTACGACCGGAATCGGAGGGTCATCTACTGGAATGAAGCCAGCACAAGACTATACGGGTACTCCAGAAATGAGGCTCAGGGAAAACGGCTGGAGGACCTGATTATTCCGAAAGCCATGCGCGAAGCCGTCATTGAGGCCCACACCAACTGGCTCGATCACAACATCAGCATTCCCGCAGAAGAACTGGCACTGAAACACAAGGATGGCCACCTGGTTCCCGTTTACTCCAGTCATGTCATGATCAAACAGGATACCGGCGAGTGCGAAATGTTCTGTATCGACATCAGCCTGGAAGAACAAACGCAAGCCAAGGCAGAACTGGTTCGCCGCGCCAGTTTTGATGATCTTACCGGGTTACCCAACCGACGCCTGATGGAGTCTGAACTTGAAAGCCGGCTGGCCGAGGCAGATCGTTGCAATCGCGAAGTTGCGGTGATCTTCATGGATCTGGACAACTTCAAACTGATTAACGATACCCTCGGCCACTATCAGGGCGACACCCTCCTCAAATCGGTTGCTGACACCTTAAAGCAGGAATTACGACACAGCGATCTGCTCTGCCGTTTCGGAGGCGACGAATTCGTTCTGTTACTGTTCGATTTTCATGGCCCAGAAGGCATCCATGAATTACTTCAACGGCTGGTCAAGGCACTCGAAAGCAAGGTGCAGCTTCACGGTGATTGCTATCAGGTATCGGCGAGTTTTGGCGTCAGCCTGTACCCACACAATGGCGGCACCGCAGCGGAACTTATGGGCAACGCAGACGCGGCCATGTACCGCGCCAAGGAGATCGGAAAGAATGCGGTCTGCTTCTACACCTCTGATATCAACGACCGGCTCGTCAAATACCAACAGATTACCGCCCTGCTCCGACAGGCACTGACGAACGGCGGATTGGAACTTTACTACCAGCCACAAATAGATCTGAGAACTGGCGGGGCCACCTCCTGCGAGGCGCTGTTGCGGTGTTTCGACAAGGCATCAAACCTTGTCTCGCCGGCGACGTTCATCCCTGTTGCTGAAAAATCGGGGCTTATAAACCGTATCGGTGACTGGGTCATCGATGCCGCATGCAAGCAGCTCAAAGCCTGGCAGCGAACTGAGCTCGCGGGCGTACGCATTGACGTCAATCTGTCCGGTCGCCAACTGACCAATCCACACCTGGCTGACCAGATCCTGGAAACCATCGAACACTATGGTTTGAAACCTGAGCAACTCGGGGTAGAACTCACGGAAAACGAGGTGTTTGGCAGCGAAGAAGACCAAACCAGGCAACTGGAGCGCCTCAAGGCTGCCGGGCTCCATATATCCATTGACGACTTCGGCACCGGATACTCTTCCCTGGTTTATCTTCGGAAGCTCCCGGTATGCAGCATCAAGATCGATCGAAGCTTTCTTCACTATGCCATGGAAAACGAAAGCGACATGGCCATCATGAAAGCCATGGTTACGGTCGGCCAGAGTCTCGGGTTGAGCATTCTTGTAGAAGGTGTAGAGACGGAGCAACAGGCAAAGCTGATACGTGATCTCGGTTGCGATTTCGCTCAGGGCTTTCTTTACGCCAAACCGATGCCGGCGAAAGCGGCAGAGGCGTTTATGAAGCTCCGGACTTCGCGCAATTTATAAGCAACGAACGAAGCCTGATTTCATTCGGATTAGCCTTGCTGAAGGGGTACGCCAGGGGGCCCCCAGAATCGGACTCCCTCGATTTCAACACCGCTGTCTTCCAAATAGATGGCTTCGGTTAATGCCTGCCGCGCGAGTTCCGGAGTTTCCTGAAAAGCCCAGTCATGGTTACCGGCAACAACAATCTTGTGCCTGTGAGGCAAAGTCCCAAGCCAGTCGTTGAAGTCTATGACGTTTTCTAACGTACCCTGCCCCAGGCAGTCCCCGGCATGAATCAGCACATCACCGTCCGGGATGCCTGGAATGCACCTATGCAGGCTGTGGGTGTCGGAAATACAGACCAATTTCATTTCATTCAATCTGTGTTTAATGGGTTAGAGATTTCGCTCCACTGTATACAAGATAACAGCAAGCTGTTGGCAATTTCGGTAACCCTTTTTCGACAATCAGGGGTAGAAGCCCTCGCTGCTACATAGGCTTGATGTCTTCATTTACCAGGATTCGATATGCCTGTTCCAGCGCATCGAAGATCTCTTCTGGAACCTTGTACTGATATTGCTTGCGTCGGTGATTCGAAATGCGGCCGTTCTGGTCCAGGCAGAACATCACCAGCCTGGAGAGATCGGTGTTGGGTATATCGAAGGACTGGTCTATGCGGCGGTAGATTTCGTCGTACCGCGTGAGGAACACGGTCTCTTCTTTCAGGTGTTGTTCAATAGCCTGTTTGGTTGCACGGGCCATAAATTCTGCGCAGTGGGTGCCATCCCAGTACCGGTAAAGGGCTTCATGGCCCTTAAATTCGAACTGAAACTGGTTTTCGTCGATGTAAGTAACATCCCAGTACTGCCTCGCTTGTTCCGAAAACGCTTGCAGCACACCTAGATATTCGGATTCATTCTGGCGTAACACTATGGATACAGGAAGCACCAGGCCATTCTGAAGGGCTCCACGCTGGCACAGTACCTGGTGAAACAAAAACCGGGACAGGCGGCCATTGCCGTCCATAAAGGGATGAACAAAAACAAAACCAAAAGATACGATGCTGGCCAATACCAGTGGGTCCGTATCTTCCGGCTGCTGGTTTGCCAGCACCATCAGATGTTCCATCAAGGAACGCGAGAGTTCCGGGGCCGGCGGCACATAGCTAACACCCAGCGCACCGCGCAGGCCGTTACTGAGATAGTTCTGTTCCGTTCGGAAAGACACCGCCTGGGAGAACACGTTGCTGATAACGGCGTTTTGCAGGTCTACCAGGTAGTCTTCATCCAGTTTTCGGGGGCTGTGGGCCTGTTTCAGCAGGTTCACAAAGCGGGTGGCTTTATCTTCCGACGGTGCTTCGTTTTCAATGGCGTAGGAATCCCTAGTTTCGTGCAGGTAGGCCCAGGCCAGCGTGCGGTTAAGAATGTCTTTCGGCAGCGACTCGGTAAACTCGGTTGCTTTTTGCAGCAAGTGTTCATCAAGCAACGCCTGAAGCTCTCTGGTTCGCCGCACTGTGATGCAGTAATCCAGTGTGCCCAGGCCATTGAATATCACTCGCCAACGGGGATTCTTCTGTCCCTGGCCGGTAATGTAGGCTTTGGGGTTAAACAACGGCACGTAAGCCTGCTGGATGCTCTCCGTGGCGCGTCGAATCGTCTCACCGGTAAAGTGTTCCCACAGGAAGCAGGCCTTGCGCAGGTATTGGCTGTTTGGGGAGGCATCAAAGGCCTGCCGGATCTCAGGCTCTGGGATGGCCGGCAGTGCCTGGGCCAATACTTGCAAGTTGATACCTTCGTGTTTGATGGCAAACAGAACGTGCCCCAGGCGATCGTCCGGGGCCGGGGCCAGCTTTGCGGGCACAGCAATAGTCTGGCCGATGGTTTCCTTGCGGGTGACCGAGCGCACTTCCGCAGATATCGCCGGCGCTATGGCCGAGATACTGTCCTGATTAATAAGATGTGCGTAACCTGCGTACTGCATGTTTTCCCTTTCATCCCCTCGCCAAAACTTTATTTACACGAAACTCCCTTTTTTTACACTTTTGATAATATAGGCAACATTTTTTACACGCAAGGTCCGGGTGCTCACATTGACTGTACCTGCTGCGAGGCACTAAAAGCGAGAGCAGGAAATCATCTCGCCGTTATAGTCAAAATCGACGCTGAAATCGCTGAGAGAGATGGAAAAAATTAGGAAAACGTTCGCGGGAAAGACGCCGGTTATTTTCCGAAATCGTAAGCAACTGAAAAGCAAGGGTAAAATGGAGGCGCGGGTCGGAATCGAACCGGCGTACACGGAGTTGCAGTTCGAAACCCTAATGAAACAAAATTACCGGATATACAATATGTTAACGCTATTTTTTAAGGTATTTTGTTAGCCCTAAATACACCTTTAGCAGTCATTAGAATCAATAGCTTAGTAGTGCATCTTCGCAGCGAAAAAGCAGCAGGTGGAGCACGGTTCGAGAATGTTCACGGAACTCATACTGCTGAGATCGCCCAAAGCCGTCGCCAAGAGCTTCAGAACGAAATAGGTACCATGATTCGAGAAGCCATGACCCTTGAAGAGGCTTCACAGTGGTTGTCCTTACCACAAGAAGTAATTCGAGGCCTTGCAACCACAGAATCCCCAGAGTTCTTTGCATTTGAAGCACCCGATGGAACCCTTTTGTTGCCCGGATGGCAGTTTACGAATCAGGGAGCCCTACCTCACCTTTCTGAAATTCTGAATCGACTTTCGCCAGAGTTATCAGTGCTCACCATAAACCGCTTTATGACCCGCAAACATCCCGATCTAGAACTACCGAGCGGCATCGTTTCGCCTCGAGACTGGCTGGCAACTGAGCAAGACCTCAACGAGGTCTTGCTGCTCGCTTCGGACCTCTAAAAACAGGTATGATCAACACATATTGAGGATAGATTCGGAATCACTATGAACATGGCAGCAGCCCTTCTCGGTTACGGCGGGTTTGTAGTATCCCTGCTGTTCATTGGCGCCGTTGGGTATTGGAAAGCTGACGAGCTCGAGGCTTGGGCTTATCGTAAGCTTAAAAGCTAGAAAGCCGGGTAAAATTCCAAAAACCGTCAAGCTTGGGCATCGCCTATTTCGCCGCCGAGGAGACAGGTGGTGTATCGATCCTGAGTTTGGTTATTCTGGTCACGTTTGCACGGCGGATTTTGCTGTTCTATGCTCAAAATCCCTTCTATAAACCTTAATTCGTGAACCCTGAAAACCACTCACTCATCTGCCCATACCCAAATACAAAGGCCAATTTCCTGGCCCGGGTGAGGCTGACATACACCAAAGCCCGTTCTTCATTCTCTCGCTGTAGGCGCGTAACCGCATCTGCGGCGGCATTAACGACAAAGTCCAGCGGTACAAGCCCTTGATTCGCGGAGGCCAAAAATACTCCATCGAATTCCAGGCCCTTTACGCGGTGCATGGTGGCCAGATTCAGAGCACCGTCCGGAGTGGCGGCACTTTGTCCTTCCAGAACGTGGCAAAGCTGCTGCCGGTTTTCCAGTGCGGCTTTCAGTTCGTTGACCTCCCGGCGAGTTCGGGCGATCACGCAGCAGGCTTCCGGCGCAAGATCATTTGCTCTCACAGCTTCCAGAATGGCTTCCGCCTGCTGATCCATGGAATCGAAACAACGCACCTCCGGTACCGGGCCATGCATTAGTGAATGGTAGAATTTCTGAGTGTCTTCCCCTCCGTCCAGGTCATCCACTGCCACACCTTCCAGAATACTCACCGCCATCTTGCGGGTTTCATCCGTGGTTCGATAATTGATTTTAAGGCGAGCACTACGGCCCCGAATATCAATACCGCACTGGCCCAGGACAACCTTATTCTTGCCGTAGATTCTCTGGTGGCCATCACCCACGATAAACAGATCGTTTTGGCCGGGTGGTACTAAGGCGCGGATCAGCATGAATGCCTGACTACCCATGTCCTGCGCCTCATCCACGATGACAGCCGCCAGGGCAGGCCGAAGCTCTGGCTTGTTCTCGATCAGTTCACGGGCATCCCGGTAGGCGTCATCGGTTTCTTTCAGATAGTTGCTGGCAAGCAGGTGCCGGTAACGCTCGAAAACCGGCCAGATCTCCACCCGCTGCTGACGATTCAGACGAGTGCCTCGGCCGATACGGGATGCCTTTTTATACTCATCCACATTGCTAACCGATTGAGACTGAACCACCCTCGCCCATTCCTCCTGAAAGAAGGACATCCCAAGATCAATGCCGGCAGGCTTTTCCGAATAGGCCTGCTCCCAGAGCTTCTTCTCCTCACGGCTATCCAGAAGCAATCCGTAATCGTAGCCCTGCTTTTTCAGGAAGTTCATCACCCAGGCATCGAGGTTCTGTACCTCAATCCAGGAAAGAGCGTCCTGGGAGCAGATTTTGTTCAGGTTTTGCTGGATATCTGCAGCGAGGTTTTTGGTAAAGGTCGTGAACAGAATCTTTCCGTCACCTTCATCAAGATGATTGGCTAACCACTTGGCCCGATGCATGGCAACAACCGTCTTACCCGTACCGGCACCACCCAGTACCCGAACCGGGCCGTTCTTCTTTCCCTCCGCCAGGCGGCGCTGGGCCGGGTGAAGGAATACCCGCCATTTCTCAATGGACTGATTGAGCACCTCCTGCAGAGCCTGCTCGTTTTCGGCCACCGTAAACAACGCGCGGGATTCGGGCCGAGTCAGTGCTGCGGTGAAGTCTTCGGTATCCACTGTCTGCGGTGCCGCAGGAACTACTTCGTTGTAGGCCTCTTCAAAACTGGCTCCGGCCATCAGCATGAACAGGCCATCGTGAGCGTCTTTGGGAATCTGCTCGTTAATCAGAGCCGTTTCCAGATCTGCCTCGATCCTCATGGAGCGAATTACGGGAAGTGCTTCTTCCGGAACGCCGAGTTGAAGTAACTGGCGATCGCGCACGGCATCAAACAGACCGGGCTGAGCGGGCGTTTGCTGTATACCGGTTGCCTGCTCGAGCGTACTTTCCTCAACCGTAAATACCTGCAGACTACCGGTATTCGGGTTGATCTCGATCTTGCGCTTTTCCGCCCATTTATACGCCGGCTCGTGGTGATCCACGTACAGCATCAGATAAAGATCTTCCTTCTCGGCAGCGGCCAGAATGATACGTACATCCTGATTGGCGCGAATGGACCGAACCTTGTTGTCTTTGAATGCGGGCAATTTCTCATAGTTGAGGCTGGGATGGTTACGGTCCTGCTGGAACAGCATAACCGCTTTATTCGCCTGGCTTTGCTCCTTGGGGGTCAGCTCCAGCAGGCTTTCAAAGTACTTGTCAGAGAATGCAACACTCGCCATCTCAGGCTCCCGATTCCAATTCATTCATGGCAGCAACCAACTCTTCAACCGAAGTACAGACCCGCCATCCATCCGCTTCCAGGTGTGGCCCCGCCGCCACCTGATCCTCAATGTCCTCAAGCAACAAAGCAATCTTCGCATCAACAAACATCAGCTCTGCTTCACCAACCACTTCATCCAGCTCGCCGGCAACCACAGCCTCAGCCACCAACGCCTCATCAGGCCAGTTTGCCGAATGAGCGTCCAGCTTCAGGCGGAGCTCTTCCTCTAGATTTTCAAACCAGGCGGGAGCCTGCTCGCGCTTTTCAGGCTTGTCATTCTGGGCCTGGGTCTTACCCCACTCGAGGCCGGCGGCTAGGCCGCTGTTTTTGGAGTCGGGAGTCCAGGCGTAGAACACGGGCAGGAACTGGAGGAAATTGACAGCACTCCAGAATCGCTGCCACTGATAGCGGGCCTGGTCTTCGCTGCCTTTTTTCAACGTGTAACTGGCGGAGACCATCGCTTTGTTCAGGTCAAAGGTTTTGAGCAGATCCGGGCCGGCCAGCAAGCTCAGAGAGATCGCCGCTGCAGCCTTCTCGTCCGTCAGATCCACCGTGGCAGCCAATGCAGCCGGATCTGGTGTCAGGTCAGTGAAACTTGCTGGCAGTCCGTTCAGGCTGTCCAGAACGCCCGATTTAACGGAGGGGTCAGCAATCGAACGCGCCGGCAGGCACTGCAGCAGGAAAAACAGCGCCTGCTGGCTCAGCAACGTAACATCTTGCTCAGTGAGTAAGTGCATCAGCAAGTCAAAGGTGCTCTTGTTCAGGTGTTGTGCCGTGTTATTTACCCCAGCCACTTTGGCCAGCCCGGCGATCGCCTGGTGATGTTGCTCTGGCGAGGTCATGCCCAATGGCAGGGGCACATCCATAGCCTTGTCGCCCATCACTTTGTTTACGTCGTACCAGTTCAAGGTCCACACCACAAAACCGGCGCGCATCAGGGCCTGGCGTTTGAGCAGGTCTTCGCTGGCCTTATCACCATGGAACTTGTATCCATCCAGGAAAACAGCGACCGGCAGCAAGCCCGTGCGCACGGGCCAGAGCACGAAATCCGGCTTGCTGGCGAACTGAACGCCCTCCGCCATGCTCAAATTCACCTGGGGCTCGATTTCATAGGCCAGGTCACCAATGGTCAGCCGGTAACCGCTTTTGCCACGGATAATATCCTTGCCTACCCGCACTTTGTGGTTGCCCACGCAGTCTTCGCCGGAGAATCGCGCCAAGGCCTCTGGAAAACGCGCCTCCAGCTCGGAGTCGATCCAGGGATTGCCACCCAAAGCACTCAGGCCCTGTTTGTCCTGAACCCACTGATGGTCGCCGTCCACAATATCCTTGAGCATCTCCAGAGCCAGCGCCTTGCTGGTGCTCTCCATGCCGTAGGCATTGCGATACTCCAGCAGGCAGCGATAGCAGCCGTCCATGGTGTTCTGGTAGCAGTCACATGCATCCATCACCTCATAGGCTTTGCGGAATACCTCCTGCATGTTCTCGACACGGCTCAGCAGCTCATGCAGGTAACCCGTGCCACCGGGCACGGAATCGTAAAGCACGATAAAGTGCCTGCGTTCGTCAGTTTCACCCACCGGTTCGCTCTGGTACGCCACCCGCAGGTGGTCCACTTTGCCGCCAAACCGGCGCTTAAGGCCTAACTGCAGGGCTGCTACAAAGGAATTCACCTGCTCCTCGGTGCCACCGGTCGACAACCGGGGCAGCAAAATTCGCAACGCCTCAGAGGAAAACTGGCGGTACAGGTACAGGCAGTTTTCAAGGCCAGTGTCTTCCTTGCCGCCAGGCAACTTCTTGGGCCCACGAGCATAGCTGCAAGACTTCAGGTGTTCCGCTTCTTTCTTGCCCTTGGCTGCGGCTTTGGTCTGCACCGAACCGCATTCGCGGCAGATGGGAAAACCCGCGCGCTGAATGTGCTCACCGGCCACATCGAAGTACATCTCTTCCCCTTCCCGGCGGCCAAAATTGACCTCCAGGAACCGGGCGGAACGGATAAACTCAAAACCGAAAGGCTTGTCTTTGTCGTCCAGCACCCAGGTGATCGGCACGTCAGACGGCTTGAAATCAATCAACATCTGCTTATTGAAGAACACCGGTTCCCGGTCATCCGAGCGGTCATCCAGAATCGCGTCCCTGGCGTTGGTGAACGCATAAACCTGCGTCATCTTCAGCATCTTGGTGCGGGCGCTTTCATCGCCCCACTGATTAGTGTGACAACGGGGGCAGGTTTTGGCGCTGAAGCCGGCATCCGGCTCATCGGCCGGCGCGGAATAATGGCATCGCGGGCAAAAACGCCAGTCCTGAATGTTGCGGCCCTTGGCGGTTTCCACCCGGGTCACCTTCACTTTGCGGTTGCCCGCATAGAACACCGATTCCGGTGCCAGCTCCGTCAGCGCTGCCTGGGCCGGGCGCTGGTATTCGTATTCGCGCTTCACGAACTCGTTTTCGGCACCATCGCCGCCCGCGCCTTTCTCGGAACGGAAAATCACCGAATGCAGCGTCGCGCCCTCTTCCGGGAAGGCGTAGTTGGGCAGTAAACCTTCGTCGGTGAAGAAGTTCAGGGTCTCGCGCTTGTTCAGACGAATGCGCATGCCACGATACCCGGCCGCTTCCCGCTCCAGTTCCAGAATCTCTGCCTGGGTATGCTCGTCTTGGGGCTGTTTGCGCAGCTTTTCCAGCTGTTTGTCCAGGTTCTTGATGGTCGTGGCCATGCGGTTACGCTCATCGGCAACCAACTTCAGGCGCGCGATAAGGTACAACTCCAGGCGATCTTCATCGTACTGCGGCCCGCCGAACAGATATTGGCGCAGCAACTCCAGGTCATCCCCGCTCAGCTCCGTGGCCACATGGCTACTGAAACCGTCCCAGATCTCCTGCATATTGTGTTTCAGGTAATTCAGCAGGGTGTATGGAAAACGATCTTCCTGGGCCTTTTCCACCGCATCCAGTACCGGCTGCATGGTGTGCGGCACCTGATTGTCCCCGCTCGCCCAGCTCGTCCAGCAATCCATGGTGTAGGCCAGTAATTGTCGGCGCAGCACGTGGCGGGCTTTCAGGAACACCGCCGGTGGTTCCACCGGGGTGTCCAGCATCCGGCCCGGGTCTGCGTAGAACACCAGGTCATGGGGACGGCCGTTGGCCACCGTCAGCACAAAGGAATTGCCATCGCGGCGGCCACCCCGGCCCACCCGCTGCAGGTAGTTGGCCTGGGCCGGTGGCACAGAGCACAGCAGCACACTGGACAGGTCACCAATATCGATACCCATTTCCAGCGTAGGCGTGGCAGACAGCAGGTTATATTCCCAGGGCTTTTCGCCTTTGATAAAGCTGTTTTCGACCCGAACCCGTTCACTGGTGGCCAGCAGCCCGGTATGTTCGTGGGCAATCACCCGGTGGATTTCGCCATGCCGATACAGGTTCCGGTACAACGTATTGCGCACAGGTACCACGTTTTCATACAACAGCTCCGGCCCGGCCGCACTGATCATTGGCAGCCCGAGCCAGCCACGAGCTTTACCTGCCGGCACGTGCACCGGGCGGTAGCCTTCACACTCCACCGCCTGAATATCCGTAGCGATAGTCAGCACTTCCGGGTTCAGGGCCCAGAGTTTCACGCCGCGTTCGTTGGTTTCGGTTTGCACCATGCCGGCGCTGGCTAACGCATCTAGTGCAGCGGCAAGCACGTGTTCCAGTTGCTTGCGATCCGCCATGGCATCCGGGTTTAGGCAACTCAGCCAGTTCTCATACCAGGAGCGCGAGGCGTTGTTATGGCTCAGCGGCTCATAACCTTCCGCTGTAGCAAGCGCCGGATACCGGGGCCTGGGCGATGAAGGGCCCAAAGGCGGAGCATAATCCACAAACTTGAGCAGGTAGCTCTTGCCGGATTTCTCCCGGTAAAAGGCCAGGTCTTTCAGCCCGAAAGCCCCCAGATTCACCATGTGCTGAACCAGCCCGGTCATCAGGCCCGCAGCCGCCTCTTTATCAATCCGATAACCCAGCGTGTTATCAGCAACCTCGCGCCACGAAGCCGCTGCACGGGCCACGGGTTCCGCCGGCCAGTCCAGCGCGGCGATGCCCAAGCGGTTAAGAGAACGCCCCACCTGAGACCGCCAGCCCAGATCCTCCAGCACCTGCCACAACATGCGCCCGCGAATCAGCTTGAGCAACCGGGCAGGGTCGCGCACTTCTCCGGTGGTTTCAAAATGCTCGAACTCGGCGGTAAAACGCTTGTCCGGTGGCATGAACTCGCGCAGGTATATGGCAAGCTCCAATCGCCCCTGGTGTTCGCCATGGTTCAGCCAGTAAGCCTCGAACAGCTCCGGCAACTGCAGCAGCGGAGCCGGCTGCGGCTGGTTTTCAAGAAGCTGGGTCAGCGCCATGCGCACGTTGTTCTGCCAGGTACGCGCCGCGAAGAAACCCGCACGGTGGGTTGCATCCTGCACGGAGTCGCTGAAGGTGAGCAGCTTGCGATCGTCGTTATCACGACTGCTGAACAACTGGTGAATGGCCACCGCACTCAAACTAGCGGCCCGGGCACCAAATACCACCAACGAAGATTTAGCTGAGCAATACGGGCAATCGTGTTCGTGAACCATCCGATTCACATTGTCCCGCTTCACCTCCTTTAGCTGATGCGGCTTGCTCACTCGCACCAGAGCCTCGTTCCCGGCCTGGCAGCCCTTACACTCACCGGAATAATCCGCAGTTGCGGTGCGGCCGCAGTCCCGACACACCCGGAAATTATCCAGGTGCATGCCAGCCGGAGATATTCCCGCTCCCTGTTGCCAGGGCAGCAGCAAAGCTGTTTCCTCGTGGTTTCCAAAAAACGCGCTATAGATATTCTGCAGCTCCGTTTCTACCACCTGTTCAGAAACGTGGCTCTTCTCCATGCGAGTCAACCAGGCGGTACCATGACATTCACGGCACTGCACCAGCGGCAAGCGCACCCGGTGCTGATCTTTCGGAGGTTTGTCATCACCGAATGCCAGCAGTGGCGGCAAAACCGAAGAATGGCCGTTTCCAGCATCCTCCTCAACCGCCAGCCCGAGAGGCTTAGGCTCCCGCAATGTCCCGACAATACGCCGCAATTCCCGTGACCAAAGCTGCAAACGCAACTGCACGAAAGGCCGGCCCACCTCATCCCGGGCATGGGAAAGTAATGCCAGCAACGCGATCAGAGCCTGATCCGGCTGGCGCGCGAACAAAGGTGGAATTTGCGAAGCCAGCTTCTGTACCAGCTCACGGAATCGCGGCGTGCCCTGCCCCAGCTTCAGCTGCCTTAGCAAATTCGCCAACTGGCCATGCTGCTTGAGTTCCCTGCCCAGCTGAATCCTTCCTTCTTTGGAATCCAGCGACACTTCCGGCTGCTTGCTGAAATACAGGTCGTAAGCTTTGACCAGGTAAGCCTGCAACCCTTCGTTCAAAGCAGCGGAAAGATCATCCGGCCCAATTCGATTGTTCAGACCCAGATAGGCCAAATTATCGAGAAACTCCGAATCACTCTGCCGCTGCTCGGCAATCACCGAATCACGCCGGAACGGGCTTGAGAAAATATCCGAAGCATAGGCAAGCAGGCCATTAATGCTGTCATCACCACCCAAGGTGGCGGATGTACCCGCACATACAAGCTGATCAGGCTTCAAATCAAACCGGGCGCGCAACCGGCGGATCAACAACGACAAATCCGTGCCCTGGGCGCCATCAAAGGTATGCAGCTCATCCACCACCAGATAGCGCAGGGTATCCGGCCCGTTATGGGCCCACAGCTTCTGGTCCTGCGGGCGCATCAACAGGTAATCCAGCATCTTGTAGTTGGTGAGCAGGACATCCGGCGGGTTATTACGCAGGGTTTCCTTGTCGGTAATTACCTGATCCGGCCCCATGGCCTTGGTGCCCTGGCCATCGCCACCCACAAACAGCCCTACGCGCAGGCCTTTTAACGTGGACTGCCGATGAATCTCCGCAGCAAAGCGCTTGGCCTGATCCGTTGCCAGCGCGTTCATCGGGTATATCACAATAGCCTTGATGCCCGGCGCGGCCGCACGCTGGCAGTGGTCCAGAACCGGATACATAAAACATTCGGTCTTACCGGAACCGGTGCCGGTAGCTACCAGGGTATTTGCAGCACGGCGATCTGAAGCCAACCTCTGCCAGGCCTGCTCCTGATGGGCATAAGGCGGGTGTTCGGTTTCAAAACTTTTGAAGAAATCCTGGCCAGAAGAGCCGGTCAGAAAAGGCAGGCCAACAGAAACGTAAGGCCCTTTGATAAACGCCTCACCGTCTTGCTGCTCCTCCACCAGGCGGCGGAACTCCCCCTTGAAGGGATCGGTCTCGGTTTCGTAACCGGTAACGATGAATTCACGCAGGGCTGCTGAAACTTCCGTGGCCAACAAACCGGGGATCATGAGGGCTCCGTGGGTGGTTACTACAAGATAGTAACCTTAGCTTAGATTCAGAAATATGTCTTTGTTTTGAATGAGGTATAGCTGAAGGCTCGGGGCCAAGACAACAACATCTCTATTGCTTCAAAGAGCCTCCAGCCGCTGCAAAGCAAGAGCCCAAGGCAATCTGCGCCCACTATTTTTCATCCGTTGGTAGGCATTTCTGGCCTGATCAATAGT
This sequence comes from Marinobacter sp. bablab_jr008, assembly GCF_016464145.1. Taxonomy (NCBI): domain Bacteria; kingdom Pseudomonadati; phylum Pseudomonadota; class Gammaproteobacteria; order Pseudomonadales; family Marinobacteraceae; genus Marinobacter; species Marinobacter sp. bablab_jr008. The sequence goes on from NZ_JACDWW010000063.1 coordinate 77,099, forward strand.
AACCACAGAGTGAATGACCAGTTGCTCGACAACCCACAAGGTTCCATTGACCAATATCGCCTCTTTCTCAGCAGCTTTCCTCAGGGCCTTGTCACCTGTCAGCAGTGGACATCTTTCCTGACGGGCCAGTGCCAGTGCAAAGCAATCGTTTCGGCTGGGGCCATTGTATTTCCGGGTGTATTCGAAGGCTGCACGCATTCCCTTCTCATCCAGTTCCCCCAATCCCAAGCCAAGATCTACCAGGTAACCATGCTGGTCCTCCAACTCCTCGTAGAAAAGAATATCCGGCACCCGGAATTCATACGGAAGGCCGAAAAGCTGCCTCAGTAACCCACCCTCTTCAAGGTCAATAAGGATGTTTGCATCACTGATCAACAACTGCATCGAACGCCTCCAACTTCCGCATCTGATGGAACTGCATCAAGGGAAGTTTGAGAAGCTCTGCGGCCTTTGACTCACCAACAATTCCCTCTGCCAGCGCACGATAAACGAGCTGTTGAAATAGAATGGTGCTCTCCTGAGGCACCTGATCTCCGGGTTCCTGCTTTCGCCATCCCGCCGCTGAAAATCGTTTGATTAACTTATCAAACAAGCTATCGGAGATAATCTTGAGCACTTTGAGGCGATACAGACACGCCTGCATGCTCAGGCCATACTCATGCTTGAGCATGTACAGCTCACGAACCTCGATACTATGGCGAGATTCGCCTATCTGCTCGCGCACACTCTCGGCTGGTAAAAGGAACGCAGACGCAAAGAGGTTGCACGCCTTCTCCTCATCAAGATCTGGCGATAACCGTTCTTCCAGAAGTAGATGGCCCAACTCATGTGCCAGCGTGAACCGCTGCCGGTCACCATGCCACTGATTAGAGACGACGATTAATGGCTGCCCGGCTACGGTTGCCTGCAAACCATCAAACTTGCCAGCCACATCAACATCGGTAGTGATCACCAGAATGCCCTTGGACTCCAGAACATCAATGACCTCCGGCAGCGGATTCAGGCCCAGCTTCCAGCTGCGGCGAACCTGGTTGGCAACGCTTTCCAGCTCAGCGTAATCGGTTATTCTCTCAGGCAATCCCTCAACACCCGAAAACCCGGCAACCGGAAACTCGGGCCACAGGTCAGCAAGTTCCTGCCAACGCTCGGCCTGATCGAGAACATCTGCTTCGATTCGTTTGAGCTCAGCTTTAGTGGTACTGGCACGTTTTCGATACTCAACGCGATTAAACGATACCCGAACTGGACGGAAGAAGTATTCTGAGCGGACACCGAGGGCACGAGACAAGCGAATAAGCACAGGAGAAGTCGGCATACTATCGTCATGCTCGTACTTCTTGATCATGTTCGCACTTACCCCAACCTGCTCCCCCAAAGCCTTCATTGAAAGGCCAGCAGCAGCCCGGGCGCGTTTCAAGCGGTCACCAATCATAGAATCACCGGTTTACAAAACTAAATTAACTTTAGTAATCGTAAACCTTCCCAGGTGTGATTGCCACCTCAACTAAGACCTCTCCAAAGCCACCTCCAACAACTTAGGCAACTCCACCACCTCCTCAAGGGAGAATAACCGCCAGCCCTGGGCTGCCAGCATTGCACGCTGGGGTGCCCTTTCTGCCGACACCCACACAGCAACCCGCTGATCATCCCACACAAACTCGAACTCACCGGCTACCTCACCGGTATCCATCTGGATCTCAGCGCCGCACTCAGGCGCAGGCAGCTCGCTCTTCAGAATATGGTTCACTACCGGAATGGCAGCCTCTTCAACCTGCTGCGCCCAATCAGGCAGGCCATAATGTAGGTCACCAAGTACCTTACGGGCAGTATGAACCCGGAAGCTCTCGGCATCATCAAACACCTGAAATCCCGCATTAGTCGCCAGTTTAAAGACATCCATCTCCTCATTGAGAATCAATGCAACCGGGTCGGACAAACCCTCCTGCAAACCTTCCGGCCAGGCAAGATCCAGAAAAGCCTTCAGTTCACCTGTATCCGGGTCTCTCAACTCGAACTCCTTATCTCCCGACGGTAGGCCCCGCTCCGTAATCCAGGCATTCATCTCATCCAGAAGCTTCTCCTCCTGCTCATCCGCAATTCCACCCGGAGCAGATTCGCCCTGCTCTACAACCTGATATTCAGGAGCTTCTTCGTCCGATGGCAGGTCATACAAAGTATCCAGAAAACGATTAGCCGCTTCAGCCAGCAGTGCCTGGCGCTGGCGCAGGAACTCCATATAGTTTTCCGGCTTACGTAGCTCCGGATCTTGAGGAATCCACTGACTGGCGAGGGCACCCGGGTGCTGACCCTCCACTTCGGGGAAATAGTCCCGGGGTGGCCGGTTACTGATCTTCAGGTTGCTGCTCTTGGTCAGAAAGCAGAAGTTGCCCAGGGCGTTGACCGCCTTCTTGTCGTCATGGCCGTTTTTCTTGAGGTAATCCCGCGGGAAAACATGGTGAACTTCCAGGGATGTGTTCTTGCCCAACAACCCTTTTTTCAGCGGAAGGCCCGAGCCCCAGTCCTGTGCTTCGCCAACCCGGGTCAGCATGTAGAGAATGGAATAGAACCGGTTGCCGCGGCTCCAGCCCGTGAAGTGCTCAGGTCGAATACGCAGGTTGCCTCGCCACAGCTGCAACTCCCGGATGAGCGCGTCCAGCCCTTCCTCCGGCCCGGCGTCCAGCAGGATATTCAGATCTCGGGAGAGCACACTCTCAGTGGAACCGGAATAACGACCCCAGATGGCAGTTTGCACATACCAGAACAGGATCTTGTTCTGAGTTGCATGGCCCTGTGCAGCGCCACCGGCATCATCCAGGAAACGCGCCAGAATCGGGAAAGCGAAGTGGCCGGTCAGCACCTGCTGATGGTCGAGGCCTAACCGGGCACCGATCAAATCGAGAACTGTGTTGATATGATTAATAGCTCGCTGCAGCGAACTGTTGAACGATGGCGCATCAAGGTCATGGAGAGCCACGAAGCGCGCGTCGCCAGTGGCAATCGTAGTCACACTGCGTAACAACCAGTCCAGCGTGAATGCAAAACCCGCTGCGTTCCATTCGTCCAGAGCCTTGCGCATGCGGGACCGGGCATCCGGCTCAACCGAGCAGATCCGAGCCAGGGCCAGGTCACCCTTGGATAGCTTGCGGCCACCACTGTTTACCCGGTTGAAGATGTCCACCACCACATCCAGAGTCATTTCCGGGCCGGAGACGTCTTCGATGTGAACATCAATCTCACGGATATCCCGCAGCCGGTTAAGGCGATTGCCACAGTGAGTTGTGCGCTTGAAATCCTGGGTGGATTCCAGAATCTCCTCAAGAATGGTATCCACGCCCTCTTTCATCAGACGCGTCACATCCACCCACAGCGGATTGCCCTGCATCTTCGAAGCCATGTAGAAGGAGAACTCTTCTGTTTCCGCATGGAAATACAGCCCCTTGAAGGCATTGGCATCGCCGTCAAAAAAAGCAGGGGGCTCACCCTTGATAATGCCGTACAACGAGGTCATTCGCTGCTGGCCATCCAACAACATCTTCACCTGTTGCCCAGACGCCAGCGCACTGGTCCCCCTCCCCTGCGCCTCAGAAGAGTCCGTGATCCAGGCGAGCAAGCTGCCCACCGGATAGCGTTTGTACAAAGACCGCACCAGGCCACGAACCTGATCCCGGTTCCAGACGTAGCCTCGCTGAAACTCCGGCAGGGCAATCTGGCCGATTTCGATTTGATCAAGGAGGGTGGAGATTTTCATGTTACATCCCGTGTCAGTTTATTTTGATCAAGAGGTACTCAGCCTGCTTGATCTGAAGAATCATGCTTACCGCTTCTCCCTAAACTCCCGAAGAGCCACCTCAAGCGTCTTGGCCTTCCAGCCCAGCCCTTCCAGAACCTTCTTCTCCGCATCGTCAGCAACAATGCCGTCTTTAGCGTGTGGCCACGCAATCTCAACTTCCGCCACAACCGCTCCGTTGGCATCCGTTATCTCATAACCAATTTCCGGCTTACCGTCCCCGGCACCTTTCAGGTAACGTAAAAGCCCGTCATAGGGTGGATCCACCAGTTTGTACAGATCGTCCCAGTCAGCCGCACTGCCCAATATGCCCTGCTCTTTGCGGAGTCGCTGGATCAGCGCCATATCCTTGCTCTTGATCGACATATAGTCGTGTAATGGCTGCTTTCGGTGGCAGTCAGCACATAGAGCCTGCAGATTGCTTTCCTGATTATTCCGTTTGTTGCCATCAATATGATGAGTATGCAAAAGATACTTATTTGAACTGAGGTCCAGTCGGCAGCTCTCGCAGCGATAGTCTTTGCTGGCCCTGAAGTTTTCCGAGATCTGCGGCCAGTCCGGCGCATAGCCCTCTTTGCGCTCAATAAACGAGCTGGGCAAATAACGAAAAAGCGTGCTGTGTTCGGCGAAGAAATCCTTAAGGCTAAAGCTACGCCGAATCTCTGTTTGCCGCCGGGGGTCTGTCACATAGCCCCGGTAATTGAGGTGCTTGAGGCAGTTAATACAAACCTGAAGCCTTGCAGTGCCCTCAACACTCTTTTGAGTAAACATCGAAAAACCAAAAACTTCGAATTCGCCCGTCACATTCACCACTGCACGATAGCGCTGGAACCTGTTCTTCTGGCGCATCTGCTCCAGCGTAGTGCAGTCCGCAACGTGCACCCTTCTACCGGTACTTCCATCTTGCAGCACTCCATCAACATTTCGGCCATGATCCGGAATATAAAGAACAACCTGGGCACCGTTACAACTAAGAAGGCCAAACTCGGTATCCACCTCATCAATCGTGACATCTACCCCTTTCTTCGATGTCACGATTTCAGGAAGCGGAGTCTGAATGCGATGATTCAGGGAGTACTCACGCTTGCTGCCTCCCATCTTGTTAACCTGAGCCCACAGTGCATCAACCGGAAACCGCAGTTTCATCCATCAATCTCCAGAATCTGCTTTATCCGAATATCCGCATTGGAGATAACCCGAAAGGTAACCCTTCGGCTTTTCTCAAAGTTCTCGGCGCCTTGAGAATTCAGCACTGGCTTCGCAGATGAAAAACCAACAGCCGCCACATGAGATTTGATCCAGTCCTGATGCGGGCTAACCTCCGCCAGCCGATAAACATACTCAAGCACGCTCCGCGTCCGCCCCTGAGAGAGCGCCATGTTCAGGAAGTAGGCATCAGTGGGACTGGTGGAGTTGTTCCAGACACTGCTGGTGTGCCCTTCAATTCGCACCTCATTGATAGAATCTTTGAACTGATTCAGTACTTCCATATAGCGCGGGAAAAAGTCGGAAAGTAGCTCCTGGTAGTCGTCACTCAGCTCAATCTTTCCCCTCGCGAACAGAACCTCTGGCGAGTTGAACGTAAACGTGAGGGTGTCTTTATCGATCTCTGCGTCCCAGCGAGGAAGGTCCTCAGAGAACTCCCCTATCAATGCTTGGTAGATATTCACCTGGGTTTCCTGATAGGCCACCGCTACTTCCTTAATCCGGTCACGCTCAATCAACGCGTCGCGCATCAGGGCAATCGCGATGAACAGAAACACCACCATCAAACCTGCCATCAGGTCCGACACCGAAAGCCAGTGGTTCTCTTCCTGCTCGGAAGCCTTGGGTTTCAAAAACTCAGCCATTTCGATTCCTTACGCAGACTGAGTCCGGACAACACGGTTCATTTCCTGTACCAGGCCTTGGTAGTCCTCTGTGAACTTGCCAGTAATCGACACCAGCGCCTGCCCCATCTGCTCCATTGAACGGTTAATCTCGGTTTGCAGAGCCTGGTCCAGAATCTCGACACTGCCCTCAACAGACTCCGCGCTCTTGCGCATCGCTTCTTCCATTGACTGTTTCAGGCCAGCAATCAGACCCTGAACCTGATTGGCTTGCTGATCCGCCATCTGCTCCAGGCTGTTAACCAGCTGATTACGCATAGACTCAAGGCCGGTTTCGAAGCTTTCCCGGCTGCGAGCTGCCTCTTCAACCACAGCCCTACCAGAATCACGAAGTGCTTCTGAGATCGATTTGTTCTGCTCGTTCATATCAGCCACGAGGTTTCGGAAGCTGTTATTCAGCTCTTCACTCAGGTCTTTCAACAACTCACCGGTTTGCTCTGAACTCTTCTGGATAACATCCGACGCGCTGACCAAAGACTGGTTGGCACTGAATGCGCTTTCCTGGAATTCACTCGCACTCTGAGAGATCGACTCCTTCAGGGCCTCACTGGTTTTGGTGATTCCGTCGGTCAGCATTTTCGAGGCGCTTTCAACGCCTTCAACCGTCAGCCCAATCTGCTCCTTCAACTGCGGAACCGCCTCAACCGCCTTGTCCCGCACATCCTTGAACGCATCCAGGTGCCGGCCCAGCTCTTGAATCTGATGCTGGTTCACCGTCATCACCTCACCAAGCCGGTTCATGGATTCAGGAATCTGGCCCGCATTCTCCCGAATGCTGGAAACCGCCGTTTGGGTTTCCGTAATCGCAGTAACGCCCTGGGCGTACTGCTTGGTCATGTCATCCAGCTGGCCTTTATAGTTATCCTGCCACTCAACCAGCTTCTCAACCGCTTCATTCAGCTGTTTGAAGTTATCGCCAAACTGCTCGGTCAGATTCTGGTTGAAGTCAGTAATCACCTGGCGGAGCGCATCGATCACCGCCTCAGTCGCGGACTTCGACATCATATCGGCAAAATCCTGAAGCTTGATCCAGAGCTTTTCCTGAAACTCGCCGAATTCCTTGCGGGACTGCTTTTCAGCATCGTTCACATCAGAGCGGAGTAACTTCATCTGGCCGGTCAGGCTGGACTCATCGCCACTGCCAATGGCCTGATTCAGCGCGGAAATACCCTCACGCTGCTCAACCATTACGCCATAAAGTTCTGCGGCACCTATCTGGTCTTCATCGATCTCTTCCGTGGCCGCCACGGTCAGGATCCCTGTGGACACCAGGACTTTGTAAACGATGGACAGGAGCATACCGGCCAAACTGGTGATAAAAGCGGTTTTCATCCCGGACAACAGGCCCTGGATGCTGCCATCAATGTCTTGAACGTCGAAAGCCAGGAGGCCGGCAACAATACCGAAGAAGGTCCCCAAGATACCCAGCGTTGTTAGCAGTGTTGGTGCGTACTGGGTGAAAGGATGATGTTTGTTACCGCGCTTCCAAACACACGACAACAAAAATACAGCCAACAAAAGGCCAAGAAATACATCGGTAACCAGACCAATCTCAACAGACGCTACCGCGTTCTCCAGAGGTGCCGAGAACATAAGAACTCCATATCTTCGAAGTTAGATACAACGCAGCTTCAAATCCTTCGAAACAACATGCTCATCCTGAGCCCAGCAATTCATTCACACACTGAATACCTTTAAGACAACCCTAAATAGCCGGCATTAATACACCCTCATTACCGCGCCTTTCCGGCTCCGGCCGCAAATACTTATCCGGCAACACCACGGAATTAAAAACCTGCACACATAGCGGCTTCACCCTCTCAAACCGAGCCTCGGCGCTCTCATAATCACTTTCGAGTGCACCGGCAGAGCACTGCACAGAAATCATGCGGTCGTGATAGAAGAACGAGTATTGCCGCATTTTTTGGTACACAGCCATCCCTGCTCGCTCCATCAGTACATCGAAATCCATGAAGTAACCCGGCAACCCCTCAACCGACACCATACCGTAATCCAGCAAAACGCCACCTTCCGGAACAAGCCCCTCTATCTCGCCTGATTGCATCATCTCCGCGACACCTGCGCGGGTTACGGAAACACCCTCAGTCCCTCTAACCTGGAGCATAATCAGCTCCATGCCTGTGCCTGCTTCGCTTTTCCATTTGCGTACGATATGCGGCCGGTTTCCCTCCTGCTCTTGCCAGGATTTCGGCAACTGCAGGTTTAAAATCACACCAAGAGATTTGCCGGTGCCATCAGTGTGGTATCGCTGGCGAAAACCTTTCGTGTATTCCTGCGCGGGGTTATCGCCAAACCTTATAGCCAGCAGGTATTCCAGTGTGGGGCTGTAAATATCGCCCTTGGCTCGGCGGTTACCCACCTCCTCGAGGAACTGCTCTGCAATCTCCCGTGTTATTTCTTGGTGCCCGTTTATTTGTTCTAAATGAGCGTTCAAATCCGAATGGAATTGTTGGAAAAGCTCCTGGCCCATGAACGCAACCATCTTCGGTCGGAGCTTCCCATGAATATCTCCAAACGCTCGCTCAAACGCTAACCTTGCCAGCAAAGCGTCCCGAGCCAGGTCCGGGTACTCACGTGCAATGCGCTCCAGGGACAGTTTCTGGCCCAGCACAAAGCCATAAGCCTCCGCCAGGCCTGGGAGGTTTCCCTGATTCACTTCAATGGCTTTTAGCGGTGTGGCGCATAAAAGCATCCACACCAGAAGTAAGAAACTTCTCATGCCCTATTCCTTACAGGTAGCCAACAATCTGGAAGAACACACCAATATTCGTGAGCACGCCCATCCACCCCAGCACCGTGGCGATCTTGGCCAAAATGGCCCATACCTTCCGGCCCTGGTACCGGGTCGCAGCTCGCCATATACCCAGCAGAACCATCACCTGATAGACAGTCGCTAATGCGAGGACGACAGCAATTGCGCCAATAGATGGCACAATCTGTATGACGACGTTAATAACGATGCCGACCACAACACCGTACAGCCAATAGGTTTTAGCCAGGCCGAAATCGCCGGTAGAGAGTTTGGAGAAAAATCCTTTTTGTTCAGCCGCTTCGGTAATATTGTTCATAGGGATCAATGTCAGTTCCTTTGGTGATTAGTCCTATACTAAAAGTCTTTAACCTGTTTAATCCGAACCCCGCAATCTCCGCATCACTGCCTCCAAAGAAGTACTCTCAAGCCCCTCCGCGTGCTTATCCACCTTGTCCCCAAGCGTTGCATCTGCCTCTCTCAGGCTAGACCTGGCACCAGCGTAACGGGATAACTTGTCCAGGAGCACATCGGAATCTGCACGCCCCTGATCTATCCAGGCTTGGATCTTTTCGCCATCAAAACCCAGCATGTCGAGGCTACTATCCGAAATGCGGCTAGCAGGTCGAACCTCGAGAATAGTTTCATCAGGGAAATCATCCGCACTCCACAATGATCCGTCGCTCAAATGCGAAACAATGATTGCATCAAGGCCCTTATCAAGAAGAGGGGTAATAGGCGTGTTTCCCTGAGCCTTCCTGTAATTTCCCTGCCCTCCATCTGAGTAAATCTCACCCTCCACCTTCCTTGGAGTAAACAAAACAGGTATTGCAGCCGAAGCCAACAATGCCTCACGCTGATCGACTTCATTCAGTGACTGGATATGCCGAAATACAGATTCACGAGTATCGAATCGTTGAAGAAACTCGCCTTTTAACAGGTCCGATAGCGCACCGAGACGCCCACTGTAGGGGTACAGTGAGACAAATAGGTTTTTACCATTGGCCAGATCAGTGGGCGAAAGATAACGATCAAGAATGCGGCTTAATGGTGTGGTTGCGAGAATACCCGAATGATCCGTGGCTCCGTAAATACTCGAAAGAAGACTAACGCCAACTCTGCCAGGGCCAGTAAGACCTGCCGCTGCCAGCATCATGAGATAACGGGGTATCGCTTTTTTATTGACCTCAAGGACCCCCTCTTCCGCAACTAGCGCCCAAACTTCATTCAGCCGCTGAGCTGCTATAGCGATATTTGGTGCCGAAGCCACAATACCTCCATTGAGCGAACCAATACTCGCTCCCGACACCATTGCCACCTCAATGCCATGCTTTGCAAGTGACTGCACCATGCCTACCTGGTACGCTCCTTTTGCGCCCCCCCCGGATAGCACCAATCCAATTTTCATACGGCCATCCTGTCAACAAAAAACTCTCTGGTGAACTCTCGTCCTAATCGTTCGGCACTGAACAAATGTGGAACCACTAGTGACTCTGAATCCTGCGGCAGGGCTTCACAAACCATAGAGACATAAGGTGCCTTAACCGACTCAGCCCAATCCGACAATAAAGCCACACTATGGGATAAAACTGGAGCAACCTTTTGATGCCCGCCCGTCGAACCAGCAAACCAATCATCGCGGGGCAACCTTTCCCTCGGCAAGGCCTCAACTGTTTCCGCAAGACAGCTAGCAATCCGTAAGCGCAAGTCCGAGAGCAACTGGTCTGCATCCTTGCCCGGGAACCTCTGAATGTAGAAACCAAAGTCCCCCCACCACAGATCTTCGTACACACTGTAACAGCGCAACAGGATGGGAAGCCCGGCGAGAGCTCCCCCCTTCCACCTCCAGATAACCCGGTCCAGGTGGTGCGCCGCCCGAACCCGAAAATCCACACGCTCAACGGCTTCTGTTAATATCGCAAAACGCTCGGTAACCCGCGCATCAAGCTCAGTAACACGATCCTTAAGGTTCAAAACTTCAAGACCAATTACCTCGGTGTGATTCTGGATATTCCGAAGCTCATCATGAACGAGGCCCAGGGTACGACTGTTATTCGCCAAGGACTCCATCACCAGCGACAAGTCCTCAACAGTTTGCCCAACAACATCCGTAAGCGAGGCGTTGATCTGGTTTTGCCTCCTGGCAGACTCACCCGTAAAGAATGAAACCAGGTCTTTCAAGAAACCCTCGCTCTCTTTTTGCACTCTCGTTTGCTCACGTGCAACGTTCAACCTGCTAACCAGACGAATCGCACACTTGTCCCTTAACGGCGGAAACAGATCGGCTGCCTGCTGCAGTTCAGTTTCTGTAGTCAATGGATACGATCCTTTAACCTGCCGTGGGCATCGGTATGTAATGCCTCAGAGTCTTCCTGCAACGCAGGGAGATCCCGAATCATCGATTTTAACGCTTTGAGCAGCTCGTCCTGCTCATTCTTGCTTTTCTCCTTGTCCGCTACTCCCTGCAGGAGATCTCCGCGCAGCCCCTCAACTTTTTTCTCAAGTTCTCCGAAAAAATCTTCCAGAGAGGTATTAATTGGAACCTCTACATCTTCTCTAACAACGTCATGCCAGCTATTTTCCTGTTGCTCTAATAGCCGATCGGTAATTGTACTCAACTCATCGAGAGACACGCGGAACACGTTTATCTTTTCCTGGTATTCGTCATACCCCCAGTCCGTGCCGAAAATGTTGCCAAAAAAACGCTTTACACCCGCGCCGGCTGAGCTTTGCCTGCGTAGCCGCGTAACCGACTTCTTGTCCTTTTTAATACCATCGCTCATATCCAGTGAGCTCAGCTCAAAGGCAGACGAGTTGATGGTCGATGGCACCTTCAGCGATATATTGAAGCCGTCCTCACCGAGACGCTTACTGACAGCATTCAGGATTTCACCGGATTTTCTGGCGATTTCGGACTCCAACTGGCCATTGAAATGTTGGAAGGTAGAGCTCAAAGCCTCCCTCAACTGCTCACTAAGATCACTGATTGGTACCTCAAGAGCCTGTTCAATCTTGGTCAAAAAAGATTTGGCATCGTCAGCACTGGTAAACTCCAGATCCCGCTCGTTCGGGTCAACAACCTGTTCTTTGGAATTTTCACCTCCAGCGGCCAAAGTACGTTTACCAGCCATCAAATCGCCAAGCGACACTACGGAACGCTTCTTTTCGTCGGAAACCGTATCAATGCCCAGGCGTTCCCGCTCGGCTTTTGTAAGGCTCATGACTTCCTTTTCCCGCGCTACCTGTGCAATCACGCCCTTCTCAAACAAGCTTCGTGTAATGGCCTGACCTTGCTTCTTAGTCTTTGCGAGCGCATCTGAAACGCGACCCCTGAGATCGCCCAACAAATCTTCTGCTTCTTTTTCTTTTTCTTCACGCAGCGCTGTAATCCGCTGGGCATCGCCTCTAAGGGAGTCAATATGTTTCTGCAATTCAGCAGCGGTTTTGCTGAGCGCTGTGTCGCGGCTATTGATAAAGTTAGATAGCCGCTCTGAAAGGTTCACAAGCTTGGATGCAGTAGAGTCCAGCGCATAATAGGCGGCATTCTGATGCGCGGTATGTATCACACGTTCCAGCGGAACCCCGAAGCCGGACTTTTCCCAGAAAAATGCTGCAGCCCTGGATACCGTATCGATATCATCCAGCTTGTCTTCCCAATCCATCCCCAGACAGGTTTGCCCGAACTCTTCCACCCAGGCATTCTCCGGCTGGTCAGGATCGGGAAGGTGCCCATGCTCCTCCAGGCTCTTCTGTGCAAGCTCTGAAATAAAGGCACGATACGCCGACACGGCGAAAATACTCTCGACAGGAATATCGTTATCAAAACGACGGTTAACCATTGTTTTGATACTGTCTTCATCTGGGTCGTTGCGCCGTTTTTCATCAAACCGGTTTACAAACGCATACACCCGCCCCTTCGCCAGAGTTGTCACGGCATTGATCTCATCCTGAAGATCCTGATCGCCTTGTGATTTCAGCTGGTTGTAATTGAGCACAGCAATAACGGCAGAGGCTTTTCGTAATTGGTCACGTAACATAACCTTCAGATGTTTCTGGCCCGCCTCGTTGGGGCCAGGGGTGTCGAGCAAGGTTAGCCGGCCAAGTGCCGCCTCTTTGTCTGAGAGCGCAGCAAACTCAACTTCAATAACCGGCAGCTCGTGCATTTCATCGTAATCGGAAAAGGGAAATTCGAGCTCAAGCACCCGACAGATTCTCACCAAATCGTTTATCGATTTCAGAAACTCAAAAATTCCCGACTGCCCCGAGTATTCCTCACTGACACTCGCTCCCCGTGTCACGAATGCGAGAGCACCCTCTAGTTCCGGCGCCTCCTGAACAATTTGGTCTGTAAGCCCAGGAGTATGGGAAAGAGCCTTGTTAATGGATTCGCACAGGTTATTAATCGGTGCGTTATTGCGGAACAGGAGCTTTGGCTCTTTCATGCCGGGGGTATGACGTATCAGCGTTGGTATCGCCGTCATCGGCGCATTTCGGTTCGGCAGCACCTCTGCCCCCACAATCGCATTGATAGTGGTGGACTTACCCGCCTTCATGGTTCCGACAACCGCCACCACCATATCCATTGCTTCTAACTTGGTTTTCTCGCCCTCGAGCATTTCCAGTGATTGCTGAATTATGCCGGAATCCAACGTCTGCTGATCTGACGAGCCCGCCACAGACACCAGCCCCGGCGTGTCTGAAACCTTTGACAGCAGCGAACTTTCAAGTTGAATTAGCCGAACAGCTTCTTTTCTTAAAACTTCCAGGTTATCTGCGTGCATACTGATCCTTCGATAACGGTTTGCCATGGTGTGCTCAAGACGCAAAAATCTCCCAAGCCACCCGATAGTCCAGTTCCCGATCTGGCCGGAAGAACGGGGGTTTATACTCTACTGTCCGTTCAACAAGCCCCCCGGGCAATGTGTCGTCCGTATAGGTTTTGTAAACGCTGCCTTCCTGCAAATGCTGGATATCTTCCCAGCCGAGGGCGATGTCGTCTTCTTTTCTTTCTGGTGTGTCTATGCAGTAGAAGGTGCCTTCGGTGAGCTCCTTCTTGTTGGCTTTTCTGGGCAGGCCTACGCCGACCAGGCCTTTGCTGGGGGTGAAGACGATGCGGCCGGTTTGGTCGTAGAAGGTTTCGGCTTCGTACTGGCGCATGACGGGGAACTGGACCCGGTAGATGGTGAGCAGTTCTTCCAGCGTGAGGCCGAGGGCCTGGGCGACGAGGACGTCGATTTCGACCAGGGCCTGGCGGCGGGCGTAGTCGGTGCGCAGGGCGTTGTTGCGTTGCCACTCGGGGGTGAGGTTGGCGAAGAAGTCCTGCGGCAGCGCGGCGATGGGTTCGCGAGTGGCCCAGTGTTGTTGGCGGAAGCTATCTTGCCAATTGGATTGCCAGAGGTCGGCGTAGTGATTAGTGAGGCTGATTAAAGACAAACCACGAGCATGCAACGCCGGTCGATAATATGAGATGGACCCATTCAGTTGGACAACCTGATGGTGTCCCTAAGCTATGATCCGGTTGTTTCCCTGGCTCAGGCTGCCAGAGATATGGGTTGCCCGTAGTACACCTCATCGGGCGTTTGGTAATCAAGGGTTTGGTGGTAC
>NZ_JACDWW010000064.1:0-19379 GCF_016464145.1 Marinobacter sp. bablab_jr008
TAATGGGCTTCGGCCATCATGCAAACGGCCCTACAAACACTTGCGCAAATACACCCAAAAGGAGTGTGACAGTCAGCGCTATTATCAGTACGGCTTTCAACCAGATATCAGTTCTAGCCACCACGACATTCCCTTGCCTGTACATCGGCACAACGAGGCGCAGATAAACTGCCAGCGAGAGTACGCTATTGATGATCGCCACCACTGCCACCCAGGTGTACTGCACGTCGATGACTGCGGCAAACAAAAGGAACTTGCCGACAAAACCCGCCAATGGGGGAATCCCAACCAGCGATAGCAGAAAGATAACCATTGCGAGGCCAATAAGCGGCTGGGCGCGCCCCAATCCGTCAAAATCGTTCAGAGTCCGTCCGATATTGGCGGCAACGGCGAAAGCGCCCAGATTCATGGCCGCATAGGCTGCGGCAAACAGGATGATGGATGGCAGAGCAAGTTCACTGGCGCCGACTGCCAGGATACCCAGAAGGAAATAGCCGGATTGGGCAATCGACGAATAGGCCAGCAGCCGAACGACGTTATCCTGCACCAGCGCGGCCAGATAACCATAGGTCATGGTCAGAACAGCCAGACCGGCGATGATGGCGGTCCAACCACTTTCCGGGGGTAGATCGCGAACCACCTGAGCGAGTGCGAACAGAGCACCGATCTTGGGCACCACTGACAGGTAGGCCGCTATTGACAGTGGCCCACCCTCATAGGCATCTGGCGCCCAGAAATGGAATGGAACCAGCGAGGCTTTGTAACCCAGACCGACAACCACCGCCACCAACCCAAGAAGAACCGCCATTGGCATGGTATCCATACCAGGAAGATCCGCGAGTAACGTGGATCCCGCAGCGCCGAACCAGTAACTCAGGCCGAAAATCATGATCGCACCTGTGACCGAGGCGAACACGAAAAACTTCATGGCGGCCTCAGTGGCAGGGTCGGTATCCGGGTAGGCAACCAAGGCAAAGGTGGCCAGGCCAGTTAATAATGTACCCAACACAAGGAACATCGTATCACCCGCGCCTGCCAGAACGAGCGCGCCGATGGTGGCAAAGCAAAGCAGGCTGTAAACCGTGCCCTCTCGCACGGTGCCTCTCACATCCACTCTCGCCAAAAATATGGCGAGGATGGTGGCCGGCAGCAGAATGAGTTTGGCCCACACACTGAGGTCGTCAACCCGGAAACTGCCACCAAACACCGTTGTGTCCTCACCAATCAGACTGACGGTCAGACCCGTGGCAACGATCAGACCGCTAACTGCGACCAGCAGCGCAATTTGCGGCCTACGCAGCATTTCCGCGATCAGCGCACCGACAGCCGTCAACAGTACGGCAATTTCAGGAATCAACAGTGCAAGATCACGAGCCATCACAGTGCCAGCGCCGATGTAGTGCGGTGGATGATACCCAGCACCCAGGAGGGTGCCACGCCAGTGCCGACAGTGAGCACCAGCAATGGCCCCACAGCAAGCCACTCACGAGCGCTCAAATCAGGCATGGACTGCCAGCGCTGCCGGGGCTCGCCCAGAAAGGTTTCCCGCAGTGCTTTGAGAAACGTACCGGCAATAATGGCAATACCCAAAATCACAACCACCGCGGCAGGCGAAGCGCTTAAAGTGGCAAGAAATATCTGAAACTCGGCCGGAAAGTGCGCCAGCCCGGGCAAGCCCAGCGATGCAAAGGCCGCCAACACAAAGGTCCAGCCGAGCATTGGGACCGTCTTGAGCAACCCACCCAATTCGCCCATTTCACGGGTGTGGGCACGGTCCTGGATCATGCCCACCAGCAAGAACAAGGCACCGGTAACCAGTCCATGGCTGAACATCTGCAATACCGCACCATCCAAAGCAACAGTTCGCACCGAGGGATCCAGAGTTATTGCCGCCACGGCCACACCGACAATGACATACCCCATGTGGTTAACCGACGTATAGGCGACCAAGCGTTTCAGATCACTCTGGGCCAGAGCGGCAAAAGCCCCGTAGAGCGCGCTGACAACACCGAGAACAAGAACAACAACGCCCGCTTCACGGAACGCATCGGGGGTCATTTGCAGGGCAAATCGAACCAGCCCGTAAGTGCCGAATTTCAGCATGACGCCGGCGAGGATGACGCTGCCGACGGTCGGCGCCTGCACGTGTGCGGCAGGCAACCAGGTATGCAGAGGCACCGCGGGGATCTTTACCGCAAAGGTGATCAGCATAGCGATCAAAGCCCACATGGCCGCCGCGCCCTCCAGGGGGGGATTCTCAATCCAGGCTCGCATGTCGAAGGTCGGTTCGGGGCTGCCCAGATAAAGCCCGAGGATAGCAAGCAGAAGCGGCAGGCTTCCCAGCAAGGTGTATATAAAAAACATCAACGCTGCCCGTTGCCTGTCTTCGTGGCCCCACCCGGCGATCATGAAATACATGGAGACAAGGGAAACCTCGAAGAAGACGTAGAACAGGATACCGTCGAGGGCTGTAAAGGTACCGATAGACGCAGTTTCCAGAAGAAGTACCAGAGCAATATAGGCGCGCGGACGTTCACGAAGCGACGACGCATAGATCACAGCAACCAGGAAAAGAACGGCGCTCAACAGCACCAAAGGCAGACTGATCCCATCAACTCCCACCCGGTAGGCGGCACCGATGGCCGGTATCCATTGCAGCTCTTCGACCTGGGAAAAGCCTGCACCGCTCGCACCCTGAAACCACATGGACAGAGCACCGATCAGTGTAAGGGCGGCGGTAATAATCGCTATGACGTGTACCGTACGCGTTGCGGGCTTCGGAAGACACAGAATCAGCACCGCGCCGACCAGCGGCAAAAACAGGGTGAGCGAGACAAGTGGTAACATGAATATGGGTTTCCTCTAAAAGCTCGTCGATGAAGCAAAAAGCAGAACAGCCAATGTGACGGCGATTGCGACCGCACTGATCGCCAGGCTGTGGTGGATGAGGCCGCTTTGGAGGTTTCGGGCTCGTGCACCCAGTGCACGCACAGCCGCCACCAGGGCGAAAATCAGGCCGTCGATACGGCGTTCATCTCCAAACCGCACGTAGGTCGCGACCCTCAGGCTCACTCTGCCCACGCAAAGCACAATCTTGAACAAGCCCCGCTCCGTTCGCTCGCCCGCAGAGGCAAGGAAGAGACCGGCGCGCCCAAGAGAAAGCACAGCTTCATACAGACGCCCTTCCAAACGCTCACATCCTCGGGCTACAGCCATTGCTGGCCTACCGACCCAGACCGTAAGCCCACCGCCAACGGAAAGTCCGCGTCGCGCCCACGGATAGACCGGACCTAGCAGGCGGGGAGCCGGCACGAGCCAGCCCAGGCCGAGGCCACACGCGGCAGCAAGAAGCCCGAGGAGCACGGCCAATGTGCCTGCGGTGACGGCGGGCAGATCAAGAACGGCCTCGATGGGGCCGAAGGCCAGGCCGAGAATCGTGGCAGGGACCGCCAACCCCCAAATGCCCACGCGCATCCAGGCACTACCGGCAACCGGTCGGGTTTCGCCGGAGCCTCGCCACAGCAGGCACAAGGCCCGGGCCATATAGCCGCCGGTCAGCAGGGTACCGGCCAGCGCCAGGGGGCCGAGCCAGGCGGCACCCTGCGCAGACAGGGCGGCGGCGATTACCGCATCCTTGGAGAAGAACCCACTCAGTGGCGGGATACCGGCCAGTGCCAGCGCTGCCAGCGCAAAGCCGGCAAAAGTCCAGGGTCTGTCACGACCAACCCCCTCCAACTGATCGAACCCGGTACCCCCGCGAGCATGCTGGAAGTCGCCGGCGGCAAGAAACAGGGTGCTCTTGATGGCTGCATGGGCGAGCAAATGCATGAGAGCCGCCAGCGGAACGCCGGCTCCAACCGCAACCAGCATCAAGCCATATTGACTGGCAGTGGAAGCCGCGAGCAGGCGTTTGAGATCACGCTCGGCAAGTGCAATAACCCCGGCTGCCACCGTGGTAACGCCGCCGACAAGTCCGACGACGAGCAACACCTCGGGTGTCAGCAGCGGGGCCGAACGGATCAGCAGGATGGCACCCGCCGCCACCAGCGTGGCCGAGTGCAGCAGCGCCGAGACCGGTGTCGGCCCCGCCATGGCACGCATAAGCCAGTCCTGCAAGGGGACCTGGGCCGACTTACCCATGGCGGCCAGTAGCAACAAAAGCCCCGCGGCGGTCGAGGCACTGCCGCCGGCCTCCAGGGAGGCGGCAATCTCGCCGGTACCGGCCGACCCAATCAGCATAAATACCGCCACGTACAAACCCAGATCGGCGCTACGAGTGTAGAGGAAAGCGCGACCGGCGGCATCCGCGGCCTCGGGTCGCTGGAACCAGAAGCCAATCAGCAGGTAACTGCACAAACCGATCAATTCCCAGGCCGCCAGCAACAGAACCCAGTCGCCGGACAGCACCAGCGCCTGCATGGCAGCCAGGAACAGGGACATTACGGCGTAGAAGCGGCACAGGCCGGACTCCCGCTTCATATAACCAACTGCATAAATCAGCACGAACGTGCCTACGGTGGCCACCGCCACCGTCAACAGCGCTTCCAGAGGTCCGGCAACCATTCGAAGCGGCATGTCTGGCAGCCCCGGCAGAAGCAGGGTTTCGGCCTGCCCGCCGGCGACCCGGGTCAGTAACCATAGACTGCCGCCCAGACTCAACGTCGCCCCGCCGAGAACCAGCGCCGTGGAGCCCCGGCGCAGGACCAGCAACGCCATGGCCGCGATCAGCGGTGGCATTATCGGTAGAAGCACTGCACTCATCCTTTCAGGTCCCCGGCTTCTTCCATTTCAACCGAGCCCTTGGCCCGGAAACGCGCAATCGCGACACCGAAGCCAACCGCCATTTCGACCGCCATGACGGTCATCACCACCAGCACGAACATCTGGCCGGAGTAGCTTTCGGGGTGCAGAAAACGCCAGAAGGCGACCAGGTTCACCAACGCGCCCGCAAGAATCAGCTCCACCCCCATCATGATCATAACCAGATTGGTCTGGGACAACGCGCCATAAACACCAATACCGAACAGGATTGCACCGGTTACAAGCGCCACGATCAGGACGAGAGTCATTCCGTATCCTCCTTGTCAGCAATATTGGCCGTCGTTTGCACCGGTATCGCCACCGCCGTGGCCGCAATCATCGCGGTCAGGATAGTGATACCGGCGGTTTCGAAGATCAGCATGGAACGACCCAGCAATTCCATGCCCAGCGCCCGTGTCTGCATCGCCGCATCCGGCGCCTCGGCCGTTACAGGTCCCCAATCGGCCCAAAACGCGACCACTATCGCAACACCGGCAGCGACCACGCCAGCGCCAATTGAAAAGCGCTTCTGGTGGGTCATATCCATGCCCCCCATCCCGCCCGGGTCCATCATGAACATCACCATGAAAATGGCCATGATGCTCATCTCCGTCGCCATCATCATGATCTGCAGCACGCCCAGGAATTCGGTCTGCATCGCCAGGAACATGCAGCCGACGGCAGTCTGAGAAAACAACAGCGCCAGCGCGGAACGCACCATGGACGATGTGCGAAACACCACCACGCCGAAGCCGATGGCGGCCAGCCCGAAAACGGCAACAAAAAAAGCCTGAGCGTACATTATGGAACCACCAGAACCAGTAAACCCACAACAATGATATTGAGCAGTGCCAGGGGAATCCCCAAGGTCCAGCACCACCGCATCAGATCCGCCTCGCGAATGCGCGGCAGATAGCGACCGGCCAGGAGCATCGACACGGCCACGGCCAGGGTCTTGATCAGGCTCCAGGCCCAGGGAGGCAGCAGCGGCCCATGCCAGCCGCCGAGGTAGAACACCGTGGTCGCGGAAGCCAGCGTGATCACCAGCGTCAGCCTGGCCAGGCGCAACACCCCCAGGCGCACGCCGGTGTATTCCGCGTCCACACCCCCGCCCAGTTCCCCGGGTGCGGTTGGCAGATCAAAAGGCGCACGAAACGCCAGCGCCATGGCGGCAATGAAAAACAGCACGAAACCAAGCGGCTGATAGACAATGTTCCACAAGCCGTCTTGGGAGCCAACGATCACCGTGGTCACCAGGGATTCGGCGCGCATCGCCACCGCAGTGATGGGCATGACAATGAGCATGGCGTAGGCGATGAGCTGGCCAAGGAATCGCCAGCCGCCGATCATGGCGTAGGCGCCATTCGGGCCCCAGCCGGCCATGATGAGCGCCACCAGCACATAGGCAAGCGCCGCGTTGATGAACAGCGCACCGGTAGCCAGATCCGCGATCACCAGGGTCGGCGCCAGAGGCAGAACCGCCGCGCCAAGCACCGCGACGATCAGCAGTAGCACCGGCGCCGTCTCGAAAAAGACCCGGTCCGGCGTGCGCGGTACAATGGATTCACGACCGAGGTGCGCCAGGCCGCTGAGTAGGGGCGCGGCCGGACGCAGGCGGCCCGTTGTCGTCCAGCCCTCGACCACGGCGAGCAGCCAGACGCTACCAAGCAACGCAACCAACACGATGACGAAGTTCACGAGATCACCTCCCAGGGCGAAAGGTCAAGTGATCCGACCGCCACCAGTGCGTCGCCCAGTTCCCGGCCCTCGACAAGCTTTGCGACCAGGCCGATATGGTGACTGCAGGCGGTGTCCAACCTGTAGGATTTCACCTGGCCGTGTTCCAGAATCAGGCTCAGTTGAGCCTCGCCGCGCGGGGTTTCCACGGTGGCCTCACCGGTGCCTGATCCACGCCCGATGTTTCGCAAAACAGGTAGCCCCGGCTCCCCGGTTGCCTTGATGTAGTCGAGGCTCGTGATGATTTCGTCCAGGCGCTGCCACAGGCGCGCCCAGGCATCTCCGGCGTCGTCAGCAGCGCGCGCCACGGGGCCACTCAGGCCCGCAGTGCCCGATGGCAGTACGCCGATCCCCTTCAATCGCGATTTGAGCAAAGGCGTTCGCCCAAGACGAGCCGCCAATGCCTGCAGAGCGGGCGTCAGTTCCACAAGCCGTTTTCCACTGGCGCGGCGGATCTCCAGTTGCAGGGTTGCGGCACGATCCGTCAACCAGGCGAAGCCGAGCTGGCGCCCCGTTTGCGCCAGCCAACCCAGGTGACTGGCGATGCGCTCACATTCAAGCGCCACAGCCCGGGCCTGATCGGTTGCCGAATCGTTCTCCAGACCAGCCGCCCGCTCGATTGCCAGGCAGGCCAGCAGTCGGTAGCTCACGCTGGCCAGTGGCATGGCCGACGCCAGGCGCTCGATAAAGGTCTCGGCGTCGATCTCCTTGCCTTCTTCACTCTCATTGATCATGCCCACCAAGGATGTGGCCTGTCCTTCTGTTACGCCGTCACCGTCAAGAGTCAGCGTCAACTTGAGCCCACCAGGCAGACCGGGGAAAACCGGACCGAACGGCACCTCCATCCAGTCCATCGCCAACCCGTCGGCGCTACGAGGCAGGTCCTTGGTCACTTCAATCATGGACATGAATCCCGAGGCGCCGTGGTCATGCCCACCATGATCATGACCACTATGACCGTGACCTACATGATCATGGCCACCATGTTCGTGGCTATCATGACCGTGCTCACTGTGATCATGCCCCGAATTTTTCTCCTCCGCGTCGCCGTCGGACTCATCGTGCTGGTGCTTGTGTCCGTGATCATGATGGTTTTCGTGCGAGTGCTGATGACCCTCGTGCTGCTCATGATCGTGCTCATGCGAATCATGATGGTCATGGCAGTGACCATGATCGTGTTCGTGTTCATGGTGTTCGTGCTGCTGCGCATGATCATGATGCTGGTGTTCGTGCTCATGATGCTGGTGTTCGTGCTCATGGTGCCGGTGCTCGCGATGATCGTGCCCATGGTCATGCTCGGGGGCCGGCTCCCCTGCCTCCCGGGCGACCAGGTCCATGCCACACTTGGGGCAACTACCCGGCTCGTTCTGGACAACTTCCGGGTGCATGGGGCAGACATACTCGATTCTGGCGTGCAGAACAGGGGCGTCGAAATCCTCGGGGGAGTCTGAGAATGCGCCCTTGGCCAGCGCGCGCTTCAACCAGTCAACCGCGTCGATCAGGCCGGCTTGCGAAACACCCGCGGAAAAATCAGCGTCCGGTAGCGTTGACGGCGTCTGTCCGCCCAAATTGACAATGGCTCGCGGCCTCGGCATCTGCGCATAGAGCACCGCCACGGCCTCGTTCATTTTCTCTGAAAGCTCGCCGATAATCAGGAGCACGCTCGCATCGCGAGGTGTCGCGGTGATGCGCATACCTGCCGCTGTCACATCCAGGCCATGGGACAGTGCCACTTCAGGCCCCGGGACGATCAGGCAGCTCAGGTTGCCCGCGAGGGCCCGGGAAACCCACTTCTGAAGTACCGTGAACCGCTCCTGCCGCTGGCGCGCGCCCGTAATGCTCATTGTCGGGTCAGAAGTCATTGCCGCCTCAATGCCCCCTGACTCCAGCCGTAGAGCAAACCAAGAAAGAGAATGGCAAGGAACACCCCCATGTCATACAAAGCAACCAGCCCTACTTCCCTGTATACAACTGCCCAGGGGTACATAAATGCCATTTCCATGTCGAAGGCCAGAAAGAGCAGCGCGTAGCCGTAGTACCGTGCGTGATAGCGGCCCCAGACCGGGTCCCGTGACAACACTCCGGAACTCGCTGGCACGTCCTTGCCCGGCTCCCGACGCGTCGGGCCCATGGCACGGGCAATCCCAAACAGGGCCAAAACCGTAGCTGCGATGCCAAGCACCAAGGCAAGCAGCAGACCGTACTGCTCCAAAATACTCATCATCCAATCCTCAAGTCGCGCAACGGAGTCTGCACTCCGATAGCGTTCTCCAGAGACAAGATCAATATGCCCTTAACTCGCTTCTTGGTTCCGCATGGGCGAACCGTACTTCCCGAGCAAACAGAGGCTAAAAACTCACCCGCAGATATCCTTACTCCAGTCCATGATGCTTCCCTTCATATACCTTGACGTTCCTTATCTTGCCTCCCTCATTGAGCAATTCGAAATCATTTCCAGACAAAGGCTTTATCTTGTTACAGGAATAGTCGCGACCATAGACAGATGTGCAAAATTTACCGTCTTTGACCTCCCATCTTCCGATATAGTGGGTAAGGTTTCCCTGCTGTTCGCGATATTTGGTCATTCCATAGATCGAACCATCAGGATCATAGTACTCATGAAAAGTTCGAGTGCGAAAATTGTCCTGAGCATCTCGGAATTCCATTTGCACCGTGTTTCCGACGACAACATCTGCGACACCTTCGCCAGAAAGAACTTCTTCAGCGTGCAAAAATGGCGCTTGCAAAAAAGTCAAAAATACGAACAGTTTAAAATTTATTGCTTTCATCTGGTTATCTCCCAGTTTCTTTCAATTATTGTGATCACACGAACAACAGCCTTAAGTCGTATCGTAGGATTGTGAAGAAAGCTCAATGTATCAATTGCATTACAACAGTCCACTTATTTTCCACTCCGCTCAACTGGCCAGTCACTAAAAGCGATGAAGTAGAGCAAAACCAGATTGACGATGGGGATAAGTATCAAGACCCCCATCCAACCCGGATAGCCCGTGCGCTGGCAAATACGCCAGGCCGGGATGACGACTACGATGGCAATCACCAGCATCCACAGCCAGTGCCCCGCCCACATGGTGTTGCCAAACATGTTTTCCCCCATCGTGATACTGCCCTCCATGTTGAATTCTGATTACTGGTGACCGTGAGCATGGGATTCCTCGTGGCCGTTTTTTTCGGCTGCTGCAGCCCTTTTCAGGAAAAGCTGCCCGGATACCGCGATCACGATCATTGTGGCAACCGCCACGCCAATGACAAACGGGTCGGTATTCAGTTTGACCCAGACAAAGCCGCCAAGCACGAGCAAATCCAGAACGATGGCCGTCGCCGGCACCCACGCCCTGGCCTTCACATCGTCACGCAGATAGCGAAGCACGCCCCAATGGATGGCAATGTCCATGACCAGGTAGAACACGATACCCAGGGCGGCAATCCGGGAGAGGTCAAAGAAGGCCGTCAGAACCAGCCCCAGAACCACAGTGTAGACCAGCGTGTGCTTCTGGATACTGCCCGGCATGCCAAAATGACGGTGAGGCACCAGTTTCATTTCAGTCAGCATGGCAAGCATGCGCGAGACAGCAAAAATGCTGGCCAGAATGCCACCCGCGGTGGCCATCATGGCAATGGCGACCGTGAACCAGAGGCCATAATCACCCAACGCCGGGCGCGCGGCGGCCGCAAGGGAGTAATCCTGCGTCTTGATGATTTCCGCCAGGGACAGGTTGCTGGCGACGGCAAAACCGACCAGGGTGTAGATCACCACGCAGGCCGCGATGGAAATGACAATGGCGCGACTTACGTTCCGATGAGGGTCCTGGACCTCGGAGCCGCTGTTGGCGATGGTGGTGAAGCCCTTGAAGGCCAGTATTCCGAGCGCCGTCGCACCCAGGAAATTGCCTGCGGTTCCGGCCTCGCCCGGGCTTGAGAAATCCACCGCCAGGCTGTCGGCAATCCAGACACCCACCAGCCCGAAAACCAGTATACCGCCGATTTTCAGAAACCCGATAAAGGAAGCCACGCCCTGAATCATTCGGTTACCGAGCAGATTGATCAGAAACGCCGCCAGGATCAGCGACACACCCAGAATGGACACCATGCGACCACTTTCATCACCACCGAACAGTTGCATGGTGTAGGAACCGAAAGTACGCGCGAGGAAGCTCTGGGCGATCACCATCGAGAAATACATCAGCAGGGCGTTGAACGCGGTCGGCAGCCGATTGCCATAGGCTTTGTAAAGGTACATGCCAATGCCCCCGGCTGACGGCCAGGCATTGGAAATCTTGACGTAGGAATAAGAACTGAAGCTGACGATCACCGCAGCCGCCAGAAACGCCAATGGGAAAAGAACACCGGTCATCTGCGCCATCTGCCCGGTAAGTGCAAAGATACCGGCGCCGATCATGACGCCGGTACCGAGCATAACGGTTCCCGCGAGTGTGAGACTGCCTTCCTTATAGCGAGTGGTTCTATCTTGCTCCCTGCTCATTTAACCTCCGGTTATTTTCGTTTCATGGGCGGGATCTTTGAACAGCAAAACGGATCATGCTTGGCATTGGCACGAACGTTGTCATCTGTAAATCGATACCACGCCAGCTTCCTTTGAGCCCACCACCCCGCCTTCAACCGGCCACCATGTGCTCCAATCACCTCCAATAACTCTTCGGTAGACCAATGAGTCCCATCGAAGGTAACGTCTAACAGATTATTTGGCTTGCGTTCGGCAAAATCAACACAGGGGTGATGATTGAGTTCGTGAATAAAGTCAGACCATTCACTCTCTTCAAAACCTTCCACGACAAGTTTCCGTCGCAGCAGGAACTGTTCCTGGTTCGATGTTTTATGTGCTTTAGTCATGGCGGGCCCCTCTTCGCCTTATCATTTCCCCTCAATGACAACATGCGGACCTGAACTGCGACTGAAAATCAGTGAAGGTTTTCGATGAAATTGACGTACATCATAAAATTGAGCCAGGGCAACCCCTGGCTCCTTATTCATTCCGATCAGAACGAGATGCGGGCACCGACGACTGCGAACCAGTCTTCTGTGCCACCGCCTTTGGCTTTAGCGAGATCTGCGGTATCACCGTACGTGCGCTCATGCACCACGCCCACGTAAGGCGAGAATGCGCGATCGATCAGGTCATAGCGTAACCGGAGCCCAGTTTCGGTGGAAACCAAGCCTTTGCCCACGCCAATTTCCTCATCCTCGCTAAATGCTACCGTCGCATCCAGGGTTGCAGACAGGATCCAGTAATTGGTGAAAAGCAGCTCGTATTCCGCGTCGATTTCGGCAGACGTATCACCATCCTTGCTGGCATACAGGTTGGCATCGACTTCAAACCATTGTGGGGCAAGCCCAGCGACACCCAGCACGGCATAAGTGCGATCCGGCCCTTCAGGGGTGTCGAAGCGAACACCCGCTTTGGCGTCGAAGAACTTGGAGATGGGGATCTGGCCGACCAACTGGTTTTCCAGTGTTTCGTAGGCCTGTGCCTCTATCTCGTATTCCCCGGTTGTGAGCAGCCGGACTTTGAACTCGTCGGTGCCATAGAAGGCATCCGCATTCCAGACGCCCAGTTCCTCATCATCATCGCTGTATCGGTACTCAAACTCCTCAAATTGAACACCCCAGGCTGTGAGCGGTTGTTTACGAGCGGTGGTATCGGAAATCATTTCCTGAGCTATCACCGTCGTTGAGAAACCAATAGAGGCAAGGAAACTGACTGCGGCAAGTGATCGAA
The DNA here is from genome assembly GCF_016464145.1 of Marinobacter sp. bablab_jr008. Classification (NCBI taxonomy): domain Bacteria; kingdom Pseudomonadati; phylum Pseudomonadota; class Gammaproteobacteria; order Pseudomonadales; family Marinobacteraceae; genus Marinobacter; species Marinobacter sp. bablab_jr008. The sequence goes on from NZ_JACDWW010000064.1 coordinate 12,296, forward strand.
TACAGCTCATGCCTCACCTCCATCTTCAGCAACAACGCCTGTCTTGGCCTGCGTGGACTCAGGGCCACCCTCAACAATCACCTTGCGGAACATCCCGGCAGCCGCATGGTAAGAAAGATGGCAATGGAACGCCCATTGGCCTGGCTCGTCAACCTCGGTTTCCATGTACACCGTAGTGCCCGGGTTCACGCTAACGGTGTGTTTGATCGGGTTCCACTGACCTGCGCCAACATCAAGGATGGACCACATACCATGCAGGTGCATGGGATGAGTCATCATGGTTTCGTTCACAAACTTGAAACGGACCCGTTCACCATATTTGAGACGAATGGGATCCGCGTCTTCGTATTTAACACCGTTGATACTCCACGTGTAGCGCTCCATATTGCCGGTCAAACGAAGCTCGATCTCCCGAGTCGGTTCGCGGTCTTCGTACAACGGGTCCTGAGCCTTCAGATCAGCATAGGACAGGAACTTGCCACCATTGGCCGCCGTCGGCACAAGGCCACTGCCCTTGGCATAGAAGGGATCGCTGGGACCGCCTTTTCCCATCGCCATGGAACCATGGTCCATGCCGGACATGTCAGAGTGATCCATTCCTTTCATGTTGGAGTGATCCATTCCTTTCATATTCGAATGGTCCATGCTGCCCATGTTTGAGTGGTCCATTCCGGACACACCTTCTGAGCTGCCCATATCCATGTTTCCATGATCCATGCCTGCCATGCTGCCATGGTCCATACCGGGCATACCGCCCATATCCGCCATGGTCAGTCGGGCAGCTTCACGCAGTTGCGGCACGGCCGCTTCCATACCCTCTTCGGGGGCCAGTGTTGCCCTCGCATAACCGGAACGCCCCATGGATTCGGCGAAAATGGTGTAAGCCTGCTCATCTTTGGGGCGCACAATCACATCGTAGGTTTCCGCCACACCAATACGGAATTCGTCCACGTTAACCGGCTGAACGTTGTTGCCGTCCGCCTGCACGACCGTCATATCCAGGCCAGGGATCCGGACGTCAAAATAGGCCATCGCCGAGGAGTTGATGAAGCGCAGCCGGATGCGTTCGCCGGGCTCAAAGATTCCGGTCCAGTTTTGGTCCGGTCCTTTACCGTTGATCAGGCCCGTAAAGCCCTGCAGATCCTCAACGTCCGCTTTCATCATGCGCATATCGCCCCATGCCATCCGATCTCGGACAGTACTCATCAGGCCGTTTTCGGACACGTCCGAGAAAAACTCGCCCACAGTTTGCTGCTCACGGTTGTAATAATCCGACATCATTTTCAGGTTGCGCATGATGCGGTCACCGGAATGGGGGTGTTTATCGGTCAGCTGCACCACGTATTCACGATCGTAGCGGAACGGTTCACGGCCCTCGGGCTCAATGACAATGGCGCCATAGGCTCCGTCTGGCTCCTGAAAACCAGAGTGGCTGTGGAACCAATAGGTGCCTGCTTGCTGGATAGGAAATTCATAGGTGAATGTTTCACCCGGCTTGATACCTGGAAAACTGATACCTGGCACACCATCCTGGTCGAAGGGAAGGATCAGTCCGTGCCAGTGGATCGAGGTCATCTCGTCCAGGTTGTTGGTCACGTTGATTTTGACGTTTTCACCTTCCTTGAAGCGCATCACCGGTCCCGGAGATGCACCATTGTAGCCGATACCTTCTTTCACGAAATCGCCGGTATCAATTTTAACCCGGTCAACCGTCAGGCCGTATTCACCGGCCATGACCATGGCCGGCATCAGCAGGGTCAAAAGCCCTGTCAAAAGGCGTATCTTCATCTGTTTTATTCCCAACTGCACTTCATTGGAGCTAGGCTGGAAAGCCTTCACCAGCCCTTGCAATCGTGCGGCGCTCAGCACACTGTATTATTCGAAATTTACGTCACCGTACATTCCTGACTGGTAATGGCCCGGCACGTTACAGGCAAATTCGATATTGCCTTTATCAGAGAACTTCCAGACAACTTCCTTGCTCTGCCCGGGTTCCAGTAAGACGCTGTTGGGATCGTCGTGTTTCATGGAATGACCATTGCCCATATCCATGTTCATCATGTCGTGGTTCAGCTTGCCGCCCTGAATCACGCCATGCTCAACCATCATCATCATTTCTTTTTGATGGCTCTCGTGCATGGCGGGGGTGCCAATGTTGAACTCATGGACAAGACTGCCCTTATTCTCCACCACAAATCTCACGGTTTCACCAGGCTTCACAGTTATTTCTTCCGGCTCATAGTAGTTGTCGTACATTTCAACCGTGATCGTGCGGGCAGCTTCGGACGCTTTAGCAGGTTCTCCGCTGCTAGCCCCGTGCCCGCCACCGTGGGCTCCTGCTGCAAAAGCACCCGCTGACATTGAAAAGGCCACACCCGCTACCAACAACTTTGATACATTCATACCATCTTCTCCTGTGAAATCGTTCAGCAACAATTAATTGTATTTTCAGGACACTTGATCAATGTCCAGAATCGTTACATAAGATCGCTTACCAACCTGAATTCTTACTGAAAATTCAAAAAAATTTATTTAGGCTGAATTCAGGACTACTAAAGACATTACGTTGAATTCACAGTCGCCGCTCAGCAAAAAGGAAAAAAAGTGCGTTTACTACTGGTTGAAGACGATCAGATGCTCTCAAACAGCCTTTTGCATCAACTTGAAAAATCGGGGTTCAGCGTGGACCCTGCGTATACGGCAAAAGAAGCAATAACTCTGGGTGAACAGGAAGATTATCGGGTCAGCATCTTGGATCTGGGGCTGCCCGACGGCAACGGTTTAGATGTTTTAAAAAAGTGGCGCGCAAAGAACATTGCCTTTCCCGTACTAATCCTGACAGCGCGAGATGACTGGCATGATAAAGTGGCTGGACTAAAGGCAGGGGCAGACGACTACCTCGCAAAACCTTTCCAGACCGAAGAGTTAATTGCACGGCTGAATGCTATTGTTCGCAGGAGCGAAGGGAGAACACATTCATTGGTTAAGGCAGGCCGCTTTGTGCTGGATGAAAATCGTCAATGCTTGTCGGTGGACGATGGAACTGAACATCCACTTACCGGCACAGAGTTTCGTCTTCTGCGCTGCCTGATGAGTAAGCCGGGCCATGTCTTTTCAAAAGACCAACTGCTAGAGCAGCTTTACAGTCTCGAAGATAGCCCAAGCGCGAACGTTATCGAGGCATATATTCGGAGGCTGCGAAGACTGGTGGGAAATTCCACAATCTCAACCCGACGTGGCCAAGGCTATATGTTCAATGACAACGTTTAAGAAACCTGCCTCTGTAAAAGGCACCCTGCTTGTAATACTGCTGCCCGCAGGTGTTGCCTTGATGGCAATAGCCTGGTTTGCACATGGTGCTCTGCTCGAAAGAATGTCCCGTGAATTTGTCACGGACAGGCTGAAAGAGGAGGTTTCGTTTTTAGAGCATCAGATTCGGGACAGTGACGGAGCCTTCGACGGACTCAAGACGGGCGATTACTTTCAGCGCGTATTCCACCATGCTTTTGTTCAACACTCCGATTCCAGGACCATCATTTCGCCAGAATCATGGAAACCGCTACTATCGCCGCTCATCAAATCGGAAAAAGAGGGCACGATTCGGGTCGAAAATTCTGAAATAGCAGGGGCCCCAACGGACATATTGGCATATCGGAGTTCCTTCATCGCAAACGAAAAACCGTTTGTTGTTATCGTTGCAGAAGACCTCGGCGCATTGAAGAATAGCCAGGCAGAGCTACATGCATGGACGGCAATCGCATCTCTTTTACTTATCTCGCTATTGGTTTGTGCAATCTGGCTCGGCGTCAATTTGTCCATGCATTCTGTCACACGACTCAAGGCGTCACTGAAAAGACTCCAGGATGGGAGCGTCTCGCGTATAGATATGACTGTCCCCGAGGAGTTCCACCCTCTCGTCGAACAGTTGAACCAGCTGCTTGACTCACTTGATCAACGATTGGAGCGCTCGAGGAATGCGCTGGCAAACCTATCCCACAGCGTTAAAACTCCGATTGCGTCTGTCCAACAAATTCTCAGCGACACTTCTACGCCGCTAGATAGCGAGTTAAGGCAGCAAATAGCTGCGCGTCTCGGGGATATTGACAAACAACTTGAAGCTGAAATGCGCCGCAGCCGGTTTGCTGGGCCGCAGGTAGGAAAAAGCTGCTATCCAGTAGAAAAAGCACGGGACCTTCTGTGGATGATGGGAAGACTATACCCGGCAAAATCATTTGAGTTATCAAGTTCTCTCCCAGAGAATAGCCGTTGGCCAATTGTAGAATACGACCTATCTGAAATACTGGGGATCGTGCTGGACAATGCGGGGAAGTGGTCACATAGAGAGGTGGAGCTAATATTGGAACAACGCGGCCCCTCAAAACGAATTGTCGTGACAGACGATGGTCCCGGCGTTGAGGAAGCTGAATTGAGCAAGCTTGGTCAACGAGGATTAAGGCTGGACGAACAGACTCCGGGCCACGGGCTCGGCCTTGCAATCGTTCAAGACATTGTTAGCCGGTATGGTGGGAAGATCGTCTTTTCAAATCGCCCACGGGGTGGATTAAAGGTCACGATTGAATTTTGAATTCACGAAAGTTAACGAGTGGGTTATCGCGCCTGAAAAACTCTGACAACTCTACCCTTAGCAAGAACCAACGCAGTCAAACAAGTACGATTTGCCACACAACCGCACTGGCCTGACGGTGGCAACCATTCAGCGGGACCACATGCTCGATGTCGATCTCACTGCTGTTCTGGATGACTTTGCCTGTGAACGGACTGATTCAGCGGCCCGAAACCACTCTGCAACGACGTTCATCTGCAAGCCGGACCTTGGTCGTGGATTGTGCAATCAATGCCTCAGTACGGCTGTCTTGACAATCTCCATCGGCGTCTTCCCAACCTTGCCCGAACGCAGACCGTTCGTAGCTTTGTAACTTGCCTTTCTGCTCTTGGACCTGTTGAACCGAGGCCAAAGAGACACCATCCGGAAGTTTACCGCCTGAATCCAGGCAGGCATCAACAGAGTCGTAGGGTTGATATTTCTTGATTCGCTCATACCAACTTCCTTGCGGTGGATGGCAAAGGCCGCTGCTCGACTTTTTATATTGGAAGCGTGAGCCGGAGCACTGATAAGACCTGCTACCACAAAAACGAAGAGGGGGAGGATTCTTAAAGCGCAAACCATGATGTGTAAAGGCTCTCTCAAGTGTAAACTTACGGAAGGCTGCACACGTATGGTCCCTCGCAGCCTTACACTCCATGGACGATGCTTCACTCCTAGGAAGCGACAACGATTGACCGAAGGTCGGTGTTTCCAGTTTGCAGCCCAAAGAGGCTGAGAAGTTTATTGACCATTTTCGATTGCAGCAAGCTGACGTAGGCCTCAGAGTAGAGCAGGCGACGCCTGCTTGGCTGCGTACTATCTTTAACGTGATTTGGACGGGAAAGATCGACTATCCATGGCTATTAGCTTTTATGAAAAAGGGGAGCTGACCTCTGGCTTCCACGGTTGGCGAGTTGTTGCCACCATCCGAGGCAAACGCTATCAGAAGTATTTCTCTCTTAAGAGGCCGAACAACAGAATTACTCAAGAACTCTGGTACCAGTATCAAGAGACCAGGGCCAAGTACTATGAGGCCCGTTACATGGCCCGCTCCGCAGCACTTCAATATCTGGATTTCATTGGAAAAGACCATCCCTCAACCCTCCCCTGTCGCGGTGTTGGCTTCCAGGGCATCACGCTTGGCATCGGAAGCGGGAAAAGTACTGCACAGGAAACCTGCTATTTCTCCGTAAACAAACGAGGAGCTGCTAACAAATTCTACATAGATGAGCGGGCATCTCTATCTCAGGCCTGGGAGCATGCCGTAAAACATTGGGGAGAAGTGTTCAATATCCGACCCAAAGACATAGCTAAAAAGCTCGAACAGGTTCCCAGTCCTGATCAGTTCAAATCGCTTCGAAAACAACTGAACAATCACGAGGGCTGCGACTATCAAGCCAGCGTCCTCCATCATGTTTACGCCGAACAACGTAGCCAGCTGGAAAAACATAAGGCTAAGGCAACCACCAGAGGAAAGCTCAACGAGGATGATCTTCTGGCAATGTACGCGAACCTAGAGCGCCAGGTGTCAGAGTTTCGGAATTAGATCTATTCAGTGTCTTGGCCGAAGGACCGGCCCAGCGCGTCCGGTTTAGACGAAAAAACCCTGACCATTGGCTGTCGTCCTTCCACGACGCCAACAATTCTGTCATATCCGATGAAAGCCCCTACCATGTAGACACCGGGGCCAAGCCGTTTGTAGGGCTCAAGAATCATCGTTCGCCAAGCTTCGATATCCAATAGAACCGACTTTAACTCTAGAACTAATCGTAGAATCCTGCGGTCCGCCACGCCGAGCCAATGAGAAAGCTCAATATTATCTTCTGTAACGATGCCGACGGTTTCCATTGACGCAAACGCTTGAAGGGTGGCGTAGTCATATTGTGTCGGCGACGAAACTCCGTCCTCAGCTCGCTAATCCCGTTCACGTGGATTTCCAACTAGTAAGGTCAGAAGGCAAATACCGTAACCTTTCCAAAGGCAATGCGGACAGTAACCGATGCTCATTGAGAGTGATGGAACACCTCTGACCCAAAACTGAATATTCGAACATTATTCTGATAATCCTGATTGACTAGGTCAAGATTGGGTCGATCAAAGGGTGCGAATTGTCACAAGCGGGGGTGGTGCCAAGTCTCTCCTTGGCGCGTCACACCACTGGGCAGGTGTCGCGTTTGCCTAGCATCCGTGCCGGCGTTGAGTCCCGGTCGTCCTGACCAGCTGACTCGGCCCCAACCCTATCATTGTCAATGCAGGATTCGTGTGAGATATATCTTAAAGCTGCGTAGGATCCTGAATTGGGCGTGGCGGCGACTGTCCGACCAGGGATGAGGAGGATTAAGGAGGGTCTGATTAACGCCTGATTTATCGCTGAATCGCTTTTCAACTCGAAAAAAAGCCATTCAAGCGCGATTTTGGCGTTATCACCCTCTGTTTTGTTCGATTTTTGCCTATTTCCCGCCGTTTTGGCGGAAAACA
>NZ_JACDWW010000065.1:0-3468 GCF_016464145.1 Marinobacter sp. bablab_jr008
GGGATTGCTGGAGAGTGAAGGTACGCATGAGCCGAAAGCACTGACTGGGTGAATGGATGTCAGATGCTATTATATCGCTCCAAGCCTTGTTATTGCAGGCTTTGGGCGTGAGTTCAGCTCGTTGAAGTCACGGATTCAGGTACCCTCCTATATCTATTGAGGTTTTTGCTTAATCCCAGCTAGTTGAGACAATCAGCATCACCCCGCCCTGATCTCGTTCTACCAAAAGATCATCTGTATTCTGTACCGTTGTGGTATCTCCAGCTTCGATACCAGAACGGAGTTCTTTGGCTTTCGTGTCGACAAAATAGCCAAAGCCTATATTCCAGCTTCCGCTCCCTGTTCTGTCTTTAAAGCCCATCATTAGCCCCACGCCATAGGCCGAAAACGGATCACCGCCATCGGTGTCAGCGACACTGACTGAAATGAATGGACCTACGCCAACACTATGGGTATTTGGAAACATGCGACTTAAACGCTGATAGGTAAAAAACTTATGTGTTTCGAGCATAAAACTTCCGCGATGTTCTCTCTCTTTGGTGACGACTATGCGACCATCGCGAACGTCTACATCATCAATGCTCTGGTTGTGTAACTTCGTAAAGGCTATCCCTATTCCAAGCTTGAACTTCTCGAAGTCTTCTAGATCGTTGGCTGTTTCGTCCGCCTCCTTTGCTTCTACAATGTCTTGAGCTTTCTGGTTACTGAGAAGCTCAAACCTGTCTTCCAGGAGGGGAAGCGTGCTTCCAGTTGAGGCACCACCTGAGCTGGAACCGGAAGAATACGACTCGACGCCACCATTACCAAAATATGGATCAAGACCCTCAAACAAATCATATTTTTTATTTCGCAGAACTTGTGCCTTCTCTCTAAGACCCGCCGGAGAGTTCGGCAGTTGAGCACCTTCCTGGTCTAAACATTCATCCATCGTTGAATAGGTTACGGAACCAATAAGTTGACTCTTATATGGTTCCTCATTAGCCCTACATACCTTGTTTGGCGTCAATATATAATTTGCGCTATCTAGGGAAAGGGTGGATTCGTCGTCCTGTTGCTGAGCAAAAGCGGGAGATAGTCTGATACCGGCTGTGAAAAGCAGAACGAAAATAATAAGGAAAGATTTAAAATTTCGCATTGATGTAGTCCTTTCAGGTTACTGGTGAGACCAGATCAACTCATGGACTACAGCGATTCATCGCTCCGTGATGACCCCAACATTCTTGTCTGTACATTTTTTAACCTAGCCAAAGTGGACGTATCGATCAAGTAGACACGCAGAGATCTTCAGAAAACGGGCCTTTTTGGCCAATACGCTGGCCTACGGTGTCAACAAAGTGTCCACGCGTTTGCGGTTTTATGTGGGGTTGAGTGGGCTCAATATTCTGTAACTATCTGATTGTGCAGGACTGTGTAGATATGCGGTGATTGTGACTCGGATTGAAAATCCCCGTGTCGGTGGTTCGATTCCGCCTCCGGGCACCACTAATATCAAGCCGAATCAAGAACTTACCATGAGTAAGAGTTGATTCGGCTTTTTAGTTTCTGGCGACGCCAATACGCTCTGATACGTTGGTTTACGCTGGATTACGTTGGCGCCCTTCCCCTCCATTCCCCCTTCTAAATACCTTCAAACAATTGGAGGTATCAGTGACTACAGCAGTCAAGAAACGCACAAGCACATTCAGCGAGAAAGCGAAGAAAGAATTGGCTCCGGGTCAGGAGATCAGCGAGAACGGTATTATTTATCGCAAGCGCAAGGATGGATGCGGCACCTGGCGCTACGACTTCACCCAATCCGGCATCAGACATAAAGGCGTTATTGGGTCTGACCGCGATGGCGTGACTCTTAGCCAGGCTCGGGATGTCGTCTCAGAAATTCGAGCCAAGGCAATCACCGAGCGCATGAGTGGTCGCACGGGTCGCTCTACACAATCCACCCGCCTATTTAGAGAGGTCGCCAAAGAGTACCTGGATTGGAGTGAAACCCATCACCAAGACCACAGGCACAACGTCAGCCGGATGAACAACCACCTGCTTCCCCGGTTTGGCGAACGCCGCCTGGGTGACATGACCACAGCGATGATCGAGACCATGCGTACCGAGCTGCGACGCGCCGAGGTAAGTGCCCAAACAATCCAACGAATTGTAAGCTTGCTTTCCTGCACGTTCGATTTCGCACAAAAGTCAGACCCGAATCTCGATAACCCAACGACACGACTCAGCCGCGTAAAGCATCAAAAAAAGGAGGTTGTACCGTTTACACGCGAAGAAACAGACGCCCTCCTCAATATTGGCGCAATTCAGTACAACACAGTCACGCGTGGTCCCAACAAGGGTAAGAAAACTGAGAACAAAGCCAAAACGGCTGAGTTCCGGGCAATGATTGGGCTTTCTCTCTTCGCCGGACTCAGGGCGTCAGAAGCCTTGGGACTGACGTGGGAAAACGTCGATCTGGAACGGGGGCTAATTCGAGTAAATCAGGTTGCGATGGAGGGCACCATCCGGAACTCCACGAAAACCTATAAGCCTCGCGTGGTGCCTATAACAGGCTCATTGAAGCCACTGCTTGAAGACCTCAGACAGCACCACATTCAAGCCCAAAGAGAGACTGGACTGCTGCTATCGAGAAACGGAGTTGACCCCTACAACCAAATTCCAGTGATGTTTGGTCGCGTGAGAAAACAAGCGGGCGTCACATCCGAAAAAGGTCATCATGCACTACGACACACCTTTGCAACGCGAGCCTCAGAGAAAAATATCGACCTCAAAACGATTCAACGATGGTTAGGACACGCGAGCATCGCCACAACGATGATTTACGTGCATTCGACAGAAGAGCATCTGGAGTCAGCGGCAAAGCTTCTGGATTGATGAGCCATTCTGGACACTGTAGACGTTATTGCTAGGGTGCATTCGGTGCTTGGCAGAATCGTGTCCAAGATCAGAGGTTATATGCTACGCTCTCCTGACCCCCATAGAAGTGTGGGGCGACAACACTCCGACGGGAGTGGAAATCAGGTTCTTAGGGAACTAACGGGTGCCCAGTACTTCAATGGGGAAGATGCTCCAAGGCTTCGACCAAATGGAAACTTACTTTTGCATGGTTGTACCCGTGGGAAGCCCGTTCATTGGACGGGCTTTTTGTTTTTATGAGTAATCGTTTCGAAGACTATCTTGCGCTGGTCATAGAAGAGGAAGCCCAAAAGCTAATCGACCGCTACCACGCGTACCACAACTTTCTTCATCTAGAGCACAAACGTAACAAGGAGAGGGTTCTCGACGCGCCAGATAAGGAGGTAAAAACTCCCGACTATTGGCGAATCGATCTTAAGGAGGGTCTGATTAACGCCTGATTTATCGCTGAATCGCTTTTCAACTCGAAAAAAAGCCATTCAAGCGCGATTTTGGCGTTATCACCCTCTGTTTTGTTCGATTTTTGCCTATTTCCCGCCGTTTTGGCGGAAAACA
>NZ_JACDWW010000066.1:0-7711 GCF_016464145.1 Marinobacter sp. bablab_jr008
ATGCCAATGCTGAGGCGGGCATGCTGTATCTGGCGGCGTATTCGTTGGGGTTGGCTCTTCCTTTTCTCGGAACTGCCCTGTTTATTGAACACTTTCGGCAACGAGTACGCTGGCTCAGTCGCTGGAGTAGACTGCTGAGAGTGCTTGCTGGCTTGGTGCTCGTTGTAATGGGAGTAATGGTGCTCACCGGTCGGATGACACTCTTTGCGTCGTGGATGTTGTCGACGTTTCCGGTTCTCGGAAGGCTTGGGTGAGCTTCCTACAGCCAAACTACAGGGAACGGTCCATGGCTTCATACTCAAGTACTGCATATGAGCAGGTTTCATGAACAGAAGAGGCTCCGCCAATCATACTGTACGAAATGGTTGTGATTAGTTTGGAGGCTCCGGAGGAAAGCCCTGACTCGATTGTTCGCTTTTGTTTAGGCGCCTAAGATGCTCGGCATAATCCCAAGTAGGATCACCGGCTTCCTTTGAGAACCACTACCTCACCAGAGAGTCCGCGATGTTTGATCCACGACTAAACCGACTCACGTGTCTTTTTTGTTATCTCAAACCTGACGGGCTGACTGGTTTTCTGCTGAATCACTTGCGCCCGGTCCAGAACCTCTCCATTTCTGGAAATATCCCGAACCAATAACCTAACCATGTCGAAAGAACGCAGTTTGCAGTCGATCGCCATGTTGACCATCGCCAGTTCTCGGACATTCTCTGCGATTTCTAACCGAATGCGGATTGCCCAGGTCTGTTCGAGTTTTAGTGGAAACTTTTTTCCGACTAGTTTTCCCTTGTTCCAGGGTAAATGACTGGTGGAAAGTGTCATGATTCGGCCCCCTTTAGAGGATAGGTACCGAAAATCATGACTCGTTATAGAGTTTTCTGCCTGCAAGGGGAACTGGCAGACCAGGGGCGCCAAGCCTACGTTCTGACCGATAGACCAAACTTCCCCTGCCGAAATTCAGCCTCTTTCGTTATAAGTATCTGCAGTAACGGGATAGAACCCGAGTGCTGGCTACGAGTTCTGAATTAAGAGGTAGCGACACAGCGAGGACGTTGCTTGGACCAGCTTTGAGCCGATTCTGCAAATCCGGTGCAAAACGGACGACCTTCCTGCCCCGTAGTAATGCTTGTATGCACCCGAAATACCCGGTTGACGAGGGATTCAGTAATAACTTCCGCAGGGCTACCGATGGTGTCGAGTTGGCCGTCAGCCAGCACCGCAATCCGGTCCGCAAATTGCGCGGCCTGGTTGAGGTCATGAAGTGACATGACCACGGTCAGTCCTTGTTGCTGGTTTAACGTAGACAGGAGCTCCAATACTTCCAACTGGTAGCCCCAATCCAGAAACGTGGTTGGCTCGTCTAGCAACAGGATATCAGTCTCCTGCGCCAGTGCCATGGCAATCCAGACCCGCTGCTGCTGCCCTCCGGAGAGCGATTCCACCGGTCGTTCCGCAAGGTCTGATACCCCGGTCATTGCCATAGCGTCGAGGGTTACATTGTCGTCAGTGGTGAGATTCCTCTGCCACCATTTACGGTGGGGGAAGCGACCCAGCGCAATCAAGTCCCGAACCCGGATACCATCGGGCACAATCGGCTTCTGGGGCAGCATGGCGAGCCTCAGGGCCAGTTTGCCCCGGTGCCATTGGTCAACTGGCTGATCGTCCAGGTAAACCTGACCGGACCGCGGGGGCAACAGGCCGGCGAAACTTTTCAGCAAGGTACTTTTGCCCGAGCCATTGGGGCCCAGCAGGCAGGTAATGCCACCCTCGGGAATAATCAGCGAGACGTTGTCTACAACCGTTTTGTCGCCATAAGCCAGCGAGAGAGACTCGGTTCGTAACATGGAGAAGGGGTCCGCCTTCAGGGTTGACGCGATAATAGATACAAAAAGAAGGGTACACCAAGGACGGCGGAAACGACGCCCACGGGCACTTCATAGGGTGTGAACAGCGTTCGGCCCAGTAAATCCGCCAGTACTGCCAGCACCGCACCCAATAGTACACACAACACCAACTGGACCGGAAGGTTAGCGCCGGCCAGCCGGCGGCTGATGTGGGGGATAAGCAGGCCAATGAAGCCAACGGGCCCGACCACGCCGACCGCGCTGGCCGCCAACAGGGTGGCGATCAGCAGGGCAAAGAAACGCCATCGGTTGAGACCCAGGCCCAGGGTGCGTGAGTGTTGGTCGTCGAGTTGCATCACATTCAGTGGGCGCATGAGCAGAACCACACCGATCAGCCCAACGAGAGTCCATGGCAGCAACGTGTGCAGGTGTTGCCATTCGCTACCGTACAGCGAGCCGGCCAGCCACTGGGCCACCAGCTCGGTATGGGCGTGGCCCCAGAACGCCAGTGCGCCGGTGGTCAGCCCGTGCAGCATACCGGCGATGACCGCGCCGGTCAGCGTCATTTTCACCGGCGACAGCTGGCCATGGCGCATGCCCAGGCAATACACCGCAAGCGCCGTCACCAGTCCGCCTGCCATCGCAAACAGCGGCAGGTATTGCAGGGCAAAGGAGGTATTGCTGTACGGATTCTCACTGGACACCAGCCAGTCACCGACGATGAAGGCGATAACGGCCACCAGGCTTGCGCCGGCGGAGATGCCGAGAATACCGGCTTCGGCGAGGGGGTTGCGGCTGAGCAACTGCAACAGCCACCCCGACAGGGCAAAGTGAATACCGATAAGGGCGCCGGTCAGGGTGCGGGGTAGCCGCAGTTCGAAGACGACTCTCTGTACGTGTTGTGAGCTGTCTCCGGTGAGCCCCGCCCACACCTGGGACCAGCTAAGGTCCACCGCCCCCAGCTGGACGCCCGCGACGATGACAACAACCAGGCTGAGCCCGCCGGCCAGAAACAGCCTGGCGACAGGACTGGCACCGGGAGGCCGGTTTGCGCGGGTTGGTGTCGTCGCCGGATTGGTCACGTTATGCGCTCCGGGTTGAGGCTCGCGAATTGAGCAGGTAGATCAGCCATGGGGCTCCGATCAGGGCGGTCAGCATACCGACGGGTAATTCCTGGGGGAAGGCCAGTTGCCTTGCCAGGATATCGGCAGCCAGCAGCAACAGTCCTCCAAACAGAGCGCTCAACGGTAGCCAGTGCTGAATCTGATCGCCCGTGAGCCGCCGGGCGATGTGTGGCGCCACCAGGCCAATAAACACGATCGGACCGGTGAAGGCGACCAGCGCGGCAGCCAGCAGCAATGCCAGTAACAGGAAAGTCAGGCGCCAGCGTCCGACGGCCAGGCCCATGGCCAGCGCCAGGTCGTCGTCCAACTGCAACACATGAAAGGGGCGCTGCATGACCAGCAGGGCACCGAGTGGCAGTAGCAGCCAGGGCAGCACCATCTGGAGCTGGAGCCAGCCCCGTCCCATCAGGCTGCCCGCCAGCCAATAGTAGAGTTCTGCCGCCTCCGCCCCGGATACCAGCAGAAGGCCGGTGGTCAGTGCCGTTGCCAGCGAGGTCACGGCGATGCCGGCGAGTACCACGCGCTCCGGCTGGAGCCTTCTTCGACCGGCGATGGCGAAGGTCAGAGCACCCCCGAGCAGGCCCCCGCCCAGCGCCATCAAAGGCAGCCACATTGCGCCCGGGGAGCTCAGGGTTCGAAGTGACACCACCGCCAGGGCGGCGGACGCAATCACACCGGTCAGGCCGGGGGATGCCAGGGGGTTCCGGGTAACGCCTTGCATGACGGCCCCGGCAACCCCAAGCGCGGCACCACCAAGAATGCCGAGCAGGTTGCGGGGCAGTCGCAACTCCAGCACGGTAATGCGCGTCAGCAGGCCGCTGGTGCCATCAATGGCTGACAGCAGCTGGAGCGGCGACACCCACTGGGAACCGGCCATCAGACCAACGAGAAACAGCAGAACCAGAAACAGCAGTGTTGCCACATAGAGCGTGGAGGGGCGTGCTGTCGAAGCGCTACCGATCATGTGCCGGAGTCCGGGGCCAGCAACAGACGCTGAATGTCATCAAGGATGCGCTCCCGGGCGATGGGTCCGGCGCCCTCTTTCCAGTAGTGCGGCATTTCGTAGACCTGGCCGGTGCTTACGGCCTTGAGATAGGGCCAGATTGGATTCATTGTGAACGCCCGCTGACGACTGGTGGGTAACAGGAGAATGGTGTCTGGATTGAGTTTCAGCAGGGCCTCAAGGCTGATCCGGTAGCCCAGGGGAATGCCGCTCTCGGGATTGGGTGGCTTGCCACCAACATTGTCGAAGCCCAGGCGTTCCAGCAGCGCGGTGGGCAGAAAGTGGTCGTAGTAGACAAAGGGCGTTTCACTGCCGCTGGTCAGCAGTGCCACGGTCCCCATGGGCTTGCCGTGATTGCGCTGCGCGAGCGATTGAACGTGTTCGAGGAATCGATCGTTGAGTGCCTCCGCTTTGGCCGGCTTACCCAGCGCCTGGCCTGCCAGCTCCACCGCCCGCAGGCTGTCCTCGACCGTTATCAGGTCCAGGGCCAGGAGCGGCGCGATGGCTTCGATCTGATCACCGTCCTTCTCGGTATAGCGGCGGATGGCGATTACGAGATCTGGGCGGACCGACGACAGCACTTCCAGGTTGGGCTGGTGTCGCGGTCCGAGACCCCGCACACCGCTTAACTGTGACGCCAGGTAGTCAGGCACCCCCTGGAGTCCGTAGTCGGTGACCGCGACCGGCGCTGTTCCCAGCGCCAGTGCGACATCCGCGCCGAAAGTCGAAATCGCCGCGGGCCGGGTTGCCGCAGCGGGCAACCGCAGGGTTTCCCCGCGGTCATCCGTCAGCCGGATGCTGTGGTTGTCCGCCCAGCCCGATACAGGCGAAAGCAGGACAACCAGCAGGCTCGTTGCAATCCGTTTCGGTAGTGAGGCCATCAGAAGTCCAGCTGGGCCTCGAGGATGAAGCTTCGGCCCGGCTGAGGTACCCGGCCGACCGGGCTGACGTCCACGCCCCGGAAGTAGTAATCCTCATCCAGCAGGTTGTTGACCGCCAGGCCAAGGTTCAGCACACGATCACCGCCCACCGCGAAGTCGCGCCCGACCCGGGCAGTCACCAGGTGGTAATCCGGCAATTCACCGGCGCTGCCATTGCTGGTTTCTTCTTCGGTGTTGTCGGCATCGCTGTAGCTTTCGCTCACGTACACCCAGTTCACGCTGGCGTCCCAGGCCTGGTAGCTATATACCGCATCGGCGCTGACCTTATGGGTGGGCGCGTTGGGAAGCTCGTTGCCTTTGTTATCGCCGGACAGCTGTTCGGTGTCCAGGAAGGTGTAACCCAGGCCCAGTTCCCACTGGCTGTTCACATTCCAGCGGTTTGCCAGTTCGATGCCCTGGTGGCGGGTTTCGCCCAGGTTCTCGAAGCGGCTGGTTGAGCGATTGAACTGGATCTGGTCTTCATAATCGATACGGAACAGGGTGGCGGATGAGAACAGGTCCGGTGTGACCTGCAGGCGTGCGCCCAGCTCATGGTTCCAGGCGGTTTCATTGGCCACTGCACCTTCACGGGTGGTCTGGGCAATCTGGACTGGCACCAGGGAACGCTGACTGTTGGCAAAGACAAACAGGTCATCAGACGCCTGGTAGCCGACGGTCAGGCCCGGCAGCAGCTCCTCCGCGTTGTTTTCCTCGGTGTTGCCACTGAGGTTGTCGCGGAAATCCATATCAACGTCTTCATAACGCAGGCCCGGCGTTACCGTCAGGCGATCATCCAGGAAGGACACGGTATCGCTGACGTAGAAGGCCATGGCCCGGGTGTCCAGGTGCCAGTCACGTGCCACGGAACGGTTACCGGAGGACAACTCCAGGCGATTGACGTCGAACTCCACATCCTCGCTGACAAATCGCGCGCCCAGGGTGATGTCATGGCGGCCATGGCGAATCGCGAGCCGGGGCTCAGTGCCCAGTGCCGTGAACAAACGTGGTGAATCCGCGACGTGAGTCGAATCCAGCCCCGGGTCCGCCCAGTGGCCAGTGCCGCTGAGGTTCTGGCCGAAGAAGAAGGTGCGGTCGGCATCGTGCACGAAATTGCGCCACTGGAATTCCATATTGTCGGTCGGCGTGTAGGTCCAGGTGAAGGTGGCGCGGCTCATGTCCGCTTCGTAGCCGTCGTAGGGACGCTGGCTCTGGGTGCGATCCTGCTCATAGGCTTGTGGCGTCAGGGCGCCGGGCAGTTCGGCATCGACACGGTAGTACTGCAGCTGCGACGCCAGTTCATGCTGGTCGTTCAGGTAATAACGGGCATCCAGGATCAGGTTATCCACTTCGGTATCGGAGTGGTCACGAAAGCCGTCGCCGCGCTGGACATTAGCCTGGAACTGCAGGTCGAGCTTGTCAGTGGCCCGGCCACCGACCCGGTAATAGGTGTCGGTAAAGACGTTGCCGGTCTCCTCCGCAATGGTTACCCGCTCACGAAGGGTCTGGGAGGTTTCCGCCGGAATCGGCTTGGTAACGAAGTTCACCACGCCACCCACGTTGTTAGGCCCGTAATGAACCGAGGCGCCGCCCCGGACAATATCCACGACTTCCAGGCTCGGAAGGGTAACGGGGAAGAGCGACACGCCGACGTTGCTGTAGGGCCCGATGGCAATCGGGTAACCGTCCAGCAGAATCTGAAGCCGTTCACTGCGCAGCGGATTCAGACCACGCACGCCGATATTGGGAAGAATGCCCGTGCCGGTTTCATCAAGCACTGTAACACCGGGTACCGGGCGCAGGGCGTCCTCCAGGTTCAGAGCGCCGGTCTCCTGAAACTCCTCTTCCTCCACCACCGTGCGGGCACCCGAGTAAGTTCTTTCGGATTCCTCCGTCGGCGGTCCCAGCCAATCAGCAGTAACCTCAAGGCCGGGTAACAGACCGGGTGTTTGTTCTTGCGCTTGTACTATCGCGGGGGAGGCAACCGTTGCAAGAAAAGAAAACGAAAGAAAGGTTGAGCCAGCGGACAGGCTCACGCGAAGACGCCGATTTGGCGAAGATGATTGACCGGGTGTTGGCATTGGGATCTCCAGCAGTGGGTATACTTATGCATGCGTATAATACTGATAATAATTCGCATTACAATGCTGAAAGAAATCGTTACCAACAATGAGCACTATTTCCTGCCTTCCAACGGAACTAGACGTCTTGCAGCGGGCGGCACGTTGCTCACCTTCAAGTTGCGGGGTGTGAATGTTCGCTTTTGTTTAAATTTGAGGTGGACCCAATCAGTTGGACAACCTGATGGTGTCCCTAAGCTATGATCCGGTTGTTTCCCTGGCTCAGGCTGCCAGAGATATGGGTTGCCCGTAGTACACCTCATCGGGCGTTTGGTAATCAAGGGTTTGGTGATATCGGGTCTGATTGTAATGCCGGAAGTACCGGTGGAGCGCCTGCTTCAAGTGTTGACCATCCTCGAAGGCAGTGAGGTAGACGCACTCGTGTTTGACGCTGCGCCAGAGCCGTTCCACGAAGATGTTGTCATGGTAGCAGCCCTTGCCGTCCATGCTGATCCGGATGCCATGCTCTTTGAGAACGCTTGTGAAGGCCTCGCTGGTGAACTGGACGCCCTGATCGGTGTTGAAGATTTCCGGCGTTCCATGGTGCTGTAGAGCCTCCTCCAGGGCATCGACGCAGAAGTCTGTGTCCATGGTGTTGGAGATCCGCCAGGACAGCACCTTGCGGCTGTACCAGTCGATGATGGCAACCAGATACATGAAGCCCCGCGCCAGCGGCACGTAGCTGATGTCAGTTGCCCAAACC
>NZ_JACDWW010000067.1:0-549 GCF_016464145.1 Marinobacter sp. bablab_jr008
GGTTTGGGCAACTGACATCAGCTACGTGCCGCTGGCGCGGGGCTTCATGTATCTGGTTGCCATCATCGACTGGTACAGCCGCAAGGTGCTGTCCTGGCGGATCTCCAACACCATGGACACAGACTTCTGCGTCGATGCCCTAGAGGAGGCCCTACAGCGCCATGGAACGCCGGAGATCTTCAACACCGATCAGGGCGTCCAGTTCACCAGTGAGGCTTTCACAGGCGTTCTCAAGGAGCATGGCATCCGGATCAGCATGGACGGCAAGGGCTGCTACCATGACAATATCTTCGTGGAACGGCTCTGGCGCAGCGTCAAACACGAGTGCGTCTACCTCACTGCCTTTGAGGATGGCCGACACTTGAAGCAGGCGCTCCACCGGTACTTCCGGCATTACAATCAAACCCGGTACCACCAAACCCTTGATTACCAAACGCCCGATGAGGTGTACTACGGGCAACCCATATCTCTGGCAGCCTGAGCCAGGGAAACAACCGGATCATAGCTTAGGGACACCATCAGGTTGTCCAACTGAATGGGTCCATCTCA
>NZ_JACDWW010000068.1:0-61870 GCF_016464145.1 Marinobacter sp. bablab_jr008
GGAAGCCCAAAAGATGGTCGATCAGTCCGTGCAGACCTATAACACAAGGCGACCACATCTTGCCTTGAAATACAAAACGCCCGATGCGGTGCACCGGGCGTTTCAATAGAAATAGGTGTAAACCTATTTCAGGACTAGACAACTCACAAAAGCAGCTTACTTGATGCTCTTGATGGTGCCCTTGTAGCCTTCAACGGTTACGTCGATGGTTCCGAAGAAACCATAGCCGTTTTGCTCAACGGTGTAACGCGGAGCCACGATCACGTCTGCACCAGATTCGGTCACAGCGTTGTAGGCAGCAGAAGACTTAACCTTCTCTACCAGGCTGGCGCCACCGATCGGCAGGGGCAGAGCACCGCCAGTGGAACCCACGCCGTAGGCAACGCCGTCAGCGTATTTCTTGCTATCACCCAGAGTCAGCAGACCAAACAGCTGGGTTACAGAAGCCTTACCAGTAATCTTCTCACCAACTTCGATGTCAGCTTTGACGTCGCTCTGAACGGCGCCAGTCAGCGGCAGCGAAGGAGCGCTGGTGTTGAGGGAAGAACAACCGGTCATTGCGCCGGCCAGAACGAGTGTTGATGCAATAAGCGCTTTTTTCAAAACAAACTCTCCATATGTTGTTGCATGGCCCTCATGGCCGCGCGCACTATACTGAAATACACTCTATATAACAATAGCGGCTAACAGATGATTTTTTGTTCGATTTAGAAATATGAACACATGTTCACATTTCCGTGTATCAGGCCGCTACCTTTTTTAACAGTGGCTTAACTTGCGATTTCAGGTTTTGATCTATACTCAAACAGACGGTCTTTTAACCAAACCAGATACTGGCCGTTGTCTTGCAGCCACGGAATTCGAACGCTGCAGGGTATGCGACAAAGCTATAACCACAGAAAGGAGTGGATAATGAAAAAACTGATCGCAGGTGCAATTCTTCTTGGTGCTTCCTCCATGGCGTTCGCACAGCCCGGCTGTGGCGTGGGTGCCATGATCTGGAAAGGGCAGTCCGGCATTGCTCCACATGTCCTGGCCGCTACCACCAACGGAACCTTCGGTAACCAGACCTTCGGCATGACCACCGGCACTCTGGGTTGCCAGACCAACCAGTCTGTTCAATCCATGGCCATGTACATGGACAGCAACATCGATAAGGTTGCCCGCGACATGTCCCGCGGTTCTGGCGAAAACCTGGATACTCTGGCAGTCCTGCTGGGTGTAGAAGAAACTGACCGTGATACCTTCCGCAAAGTACTGCAAGACAACTTTGCTTCCATTTTCCCCAACGCTGATACCACCTCAGGTGAAGCCGTAGACGCCATCGTGGCCCTGCTGGAGCAGAACGACGCTCTGAGCAAATACGTGGCCGCCTGATCACTGGCGACAATGGAACAGAATGGCGCCAGGGACGGCGAACAAACCCCAGAGCCACCAATCCGGAACTACCAACTCCATGGGCTTTACCCTTCGCACCGGGCAGGCCGTTTTATGGCTTGCATGCAGTACCGCCTGGGCACAGGCAGAAACCGTTACACTGCCTGACAACCTTCACCTTCATCCAACCTGGCTGACCCTCGGCCACTATCATCAGGACAGGTTCGGTTCCGATTACTCCAGCCAGGCCGATGACCCGGCCTTCTTTCTGAGTGACGACGGCAAGACATCGCCCAGAGCCGAACTGGAAGCCACCCTGGAGGCCATACAACAACCCGGAGGTGGTGATAGCCACGCCCGCTGTCGATTCCCGGCCCGGGATGCCTGGCTGAGAGAGCAACTGGAGTTGCCGGATACACCGGTAAACTGCCCCGCTTTCGAGGAATGGGCAGGCACACTGAATACCGAGAAAGTCACCCTGGTGTTTGCTGCGTCCTATCTGAACAGTCCCTCATCCATGTTCGGACACACCTTCTTGCGGCTCGATCCCCCCCAGGATGACGAAGAAACCGATCTGCTGCTGGCAAATACTGTTTCCTACGCAGCCGATGCCGCTGAACATGACAGCGAGTTGTTGTTTGCCTATCGGGGTATTTTCGGGGGCTATCCAGGCATTACCTCCATCAAGCCCTATTACGAAATGATCCGGCTGTACAACGACATCGAACACCGGGATCTCTGGGAGTACACCCTGAATCTCGACCAACAGGAGGTTGACACCCTGCTGGCCCATACCTGGGAAATTCAGGACAAGAACTTTGATTACTATTTCTTCGATGAGAACTGCGCCTATCGCCTGCTGGCCCTGATCGACGCCGCCCGCCCGGGCACGAACCTGCTCGACGAAGTAAGCACTCACGCCATCCCCTCTGACACCGTGCGCTGGGTGAGGGATGCCGGGCTGCTTGAAAGCATCCATTACCGCCCGTCTGCCGCCACCTCTGTAGCCCATAGCCTGGAAAGCCTGCCCTCAGACCACCAGACCATCGCCGCTGCCTTAGCCAATGGCTACGTGGCAGTGAACGACCCAGAAGTGCGTAAGCTTGGTAAAGACGACCGCGCCCAACTCCTGGATGCCACGTACGATTACGTACGCTACCAGAGCGAAGCCGAAGGCTGGCCCCGGGAACACGCGGCGCCGCTGTCTCATCAACTACTGGTCGCCCGCAGCCAGATTGAGGATGCGGCAGAACTTCCAGACGTGCCCGAACCGGAGATCCGCGACGATCAGGGGCATGACACCTTTCGCCTGAGCCTCGGTTCCGGCCAGCTCGCCCACAGCGAGTTCACCCAGTTGACCATCCGGCCGGCCTATCACGACGTACTGGATCCGCCCGCCGGTTACCGTACCGGTGCACAACTGCAGTTCCTGCGCCTGGACGCCAGGCTTTACCACAAAAACGACGAACTTCAGGTGGAACAGATCACCGGCGTCGAGATACGCTCCCTGAGCCCCCGGAACCAGTTCTTTGCCCCGATCTCCTGGCAAGTTGGCTTTGGCGGCCGCCGCACGGACACCGGCAATGATCGCGTACTGGCCCCCTATCTTGAAGGCGGAGCCGGCGGCAGCTGGAGCCTGGGCAAGAACACCCAAGCCTTCGCCATTGCCACGGCGGATGTGGAAATCGATGATGACATCAAACGGGGCTACGATTTCGCCCCGGGCGCAGACCTCGGCCTGCTGCACCAGAACAACCGCTTCAGCCTGCTGACTGGCGTAAAAACCAAAGCCTGGATCGTCAGCAGCCAACACCGGCAAGACCAGCTTTATGCCGAAGCCAACTGGCACATTGGCCGGGAATTCAGCCTATTCGCCAAATTCACCCGGGAAGACCACTACGACAGGTACCAAAGCACATGGCAAGCCGGCCTGCACGCTTACTTCTGAATACCAAAACGGCTCTCATCACCCTGCTGGCCATCACCACGCTGCTGCAAACCGGATGCAGCAGCGTGTTCTTCTATCCGGACAATGCCACTTACATCACCCCGGACCGACTCAACCTGGAATACGAAGACATCTACCTCAAGACCGCGGACGGCGAAACCCTCCACGGCTGGTGGCTCCCTGCCCTCACCGACGAGCCCGCCAAGGGCACCATCTACTTCCTGCACGGCAACGCCCAGAACGTCAGCGCCCACATCCTCAACGCCGCCTGGCTGCCGGAACAGGGCTACAACGTGTTCACCATCGATTATCGCGGTTACGGCCAATCCACCGGCGCCCCCGATATCGAAGGCGCACTGCACGACGTGGAAACCGGACTGCGCTGGCTGGCCCAACGCCGCGCCGATAGTGAACACCCGCTCTATATCCTCGGCCAAAGCCTCGGCGGCGCCCTCGGTATCGCCCTGGCCAGCGAATGGGTGCAGCGAGACGAACAACCAGAGCTAAACGGCATCATCCTCGACGGCACCTTCTCCGGCTTCCGCTACATCGCCCGGGAAAAGCTCGACCTGTTCTGGCTCACCTGGCCGTTCCAGTACCCCCTGAGCTGGACCATCCCGGATGACTACGAAGGCACCGACAGGATCGCCGGTGTATCACCGGTGCCGGTGATGATTATCCACAGCGTTCGGGATGGCATCATTCCGTTCGAGCATGGCGTGCGGTTGTATGAAGCGGCGGAGCAGCCCAAGGAGTTCTTGCAGACCGATACGCCCCATGCAGCGACGTTTGTGATTCCCGCATACAGGGAGGCAGTACTGGAATTCATGGAAAAAGGCCTTTAGAGGCAAGCACAAGGTCTAGCGCAGCGGTTGTGGGAAGCCTTTCCAAAAGTCTTGAGGGCCATGGACGGCCCGAAAGAAGCGCACATGGATGTGCTCGTAGCGTCTTTTGGAAAGGCTTCCCACAACCGCTGCAGGCACTAAAACTACAAGGCCCATAAACGACAAAACCCGCCAGGCTTGAAGCCGGGCGGGTTTTTCTAACCAAGAATCATCTTAGTCAGTGAAGTCAGTCGGCTGCTCGCCTTCTTTGACTTCCTTCATGGACAGCTTAACGCGACCACGGTTGTCCACATCCAGCACCTTGACCAGAACTTCCTGACCTTCGCTCAGCTCGTCAGTGACGTTCTCGATACGGCGCTCGGAGATCTGGGAAATGTGCACCAGACCATCCTTGCCGGGCAGGATGTTAACAAAGGCACCGAAGTCCACAATCCGCTCAACGCGGCCCTTGTAGATAGCACCCACTTCGATCTCGGCAGTGATTTCTTTCACGCGATTCACGGCAGCCTGTGCGGCCGCAGCGTTGTCGGCGTAGATCTTCACGTTGCCGTCGTCGTCCAGGTCGATGGAAGCGCCGGTCTCGTCGCAAATACCACGGATGGTTGCGCCACCCTTACCGATTACATCACGGATCTTGTCCGGATGAATCTTGATGGTGGTGATGCTCGGAGCGCGATCAGACAGCTCGGCACGGGGCTCTGCGATCACCTTGTTCATCTCGTCCAGGATGTGCAGACGCGCAGCGTTGGCCTGCTCGAGGGCGATTTCCATGATTTCGTCGGTAATACCCTGAATCTTGATGTCCATCTGCAGGGCCGTGACGCCCTCTTTGGTACCGGCAACCTTGAAATCCATGTCACCCAGGTGATCTTCGTCACCCAGGATGTCAGTCAGGACCGCGAACTTGTCGCCTTCCTTGACCAGACCCATGGCGATACCGGCCACCGGAGCCTTCAGCGGCACACCAGCATCCATCAGCGCCAGGGATGAACCACACACGGAAGCCATGGAACTGGAACCGTTGGATTCAGTGATCTCGGACACCGCACGAATGGCATACGGGAACTCTTCGATGGTCGGCATAACCGCGGCTACACCACGCTTGGCCAGACGACCGTGACCAATTTCACGACGGCCCGGGCTACCCATACGGCCAGCTTCACCTACGGAGTACGGAGGGAAGTTGTAGTGGAACAGGAACGGGTCCTTGCGCTCACCTTCCAGGGCATCGATGATCTGCACGTCACGGGTGGTACCCAGCGTGGCGGTAACGATAGCCTGAGTCTCACCACGGGTGAACAGGGCGGAACCGTGAACGGACGGCAGTACGCCAACTTCCACCTTGATCGGGCGAACGGTCTTGTTGTCACGGCCATCGATACGCGGCTTGCCTTCGATAACCTGCAGACGAACGACAGACTTCTCGACCTTGCCGAAGTACTTCTTCACTTCCTCTTCGGAAGGCTGGCCTTCTTCTTCACCGGCCAGTTTTTCAACGGCAGCAGATTTGATCTCACCCAGACGCTCGTAACGGGCCATCTTGTCGCGAATCGCGTAGGCTTCTTCGATGGCACCACCGAACTCGGCCTTGATGGCGTTCAGCAGCTCAGTGTTTTCCGCCTCGGGCTGCCATTCCCAGCGCGGCTTGCCGTTCTCGGCAGCAAATTCCTTGATGGCAGTGATCGCAGTCTGCATTTCCTGGTGGCCGAACAGTACGGCGCCCAGCATCTGGTCCTCTGTCAGGCCTTTGGCCTCGGACTCAACCATCAGCACCGCTTCGTCGGTACCGGCCACAACCATGTCCAGCAGGGAAGTGCTGAGCTCTTCGAAGGTCGGGTTCAGGAAGTAGCCTTTCTCGTTGGTGTAACCCACACGGGCAGCACCAATCGGGCCGTCGAACGGGATACCGGAGATGGCCAGGGCTGCAGATGCAGCAATCATGGCAGCGATATCCGGATCGTGGTTCTTGCTGGCAGACATAACCGTCAGCACAACCTGAACTTCGTTCATGTAGCCGTTCGGGAACAGCGGGCGAATCGGACGGTCGATCAGGCGGGAGGTCAGGGTCTCTTTCTCGGACGGACGACCTTCACGCTTGAAGAAGCCACCCGGGATTTTACCGGCGGCGTAGGTTTTTTCCTGGTAGTTCACAGTCAGGGGGAAGAAGCCCTGGCCCGGCTTGGGCTCTTTGGCGCCAACAACGGTGCCCAGAACGGCAGTGTCGCCGGTGCTTACCAGTACCGCGCCGGTTGCCTGACGGGCAATACGACCGGTTTCCAGGGTGAAGGTTTCCCCACCCATTTCAAATGTCTTGATACGTGGTTGCAGTTCCACAATAAACTCCTGCATTTTCAGCGGTTTTGATTCTGGCCAATGACCCATTCATTCGCCATTTTCCAACAACTGCAGCAGTCTGATCAGTGAACCGAAAGGCAACCCGTCTGAAAGCTAACAGGCTGTTGCAAAACCCCGGCCAGAGTTCCCGGGCTTTTCAACAACCTGCTATCAATAGCGGCTTTCCATTGTGACAGGGAAAATCCTTCGGTTTCACAGACAAATCAACTGCAGCAAAAAACGCTTCCTGCTTGTTCGGAATGAGCAAGGCAGGGAGCGGGAGAGAAGCACGGCTGAACCCGGGAACCCCCGGGCCAGCCATCAGGTCGCTAAACCGGATTAGCGACGCAGACCCAGACGCTGGATCAGGTCCAGGTAACGGTCAGCGTTTTTACGCTTGAGGTAGTCCAGCAGCTTACGACGCTGGTTTACCATCCGGATCAGGCCGCGGCGGGAATGGTGATCCTGCTTGTTGGCCTTGAAGTGATCCTGCAGCTTGTTGATGTTGGCGCTCAGCAGAGCTACCTGAACCTCAGGGGAACCGGTATCGCCATCACCTTGCTGAAAATCTTTAACGATCTGAGCTTTCTCACTGGCAGACAGTGCCATATTTCACCTCATTGGTTGCGATGCATACCTATTCAGCCGAACCGCGCATCTCTACAGCCCGGCTAATCAGCAAAAGGCGTTTACCGTTTGCTGTTCTTGACCAGACGGCGAGGCACCAGTTGAGTGCCATCGCCTTCCGGCAATGCTTCTGCCAGCCCTACGAAGGAATGCTCGCCATACAGGCGGACGAAACCTTCAAAAGGCTGACCCGGTATTCTAACCGGTTGTCCGTTCAAGATCGATACCAGCGGCACGCCGGACAATCGGTACTCGGGAAACATGGTGAGGGCGGTTTCCGGCGGCAACAGCAGGCCATCCAGGCTTTCCCCGCGCTCGCGCATGGCTTCCAGGTCTTTGACATCGTGGGCATTTGCCAGGGTGTAGCCGGAGGCCAGGGTGCGACGCAGAGCACTGACATGAGCTCCACAGCCCAGAACCTCACCAATATCCTCAACCAGTGAGCGGATATACGTACCCTTGGTACAGGTAACCGCAAGATCCAGCTCCTGTTCCCGAACCGCCAACAATTTGAGCTCGTAAATGGTCACCGGCCTGGCCGGGCGCTCAATTTCGATACCCTCGCGGGCGTATTCGTACAGTGGTTTGCCCTGATGCTTCAGAGCCGAGTACATGGAGGGCACTTGCTGAATGTCGCCACGGAACCGGGCCAGTACGGCCTCCACTTCTTCCTCACTGAAGTGGGGAACCGACTTTTCCTCCACCACAGCCCCTTCGCTGTCTCCGGTTTCTGTCCGGATGCCCAGGCGTGCGGTGGTGATATACGCCTTGTCACTGTCCAGCATGGTCTGGGAGAACTTGGTGGCCTCACCAAAACACAGGGGCAGCACGCCAGTGGCGAGCGGATCAAGCGCACCGGTATGGCCGGCCTTCGCCGCACCATACAGGCGCTTGACCTGCTGCAGAATCCCGTTGGAGGTAACGCCCTGGGGCTTGTCGATTACCAGGATGCCGTTTACGTCACGGCCTTTGCGTCTTCGGCTCAAGCGTCACGCTCCGGGTTATCGGAAACCGGGTCATCATTATCGTCCCGGGGCACGGCAGGCTTGTCGCCAACCGCTTCGCGGATCAGGCGATCCATCTTGCGGCTCTGCCCCAACAGTTTGTCGAAGTGAAACCGCAGATGGGGCACCACACGCAATTTCATGGCGCGACCAACCTGCCCGCGCAGAAACCCGGAGGCCTTGTTCAACACCGTCAGGGAGTCCTGCACTTCGGGTGAATCTTCGGTGAGCTCCTCGGTGGACAGCAACGAAATATAGATATCGGCATAGCCGAGGTCACGGCTGACTTTCACATCATTAACCGTGACCATACCAACGCGAGGATCCTTCACCTCGCGCTGGATCAGCTGCGCCAGCTCTCGCTGCATCTGATCGCCGATGCGATCTACGCGACTGTATTCCCGTGCCATCAGGCCCCCGTGGACTCAAGCTGACGTTCAACACGGACGCGATCGAACACTTCGATCTGGTCACCCACTTTCACGTCGTAGCCTTTAACACCGATACCACATTCCATACCGTTGCGAACTTCCGCCACATCGTCCTTGAAGCGACGCAGGGATTCCAGCTCGCCTTCAAAGATCACCACGTTGTCACGCAGTACGCGGATCGGCTTATTACGGTATACGGTGCCCTCAGTCACCATACAGCCAGCCACCTGACCGAATTTCGGCGAACGGAATACGTCACGCACATCGGCAATGCCCACAATATCTTCGCGGAATTCCGGCTTGAGCATGCCTGTCAAAGCCGCTTTCACATCATCAATCAGGTTATAGATGATGCTGTAGTAGCGCAGATCCAGACCTTCCTGCTCAACCAGACGCTTGGATGCGGTATCCGCACGCACGTTGAAACCGAAAATAACGGCGTTGGTGGCCATGGCCAGGCTGACGTCGGTCTCGGCGATACCGCCAACACCAGACGAAACAATCTTCACCTGAACCTCGTCGTTGCCCAGGTCCTGCAGGGCCTTGGTAATGGCTTCCAGAGAACCACGCACGTCAGTCTTGAGCACCACGTTGAGGGTCTTGACCTCGTCCTTGCCCATATTCTCGAACATGTTCTCGAGCTTGGCAGCTTGCTGGCGCTGGAGACGTTGCTCACGCTCACGGGTCTGACGGAATTCAGCCAGCTCTTTGGCTTTTTTCTCGTCTGCCACAGCGAAGAATTCGTCACCGGCGTCTGGCGTGCCGTTCAGGCCCAGAATCTCGACCGGAATCGACGGGCCAGCTTCTTTCACCTGGCGCCCGGCTTCGTCTGTCATGGCGCGCACCTTACCGAAGAAGGAACCGGCCACCACCATGTCGCCCTGGCGAAGCGTACCGTTCTGAACCAGCACGGTAGCAACAGAACCACGGCCGCGTTCCAGGCTGGATTCAACCACAACACCTTTCGCCGCTGCATCCGGGGACGCTTCCAGCTCAAGGATTTCAGCCTGCAGCAAGACGGCTTCCAGCAGGTCATCGATGCCCATACCAGTGTGTGCAGAAACAGGCACGAACTGAACGTCGCCACCCCAGTCTTCCGGAATGACTTCCAGAGCTGAAAGCTCGTTCTTGATGCGGTCCGGATCGGCTTCTTCCTTGTCCATCTTGTTGATGGCAACCACGATCGGTACGCCGGCAGAACGGGCGTGCTCAACGGCTTCCTTGGTTTGAGGCATAACACCGTCGTCGGCTGCCACCACCAGGATAACGATGTCGGTACACTGGGCACCACGAGCACGCATGGCGGTAAATGCGGCGTGGCCCGGGGTATCCAGGAAGGACACCATGCCGTGTTCAGTTTCTACATGGTAAGCACCAATGTGCTGGGTAATACCACCGGACTCACCGGCAGCAACCTTGGCGCGGCGGATATGGTCCAGCAGCGAGGTCTTGCCATGGTCAACGTGACCCATAACACTGACAACCGGCGCGCGCTTGATCTTCTCTTTGCCTTCATCCGGGCCGGTGATTTCGCTCAGAACTTCCTCTTCGAAGGCATCCTCACTCACCGCCTTGGGCTTGTGACCCAGCTCTTCGGTAACCAGGATCGCCGTTTCCTGATCCAGCGCCTGATTGATGGTTGCCATCACCCCCATACCCATCAGGGTCTTGATAACATCAGCGGACTTGACGGCCATGCGCTGGGCGAGATCACCAACGGTGATGGTTTCCGGAATCTGTACTTCTCTGACCATGGGCTTTGTGGGCCTCTCGAAAGCATGACGCTTTTCTTTCGGTTTCTTTTTGGCCCGCAGCGGCTTGCGAAGAGTGGTTTCCTCTTCGTCTTCGCTCAGTACTACCGGTTCTTCTACCGGACGGCTGCGAGGACCGCGATGGCCAGCCTGCTTCTTCTTCGGCTTGCCTTCTTCAATATCATCGCCGCGCTCACGTACCTTCTCTTTTTTCTTCTTCGGCTTGCGATCCCGACCTTCATCCTCAGGCGGAGGCATGGGAATATCCTCCGGCGCGATGGCAGGCTCTGCGGATTCTGCAGCAGGTTCCGGAGCAGCTTTGGCTTCGGTTTCCGCTGCGGCCGGAGCTTCCGTTTCAGGGGCTTCGGCAGGTGCAGCTTCCGCTGCGACCTTCGGCGCTTCTTCCACCGGCGCCTGTTCGGCCGCCGGTGCCTGTACCGGCTCTTCCGGTGCCGGCGCCTCAGCTTCCGGCTCGGGTTGCAGCTCTGCACGCTTGATATAGGTGCGGCGCTTGCGCACTTCTACGTTGACGGTCTTGGCCTTGCCGGCCTTAAGCGTCGTCGTGGTCTTGCGCTTGAGTGTAATCTTCCGCGGTTCAGCTTCCGCCTCGCCATGGTTTTTTCTCAGATAGGCCAGCAACTGCTGCTTCTCATCGCTGGTGACAGCGTCGTTTTCGCTGCGGGCTTTCAGGCCCGCTTCCACGATCTGCTTCAGCAAACGATCCACGGGAGCGCCTACATCTGCGGCCAGTTGTTTTACCGTTACTTCAGCCATACTGGTCCTCCTCTCCCGAATCAGGCCTGGTCTTCAAACCAGGGTGCGCGCGCAGTCATAATCAACTGACCAGCACGCTCTTCATCCATACCTTCAATTTCGAGCAGCTCATCAATCGACTGCTCCGCCAGATCTTCCATTGTGCGCACGCCCATGCCGGCAAGCTTGAATGCCAGCGCCCGGTCCATGCCGTCCATGTTCAGAAGATCGTCTTCGGGCTCAGCGCCCTCCAGGGCTTCTTCACTGGCCAGCGCCTGGTTCAGCAATACGTCTTTGGCACGACGGCGCAATTCAGTGACGGTTTCCTCGTCAAAGCCCTCAATCGCCAGCATTTCTTCCATCGGTACGTAGGCCACCTCTTCAATGGAGGTAAAGCCTTCCTCGATAAGAACACCGGCAAATTCTTCATCAACATCCAGATGAGCGGTAAAGTGTTCAAGCAGGCGGTTGTATTCCTGCTCCTGGCGCTCACCGGCTTCTTCTTCCGTCATCACGTTCAGGGTCCAACCGGTCAGCTCGGTCGCCAGACGAACGTTCTGGCCGTTGCGGCCAATGGCCTGCGCCAGGTTATCTTCGGCAACGGCTACATCCATGGTGTGACGGTCTTCATCCATGACAATGGAGGCCACCTCAGCAGGCGCCATCGCGTTGATGACCAACTGAGCCGGGTTATCGTCGTAAAGCACGATATCCACACGCTCACCGCCCAGCTCATTAGACACTGCCTGTACGCGGGAGCCCCGCATACCCACACAAGCGCCAACCGGGTCAATACGGCGGTCGTTGGTCTTCACCGCTATCTTGGCCCGGGAGCCCGGATCGCGAGCGGCACCGCGAATCTCGATCAGCTCCTCGGCAATCTCGGGAACCTCGATGCGGAAAAGCTCGATCAGCATTTGCGAATCGGTACGGCTCAGAATCAGCTGTGGTCCGCGATGATCGGTGCGAATCTCCAGCAGCAGAGCACGAACGCGATCGCCCATCCGGAAGGTTTCACGGGGAATCAGGTGCTCACGGGGAAGCAGAGCTTCTGCGTTGCCACCCAGATCCACAATCACATTGTCCCGGGTCACCTTCTTGACGGTACCGGACACCAGCTCACCGATACGATCGCGGTAGCTGTCGACAATCTTCATGCGCTCGGCTTCGCGCACTTTCTGGAAGATGATCTGCTTGGCCGCCTGGGCACCAATGCGCCCGAACGCCACAGACTCCACCTTCTCTTCGTACATATCACCCGGCTTCAGATTGGTGTCGATCTCTTCCGCTTCCTGCAGGGTCAGCTCAGTGCCCAACGCAGGAACGGCATCATTGTCGACCACCAGCCAGCGGCGGAAGGTTTCGTATTCTCCGGTGCGGCGATCAATGGCAACCCGGATATCCGCCTCTTCGTCTTCATAACGTTTCTTGGCAGCGGTAGCGAGCGCGAGTTCAATCGCCTCGAAAATCACATCCTTCTCGACACCTTTCTCGTTCGAGACGGATTCCACTACCAGCAAGATCTCTTTACTCATGGGATTGCCCTGCCCTCAAAATAAACGATACATCTATAGATTTATTCGAATGTGTCACTCGAAAACCGGCACGATATTGGCTTTTTCGATACTGTCGAAGGGCAACAGGTATTCGTGGTCATCTACTACAACTACCACGTCGTCACCCTCCACCCCTTTGATCAGGCCCAGGAATTTGCGCCGGCCCTCAAACGCCATACGCAGCTTGATCTGCACTTTATGACCAATAAATGCCTCGTACTGCTCCAGCCGGAACAGCGGCCGGTCCATACCGGGCGAAGACACTTCCAGCGTATATTCTGTCTGGATGGGGTCTTCCACATCCATTACCCCGCTGACCTGACGACTGACTTTCTCGCAGTCGTCGATCGCGATGCCGTTCTCGGCATCATCAATAAACACCCGAAGCTTGGAATGGTGTCCATGGGAGCGGAATTCAATTCCCCAGAACTCATAACCCAGACCCTCGACCACCGGGCGCAGGATGTCTTCCAGTTGTTTCAGTTTGGCTGACAAGTGTCGCCGCCTCCGTTTCCGAATTTTCAGGGTACAAAAACAAAAAAAGGGCTGTTAATCAGCCCTTTTATGCACCAGGGCCCTTTGCGCCAGGCCCCTTAATCAAAAAGCCCCTGAAACATGGGGCCTTTTGTTGCAAGAATTCGCAAAGCGCCAACCCTTTCAAGCGCTCTGCCGACAGACACCTGGCCTGCCTGGAAGCCTCGATGCTCGCAGGCTCCAATATCCGCGGGAGTATAGTGACGCCACGCGGACTGGTCAAGGACTGACCAAAAAAAACGGCCTGGGTTTGCCAAGCCGTCTTCTTTTAATATGGTGCCCGGGGCCGGACTCGAACCGGCACAGCTTTCGCTACCACCCCCTCAAGATGGCGTGTCTACCAGTTTCACCACCCGGGCATCATTCTTTACTCGAGTTCGGGGAGCGCGTCCCCACCCTCGGATTCGCTGTTAGTTGCAGGCTCATCAGCAGAGGGAGCCTGCTCAGCTTGCGCACCTGCCTGAGACGATTCCTGAACAACCGGAATACCTGCCTCGCCAGCCACTTCGGCGCGCTGCTTGGCAAAAATTGCCAGCGAAAAACTTGTCACAAAAAAGATAACCGCCATAAAAGTGGTCATCCGCGTCAGGAAGCTTCCGCTGCCCTGACTACCAAACACGGTCTGGGACGCACCACCACCGAAAGCCGCTCCGGCGTCTGCACCCTTGCCCTGCTGGATCAGAACCAGGCCCACCAGCGACACGGCGATCACGACGTGAACAACAACTACCAGTGTTTCCAACCAATCCATACAGACTCTCGTAAACGTGTCGGCTTAGACACCTGCCGGGAAAGACCGGCAAATGCTGATAAATTCTTCGGCCTTCAACGATGCACCACCGATGAGACCGCCATCAATATCCGGCTCTGCAAACAAAGCGGCAGCATTATCCGCTTTTACACTGCCGCCGTAAAGTACCGAAATCTCATTAGCCGGTGCATTCATACCAGCCAGCACCTTGCGGATTTCCGAATGCATGGCCTGGGCATCACCTGCTGTCGCGGTTTTTCCGGTTCCGATAGCCCAGACCGGCTCATACGCCACAACAACCCTGGACCACTGATCATCAGCCACAACTGACAACCCACTGCGAACCTGCTCGGCAACCACCGCTTCGGCTTGACCGGCTTCCCGCTCCGCGAGCGTTTCACCTACACACAGCACCGCAACCAAGCCACTCAACAGAACCTGCTCAACCTTGGCGGCAGCCACAGAATCCGTCTCACCAAACAACTGCCGGCGCTCGGAATGCCCCACCAGCACATAACAACAACCCATATCGCGGGCCATTTCGGCGGAGATTTCTCCGGTGTATGCGCCAGATTGCCACTGGGACACGTTCTGTGCACCGGTAGTGATCCGCTCACCTCCCTGCTCGGCAACCTGGCCCAGATAGATAGCAGGAGGGATAATAACCACCTCCACATCTTTGCCAACATTACCGGACTGCTCGCAAACTGCGCCAACCAGCTGTTTCACCAGATCTTTCGACCCGTTCATTTTCCAGTTTCCGGCAACAATTCTGCGACGCATCTCTGTCCTCGACAGTCCCGAGCAAAAGGGAGGCGGAACTATACAGCAGTCACCCGCGGTACACAACCACCCTTCGAAATCAGGGTGTTGAGCGCTCCACCACCAGGGCAAGCTCTTCCACTACCCGGGTAATATCATCCGCGCTCTGGCCCTCGGCCATCACTCTGATCAGGGGCTCGGTGCCGGATGCCCGCAGCAGAATGCGCCCGGCATCACCCAACGAAGCCTCTGCCCGCGCCATGGCCTCAACAATATCCGCCCTACCCAACGGATCAAACCGTTCGGCAACGCGTACGTTGATCATTTTCTGCGGCAGCTTGCTCATGCCTGCCCGTAGCTCTCCCATGGTCTTGCCGGACTTCCGCACTGCCAGCAGAACCTGCAACGCAGAGACAATACCGTCACCCGTGGTGGTGCAATCCCGGATGACCATATGCCCGGAACCCTCGCCTCCAATCAGCCAGTTATTGGCCAACAGGCGCTCCATCACATAACGATCGCCAACCTTGGCCCGCTCGAACTCGACGCCGATTTCGCGCAGAGCCAACTCAACACCAAGGTTGGTCATTAACGTACCAACCACACCACCGTTCAGCCGTCCTTCTGCCTGGCGCTGGGAAGCCAGGATATACAGCAGCTCGTCGCCATCCACTTCGGACCCGTCCCGATCCACCATTAACACCCGGTCGCCGTCACCGTCGAAGGCAATCCCAAGATCCGCCTTTTTCTCGGCAACCGCCTGCTTCAGGGCGTCGAGGTGAGTAGAGCCCACGTTCAGATTGATGTTCAGACCATCCGGTTCGGCGCCAATCACGGTCACCTTTGCCCCCAGCTCACGGAACACTTTTGGCGCCACGTGATAGGTAGCACCGTGAGCACAGTCCAGCACCAGGTGCATGCCATCGAGAGTAAATTCGTTCGGCACCGTACTCTTGCAGAACTCAACATAGCGTCCGGGCGCATCGTCTACCCGGCTCGCCTTGCCCAGCTCTTCCGGCTCACACACCTTGATCGGCTGATCCAGCCAGCGCTCGATCTCGGCTTCCAGGGCGTCGTCCAACTTGGTACCGGCGGAGGAAAAAAACTTGATGCCGTTATCGTGATGAGGGTTGTGGGAGGCACTGATGACAATACCGGCAGATGCCCGGAAGGTACGAGTGAGGTAGGCAATCGCGGGGGTCGGCATAGGACCCAGCAACTTGACATCTACACCCGCCGCGGCCAGACCAGCTTCCAGTGCCGACTCAAACATATAGCCGGACAACCGGGTATCCTTACCGATCAGTACGCTGTTGCGCTGGCCCGCACGCTTGAACGCCTGCCCCGCAGCCCAACCCAGATGCAGCATGAACTCCGGCGTAATCGGACTGTCTCCGACCCGGCCACGAATGCCATCGGTACCAAAGTATTTGCGCTGGGTCATCAGATTGCCTCCTTCACTGCCGTCACGATCCTGACGGCGTCCACAGTTTCCCTAACGTCGTGCACCCTGAGGATGCTCGCCCCTTTCATGGCCGATATTGTCGCGGCAGCGAGGCTGGCCGGCAACCTTTCATTCACATCGCGCCCCGTGACCGCTCCCAGCATGGACTTTCGCGAGACCCCGACAAGTAAGGGGTGTCCGAGAATATGCAACTGCTCAAGGGTGGCGAGCAGCTGATAGTTGTGCTCCACGCTTTTGCCGAAGCCAAAGCCGGGATCAAGAATAATGTTATCGGCACGAATACCGGCCTGCTCAGCTACTCGCATACGCTCCGTCAGAAAAGAGCTGACTTCCCGCCGCACATTCCGGTACCGGGGATCGTCCTGCATGGTATCCGGCTCACCCTGGATGTGCATAATGCACACCGGAATGCCGGCTTTTGCCGCCACATCGGGCGCGCCTTCGCGCTGCAGGGCGCGGACATCGTTGATCAGGCCGGCACCCAGCCGGGCGGTTTCCGCCATGACCACGGGATTGCTGGTGTCCACTGAAATCACGGTATCCAGCTCTTTGGCAATGGCTTCAACTACCGGACACACGCGGTCCAGCTCTTCCTGGGTCGACACTTCAGTTGCACCGGGGCGAGTCGACTCACCTCCAACATCAATAAAAGAAGCGCCGTCACTGACCATCTGCCTGGCCCGCACGAGTGCAGCCTCCCTGGAATTAAAGTATCCGCCATCGGAAAACGAGTCGGGGGTGACGTTCAGAATACCCATCACGTGGCACCGAGACAGATCCAGTTCGCGACCGGCAAAGTTCATTTTCATAACGCGACATCCACAGGCAGAGTTTTCGGAGAGACAAAAACAAACGCCGCCCGGGAGCCCGGGCGGCGCATTCAGTTACTCAGGCTTTGACGGCGAGTCAGTGCTCGCCGGCGGGACGCCCGACGCCGGGCTGCCGGCCATCGTCAGAGCCTCTGGGCTCCGGCGCCTGCTCAGGCTCTTCGGCTTTGACGCCCCCGGCAGGACCACTGTCCCCCCAGTTCTTGGGTGGACGAGGCTCCTTGCCAGCCATGATGTCGTCAATCTGGTAACGATCGATGGTTTCATACTTCATCAGTGCTTCGGCCATCATGTCCAGCTTGTCCCGGTTATCAATCAGGATCTGCTTGGCCTTTTCGTAGCACTCATCAATGATGTTGCGAACTTCCTCATCAATCCGCTGGGCGGTCTCCGGCGAGTACACCGTATGTGCCTGCCCCGCGGAACGGCCGAGGAACGGTTCCTCGCTATCGGTGTCGTACTGCAAAGGGCCAAGCTTCTCGGACAGCCCCCAGCGGGTCACCATGTTCCGGGCGAGGCTCGTGGCCCGCTCGATGTCGTTGGATGCACCAGTGGTGACACCATCAAAGCCCAGCGTCAGCTCTTCGGCGATACGGCCACCAAACAGACTACAAATCGAGCTGATCAGATAGCGTTTGGAATGGCTGTACTTGTCCTCTTCCGGGAGGAACATGGTCACACCCAGGGCGCGGCCACGAGGAATAATACTCACTTTATAGACCGGATCATGCTCAGGCATCAGGCGGCCAACAATGGCATGGCCGGACTCATGGTAAGCCGTGTTCCGCTTTTCTTTCTCACTCATCACCATGGACTTGCGTTCGGCGCCCATCATGATCTTGTCTTTGGCCAGCTCCAGCTCTTCCATGGAGACCAGACGCTGGTTACGACGGGCCGCAAACAGCGCAGCTTCGTTAACCAGGTTGGCAAGATCGGCACCGGAGAAGCCCGGCGTGCCCCGCGCAATAACCGCAGGATCAATACCGTCGGCCAGCGGCACTTTTTTCATGTGCACTTTCAGAATCTGCTCACGGCCAATGATGTCCGGCAGGCTCACCACCACCTGGCGGTCGAACCGGCCCGGGCGCAGCAATGCCGGGTCCAGTACATCTGGACGGTTGGTCGCGGCAATCACGATAACGCCTTCATTACCTTCGAAGCCGTCCATTTCCACCAGCAGCTGGTTGAGGGTCTGCTCACGTTCGTCGTGACCGCCGCCCATACCGGCACCGCGGTGACGGCCAACCGCATCGATCTCATCGATGAAGATAATGCAGGGGCTCTGCTTTTTCGCCTGCTCGAACATGTCGCGAACACGGGAGGCACCCACGCCCACAAACATTTCCACGAAGTCGGAGCCGGAGATAGAGAAGAACGGCACCTTGGCCTCGCCCGCGATGGCCTTGGCAAGCAGGGTTTTACCGGTACCGGGAGGGCCCACCATCAATACGCCCTTCGGGATGCGACCACCAAGGCGCTGGAACTTGCTGGGATCCCGGAGGAAGTCCACCAGCTCTTTCACGTCTTCCTTGGCTTCGTCGACACCCGCGACATCGGAAAACGTGGTTTTGATCTGGTCTTCACTCATCAGGCGCGCCTTGCTCTTGCCGAACGACATGGGGCCTTTGCCGCCACCGCCGCCCTGCATCTGGCGCATGAAGAACACGAACAATGCGATGATGATCAGAATCGGGAACGCGGCCACCAGCAGCTGCGTCCACAGGCTCTGGCGCTCGGGCTCCTTGCCGATCACTTCGACGTTGTTGGCGAGCAGGTCATCCATCAGCTTGTTGTCAGACACCTGCGGCCGGATGCTCTGGAACTGAGAGCCGTCGTTGCGGACACCCTGCACCTGCAGACCATCAATGGTCACCTGCCGTACCTGGCCCTGCTGGACCATCTCGACAAACTGGGAATAGTTAACTTGTTGGCCGGTGGTGGTGGGAGAGAAATTCTGAAACACCATCAGCAGCACGGCGGCTATGATTAGCCAGAGAACCAGATTTTTTGCCATATCGTTCAAGGATCATCACCTGTGAATTGCAGGATCAGCGCCTGAAGGCCGCCAACCCTTTTCCGACACCTTACACCAATTGTACGCCGGTAAACCAGAAACGGCCCATCCGGAACCGATCGCGATACTACCTATATGGGACGCCATGACCGGAATTACAACACCCTGTGTAAGTGAATACGGCCATTTGTCATGAGTCGCTATCTGTTACAATCGCTGAATTATACGTGGTTGCCAGCGGATTCACCGCTGACCTTTTGTTAATTGCACCTATTAAGAGATTACATCATGAGTCTGTCACCGGAACAGCGCCGGGAATACCGGGCCATTGCCCACAACCTGAAGCCCGTCATCATCGTTGGCGACAAAGGCCTGTCTGAAGGGCTGCAGGACGAACTGGACCGCGCCCTGAACGACCATGAGCTGATCAAGATCAAAGTCGCCAGCCAGGATCGCGAAGTCCGCCAGGAAGCCATTCAGGCTCTGTGCGAAAGCTCCGGCGCCGAACTGGTCCAGACGATCGGTAAAATCGCCGTCATTCTGCGTCGGGCGAAGAAACCGAACCCCAAGCTATCGAACCTGCTGCGCAACAAATAAGCGTAAGCTGAGACGCGAAAAAGCCGGCCTGGTTCCCCAGAGCCGGCTTTTTCTTTACACCCGATCAGCACAACCGAGTCAGATATATTCCACTTCGGAAATCTCGTACTCCACGGTACCTGAGGGGATGCGGATCGCCACCACATCACCTTCGTTCTTGCCAATCAGTGCGCGGGCGATCGGCGAGGACACCGACAGCTTGCCTGCCTTGATGTCGGCCTCATCTTCTCCCACGATCTGGTAAGTAACCTCTTCGTCGGTTTCCATGTTGACCAGATGCACAGTGGTGCCGAAGATCACCTTGCCGGTGTTCTCCATGGTGGTCACATCAATCACCTGGGCCACGGACAGCTTGCCTTCGATTTCCTGAATGCGACCTTCGATAAAGCTCTGCTGCTCCCGGGCCGCATGATACTCAGCATTTTCCTTCAGATCGCCGTGCTCACGGGCATCGGCAATGGCCGCGATCACCCGCGGCCGATCTTCGGACTTCAGCTTTTTCAGCTCCTCACGCAGACGGTCTTCGCCCGTCTTGGTCATCGGTACTCTGTCAGCCATAGCCTTACTTTCCTGCGTGTAGTTCCTGGAGGCGACGAACGGTGCGCTCCGGGCCAAACTTGATGGCCCGGCAGAAGGCTTCGCCACCTGCCAGTGTGGTTGTGTAGGTTACTTTGGTCTGCAAGGCAGACTGGCGAATCTGCGCCGAGTCAGAAATCGCCTTGCGACCTTCCGTAGTATTGATAATCAGCTGAACCTGACCATTCTTGATGGCATCGACAATGTGCGGACGACCCTCGCGAACCTTGTTCACCCGCTCAACGGCGATACCTTCGGCTTCCAGCGCCTTGGCGGTGCCAGTGGTGGCAATAATCCTGAAGCCAGCATCCACCAGGTCGCGGGCAACACTGGCCGCACCCGGCTTGTCCACATCGCGCACCGACATGAAGGCCACGCCCTGGGCCGGCAACCGTTCACCCACGGCCAGAGCGGCCTTGGCAAAGGCTTCATCAAAGCTGTCGCCCAGCCCCATCACCTCACCGGTGGATTTCATTTCCGGCCCGAGGATCGGGTCCACGGCCGGGAATTTGTTGAACGGGAACACGGACTCTTTAACGGCGTAGTAGGTCGGCACGATTTCCTGAGTAAAGTTCAGTTCTTTCAGGCTCTTGCCGGACATCACCCGGGCCGCAACCGCGGCCAGAGACACCCCGATAGCCTTGGACACAAACGGCACGGTCCGTGAGGCACGCGGGTTCACTTCGATCACGTAGATCTCACCATCCTGATAGGCCAGCTGCACGTTCATCAGGCCGATAACATCCAGCTCGATGGCCATTTTCTTCACGGCCTCGCGCATCTCGTCCTGCACCAGCTTGCTCAGGCTGTAGGGCGGCAGGGAGCAGGCGGAATCACCAGAGTGAACACCAGCCTGCTCAATGTGCTGCATGATACCGCCGATCACAACATCAGTGCCGTCACTGATCGCATCAATATCGACCTCGATGGCAGCATTCAGGAAGTGATCAAGCAGAACCGGGCTGTCATTGGAGACCAGCACCGCGTTACGCATGTAGCGCACCAGTTCGGTTTCGTCATAGACGATCTCCATGGCCCGGCCACCCAGCACGTACGACGGGCGCACCACCAGCGGGTAGCCAATCTCGCGGGCAGCCACGATGCCTTCCTCGTGGCTGCGCACAGTGGCGTTTTCCGGCTGCTTCAGACCCAGGCGCTGGATCATCTGCTGGAAGCGCTCGCGGTCTTCGGCGCGGTCAATGGCGTCCGGACTGGTGCCGATAATGGGCACACCGGCGGCTTCCAGGCCACGCGCAAGCTTCAGCGGAGTCTGACCGCCGTACTGGACGATTACGCCCTTGGGCTTCTCGACGTTGATGATTTCCAGCACGTCTTCCAGGGTGATCGGCTCAAAATACAACCGGTCGGAGGTGTCGTAATCAGTCGACACGGTCTCCGGGTTGCAGTTGATCATGATGGTCTCGTAGCCGTCCTCACGCATGGCCAGGGCCGCGTGCACACAGCAGTAGTCGAATTCGATGCCCTGACCAATGCGGTTGGGGCCACCACCGATGACCACAATCTTCTCACGATCGCTTGGCTCTGCCTCGCACTCTTCCTCATAGGTCGAATACATGTAGGCGGTATCAGAGGCGAATTCTGCCGCACAGGTATCCACGCGCTTGTAGACCGGGCGGATGCCCAGGTCGTGGCGCAGCTTGCGCAGGCTGACTTCGGAAATGCCCAGCAGCTTGGCCAGGCGGGCGTCGGAAAAGCCCTTGCGCTTGAGTCGGAACAGGGTAGCCTTGTCGATATCGGCCTTACCGGCCGACTTGAGAGCCTGCTCTTCGCGCACGATGTCCTCGATCTGCACCAGGTACCAGGGGTCTACCTTGGTGTGGCGGAACACTTCGTCCACGGTCATGCCGGCGCGGAAGGCATCACCGATGTACCAGATTCGCTCGGCACCGGGTACGTTCAGCTCCCGGGTCAGGGTTTCTCGGCTGTTCTCGGAGTCCAGCTCTTCCAGCTTTTCATCGAAACCTTCAGAACCCACTTCCAGGCCACGCAGTGCCTTTTGCACCGACTCCTGGAATGTCCGGCCAATGGCCATGACCTCACCGACAGACTTCATCTGAGTGGTCAGGCGGGCATCGGCCTGGGGAAATTTCTCAAAGGTAAACCGGGGAATCTTGGTAACCACGTAATCAATGGACGGCTCGAACGAGGCCGGGGTGACGCCGCCGGTGATCTCGTTCTGCAGCTCATCAAGGGTGTACCCGACGGCCAGCTTGGCTGCGACCTTGGCGATCGGGAAACCGGTGGCCTTGGACGCCAGCGCCGAGGAACGCGACACCCGGGGGTTCATTTCGATCACCACCATACGGCCGGTATCCGGATTGATACCGAACTGCACGTTGGAACCGCCGGTTTCCACACCAATCTCACGCAGCACCGCCAGCGAGGCGTTCCGCATGATCTGATATTCCTTATCGGTGAGGGTCTGGGCGGGGGCCACCGTAATGGAATCACCGGTGTGCACGCCCATGGCGTCGAAGTTCTCGATGGCGCAGACGATGATGCAGTTGTCGTTCTTGTCGCGAACAACCTCCATCTCGTACTCTTTCCAGCCGATCAGGGATTCGTCGATCAGCAGCTCGTTGGTCGGGGACAGATCGAGACCGCGAGTACAGATCTCCTCGAACTCGTCCTTGTTGTAGGCAATACCACCGCCAGAACCACCCATGGTGAACGATGGACGGATAATGCACGGGAAACCGATGTCTTCGGAGATCTTCCAGGCTTCGTCCATGGAATGGGCGATGGCCGCGCGCGGGCACTCCAGACCGATTTTCTTCATGGCCTTGTCGAAGCGGTCGCGGTCTTCGGCCTTGTCGATGGTGTCAGCGTTGGCGCCGATCATTTCAACGCCATGCTTCTCCAACACGCCGTGCTTTTCCAGATCCAGCGCACAGTTCAGCGCAGTCTGACCACCCATGGTGGGCAGCAGGGCGTCCGGCTTTTCCTTTTCGATGATCTTTTCGACCGTCTTCCAGGTGATCGGTTCGATGTAGGTGGCATCGGCCATGGCCGGGTCGGTCATGATGGTGGCCGGGTTGGAGTTCACCAGGATCACCCGGTAGCCCTCTTCGCGCAGCGCCTTACAGGCCTGGGCTCCGGAGTAGTCGAATTCGCACGCCTGCCCGATCACGATGGGGCCGGCGCCCAGGATCAGGATGCTTTTAATGTCGGTACGTTTTGGCATGTCTTGGTAAACCTGTCAGCAACTTTTGAATTCTTGCAGCGCGGTATTCAGCGCCGGTGAGCTATCGTTGATGGCCTTGCCCTCAGGCAGATCGCGCTTCCATCAGCTGGATAAACTCGTCAAACAGCGGAGCCACATCGTGGGGGCCCGGGCTGGCTTCCGGGTGACCCTGGAAGCTGTAGGCCGGCTTATCGGTGCGGCGAATGCCCTGCAGAGTGCCGTCAAACAGCGATTTGTGAGTCGCTTCCACATTGGCGGGCAGGGTTGTTTCATCCACAGCAAAGCCGTGGTTCTGACTGGTAATCATCACAGTGCCTTTGGCAATGTCCTGCACCGGATGGTTGGCACCGTGATGGCCGTGACCCATTTTCATGGTTTTTGCACCACTGGCCAGGGCCAGCAGCTGGTGGCCCAGGCAGATGCCGAATACCGGAATCTCGGTTTTCAGCACTTCCTGAATGGCCTTGATAGCATAGTCGCAGGGCTCGGGGTCACCCGGGCCGTTGGACAGGAAGATGCCATCGGGATTCATCGCCAGCACATCAGAGGCCGGGGTTTGCCCGGGCACGACGGTGATCTCGCAACCGCGGGCCGCGAGCATGCGCAGAATGTTGTATTTTACGCCGTAATCCCAGGCCACCACCTTGAATTTGCCTTCGGAGCGGCCACTGTAACCGCTTACCAGATCCCACTCGGCCTGATTCCACTGGTAGGCTTCGCTGCAGGTGACTTCTTTGGCCAGGTCCATGCCTTTGAGGCCGGGAAAGGCGTTAGCCAGTTCCAGTGCGCGTTCGGCAGTAGCGTTTTCACCAGCGACGATGGCCCCATTCTGGGAGCCCTTGTCCCGGAGGATGCGGGTCAGACGGCGGGTGTCGATGTCCGCAATGCCAACAATGTTGTTGCTTCGCAGGTAGTCATCAAGGCTACCCTTGTTTCGCCAGCTGCTGGCGAGCAGGGGCAGATCCCGGATGATCAGGCCAGCGGCCTGGATGCGGTCGGATTCTACGTCTTCTTCGTTAACACCGGTGTTGCCAATGTGCGGATACGTCAGGGTAACGATCTGGCGGGAGTAGGACGGATCGGTCAGGATTTCCTGGTAGCCGGTCATGGCAGTGTTGAACACTACCTCGCCGCTGGTTTCTCCGTCTGCGCCGATGGCGGTGCCGTAGAAGAGGCTTCCGTCTGCGAGTGCAAGGATTGCTGGTGTGCTCAAGGCTTGTATCCTCATCGAGTGGCGTAAGTTCGTCACGAACAGGAACGCAAGCGCATAATCTCAGGTTGCAAAAAAGCGAGACAAGGTAAAAACCCGGTCCCGCTTTTATAAACTTTTCAAAGGTACGCTTGGTGCAGTCAAATCGCCTTATTGTAAGCGATTTTGGCGTTTTTTGTCCACGCCGAATTGCTCTCGACCTGACGCAAACTCCGGCCACGGAAGCAGGGCACCTTCCCGAAAACCGCTACAAGCACATCCATGTGCGCTTCTCTCCGGCCATCCATGGCCTCCGAAATTTTCGGGAAGGTGCCCTGCTCCCGCAGCCTCTGAGTATGTAGCTCAACCTCAACCTTTCAGGTTCAGAACATCCTGCATGTCGTAAAGACCCGCAGCCTTACCCTTCAGCCACAACGCCGCACGCATGGCGCCTTTAGCAAACGTCATCCGGCTGCTCGCCTTGTGGGTAATCTCAATGCGCTCGCCCTCGGTGGCGAACAGAACGGTGTGGTCACCCACCACATCACCGGCGCGGATGGTTTCGAAGCCGATTTCCTTGCGGGTGCGTTCGCCGGTGAAGCCTTCGCGGCCATAGACGGCACACTCTTTAAGGTCGCGACCGAGGGCATCTGCCACCACTTCACCCATACGCAGGGCTGTGCCCGAGGGGGCGTCTTTTTTGTGGCGGTGGTGGGCTTCGATGATTTCCACGTCGTAGTCTTCACCCAACGTTGCCGCGGCGGTGCGCAGCAGATTGAGGACGACGTTGACGCCCACGCTCATGTTGGGCGCAAAAACGACCGGAGTGTTTTCGGCGGCCAGGGCCAGCTGCTCTTTTTCGGCGTCGGTCATGCCGGTGGTACCGATCACGAGCATTTTGCCGTTAGCGCTGCAAAACTTCGCGTTTTCCAGGGTCAGGTCCGGGAAGGTGAAGTCCACCAGTACGTCGAAGTCGTCTTTGACGTCGTCCAGGCTGGCGGCCATTTTTACGCCGGTTTTGCCGATGCCGGTCATTTCACCGGCGTCGGCGCCAATCAGACTGCTGCCCGGCTCGACGATGGCAGC
The DNA here is from genome assembly GCF_016464145.1 of Marinobacter sp. bablab_jr008. Classification (NCBI taxonomy): domain Bacteria; kingdom Pseudomonadati; phylum Pseudomonadota; class Gammaproteobacteria; order Pseudomonadales; family Marinobacteraceae; genus Marinobacter; species Marinobacter sp. bablab_jr008. The sequence goes on from NZ_JACDWW010000068.1 coordinate 25,633, forward strand.
GCCGAGTTCAAGGCCTTCGGTACCGTCGACCGCTTCGATCAGCACTTTACCCATGCGCCCGGCGGCGCCGATGATCGCTACCCTCATCTGCTCTACCCTCAGAATTTCATTTCGTCGAAGAAGTTTTTCACACCCTCAAACCATGAGGTTTTCTTGGGGGCATGATGAGTTCCGTTGTTACCATCCAGGGTTTGCTGGAATTCTTCCAGCAGCTCCTTCTGGCGTTTGGTGAGGTTCACCGGCGTTTCCACAATCACCCGGCACAACAAATCACCGGCCGGGCCACCGCGGACCGGGCTGACGCCTTTGTTACGCAGACGGAACAGTTTGCCAGTCTGGGTCTCAGGCGGAATCTTGAGCTTTACGCGGCCATCCAGCGTTGGCACTTCCAGCTCGCCACCCAGGGTGGCGTCGACGATGCTGATGGGCACTTCGCAGTAAAGATTGCGACCGTCACGGGTGAAAATGGAATGCTCACGAACGGCGACCTGCACGTAGAGGTCTCCAGGAGGCCCTCCGTCTACACCCATCTCACCTTCGCCGGACAGGCGAATACGGTCGCCAGTATCAACACCTGGCGGCACCTTGACCGAGAGGGTTTTCTCCTGGCGCACCCGACCCTGGCCATGACAGCTCTTACACGGGTTCTTGATGATCTGGCCGGAGCCACGACAGGTAGGACAGGCTTGCTGTACGGTGAAGAAGCCTTGCTGCATCCGCACCTGACCCATGCCCTGGCAGGTGCCACAGGTTTCCGGGCGAGAGCCTTTTTCTGCGCCACTGCCATCACAGGCTTCACATTCTTTATGGCCAGGGATGTTGATCTTGACGGTCTTGCCCTTAACAGCCTCTTCCAGATCCAGCTCCAGGGTGTAGCGAAGATCTGCACCGCGGGTGGTTCGGCCACGGCCACCACCACCGAAGATGTCACCGAACACATCTCCAAAGATGTCGGAGAAGCTGGCGCCACCGCCGCCAAAGCCGCCACCGGCCTGACCGTCTACGCCGGCATGACCAAACTGGTCGTAGGCGGCGCGCTTACTGGAGTCCGCCAGGATTTCGTAGGCTTCGCTGGCCTCTTTGAATTTGTTCTCGGCATCCTTGTCATCCGGGTTACGGTCCGGGTGGTACTTCATCGCGAGCTTTCGATACGCCCGCTTAATTTCCTTTTCGTCCGCATCCCGGGAGATCCCGAGTACTTCGTAATAATCGCGCTTGGCCATGCTTCAAAACCCTGTTTTTATAACGAGGAAAACGCGAGCCCGGCCCGCGTTTCCCCAACTACTTGATGTACTTCGGAATTACTTCTTGTCGTCGTCTTTGACTTCCTCGAACTCGGCATCGACGGCGTCGTCAGCACTCTTTGCCTGACCTTCCTCCTGGCCACCGGCCTGCTGAGCCTGGTCGGCCTGATCCGCGTACATCTTCTGAGCCAGCTCAGAGGACACTTCGGTCAGCTTCTGAGTCTTGGCTTCGATCGCTTCCTTGTCAGAACCCTCGAGGGCCTCTTCCAGATCCTTGATGGCGGCCTCGATGGACTCCTTCTCGCTGTCGGAGACCTTGTCACCGGCTTCACTCAAGGTCTTGCGCACGGCGTGTACCATGGCATCACCCTGGTTACGGGCCTGGACAAGCTCCTCGAACTTGCGATCTTCCTCGGCATTGGCCTCGGCATCGCGAACCATCTTCTCGATCTCGTCATCGTTCAGACCAGAAGAGGCCTTGATCACGATGGACTGTTCCTTGCCGGTCGCCTTGTCTTTGGCAGACACGTTCAGGATACCGTTGGCATCAATATCGAAGGTTACTTCGATCTGCGGCACACCGCGCGGTGCCGGCGGAATGTCGGCCAGATCGAAACGACCCAGAGACTTGTTCTGTGCCGCCTGCTTACGCTCACCCTGAACCACATGAATGGTCACTGCAGTCTGGTTGTCATCCGCTGTAGAGAAGGTCTGCGATTTCTTGGTCGGAATCGTGGTGTTCTTCTCGATCAGCGGAGTGGCCACGCCACCCATGGTTTCGATACCCAGGGTCAGCGGGGTTACGTCCAGCAGCAGTACGTCTTTCACGTCGCCAGACAGTACCGCGCCCTGAATCGCTGCACCCATGGCGACGGCCTCGTCCGGGTTCACGTCTTTACGCGGCTCTTTGCCGAAGAACTCTTTTACTTTCTCCTGCACCAGCGGCATACGGGTCTGACCACCGACCAGAATAACCTCGTCGATTTCACCGGCCTTCATGCCCGCATCCTGAAGAGCCACCTTACAGGGCTCCAGACTGCGCTGAACCAGGTCTTCCACCAGCGATTCCAGCTTGGCACGGGTCAGCTTCACGTTCATGTGCTTGGGACCAGACGCATCTGCAGTGATGTACGGCAGGTTTACGTCGGTCTGCTGGCTGCTGGACAGCTCGATCTTGGCCTTCTCCGCCGCTTCTTTCAGACGCTGCATGGCCAGAGAGTCGCCGCGAAGATCGATGCCGCTGTCTTTCTTGAACTGGTCGGCCAGGTATTCAATCACTTTCAGGTCGAAATCTTCACCGCCCAGGAAGGTGTCACCGTTGGTGGCCAGCACTTCGAACTGGTGCTCGCCGTCTACGTCCGCAATTTCGATGATGGACAGATCGAAAGTACCACCACCCAGGTCGTACACAGCAACAGTACGATCACCGCTCTTCTTGTCCAGGCCATAAGCCAGGGCCGCAGCAGTTGGCTCGTTGATGATCCGCTTCACTTCCAGACCAGCAATCTTGCCAGCATCTTTGGTCGCCTGGCGCTGGCTGTCATTGAAGTACGCAGGCACGGTGATCACCGCTTCGGTTACCTTTTCACCCAGGTAGTCTTCTGCAGTCTTCTTCATTTTCTTCAGAACTTCTGCAGACACCTGCGGCGGCGCCATTTTCTGACCCTTTACCTCAACCCAGGCGTCACCGTTGTCTGCCTTGGCGATTTTATAGGGCACCATCTTGATGTCTTTCTGAACCACGTCATCTTCAAAACGACGACCAATCAGACGCTTGATGGCGTACAGAGTGTTGTGCGGGTTGGTCACCGCCTGACGCTTGGCCGACTGGCCAACCAGAGTCTCGTTGTCATCGGTGTAGGCGATGATGGACGGGGTGGTGCGATCACCCTCTGCGTTTTCAATTACCTTTACCTTGTCGCCATCCATGATGGCCACACAGGAGTTTGTGGTTCCCAGGTCGATACCAATAATCTTGCTCATCGAATCACTCCAAATCTTTCTGAATGCTGTTCCGGAGAATGCCTACCCCGGCCTTTGCTGTTTAATCGCTATATTGGCGCTCCGCTCGACTTTTCAAGCCTGCTCGTCGATTTTTGGCGCATCTTCTGCCTTGGCCACTACGACCATCGCCGGACGAACTACCCGGCCATTAAGCAGATAACCTTTCTGCACAACCGCAACCACGCTGTTAGGCTCGGCATCCGGCGCCGGCACCATGGACATGGCTTCGTGCTGCTGCGGATCGAACGGCTCACCCACCGGGTTGAGCTGTTCAACGTTGAATTTCTTCAGGCTGTTCATGAACAGCGTCAGGGTCATTTCCACACCTTCGCGAATGGACGCAACCAGCTCGCCTGCGTTTTCGTGACCCTCGGTGCTTTCGACCGCCTTCTCCAGACTGTCGGCCACCGGCAACAGCTCTTTCACAAACTTCTCGAGCGCAAACTTGTGAGCTTTTTCCACATCAATCTCGGCCCGGCGACGGACATTCTGCATCTCCGCCTGTGCCCGCAAGGCCTGCTCCTGGTACTCCTGCAGTTTCTGCTGCAGCACATCCAGCTCGGAGCCCTGCTCCGGTGACTGCTCGGCATCCTGGTTACCTGCAGCCTGCTCTTCCGCCGCAGCTTCTGCTGCCTCGTTGCGTTCTTCTACCTGTTCGTTGCGCTTTTCGTCAGCACTCATGACAACTCCTGATAACGTTTTCACGGCCACGGAGGCCTGCAGAAATAACCACTCCCGCTTGTGCAGAAAGCAGGAAAGAATCGCTTTGCGAACCGATATGGGGCCCGCTTCCCGGGTTTCAACCGTCACCCACGCAATCTTTGATGTTTTCATCATTTCCTGTTTGCAAACCGGAAAAACCCTGTATATATTCACAGCAACTGTATGAACGAACAGTGGTCAGAGTTATTACTTGCTCAAGAACGAGCGGAGGTTGCGGCATGCTCACACAACTCACGGTATCGAACTACGCCATTGCAGAAAGGGTTGAACTCCAGTTCAACCGCGGTATGACAGCCCTGACTGGGGAAACCGGCGCCGGCAAGTCGATTGTGCTTGATGCCCTTGGCCTGGCCATGGGAGGCCGGGCCGATGCCGGCGCTGTTCGCCATGGCGCCAAGCGTGCCGACATTACCGCCAGCTTCGATATATCCCGCATCCCCGAAGCCCGGTCCTGGCTGGACAGCCATGAGCTGGACGACAAGGACGATTGCATCCTGCGCCGGACCATCAGCAAGGACGGCCGCTCCAAGGCATTCATTAATGGCCAGCCCTGCCCGCTGTCACAATTGAAAGAACTGGGCGGCCTGCTGATGGATATCCACAGTCAGCACCAGCATCAATCCCTGCTGCGTAAGGAAACCCACCGAAAGCTGCTGGACGAGTTCGCCGGCGCGGAAAGCCTGGCCGACGAAACCCGATCTGCATGGAAAGCCTGGCACCAGACGCGTCAGAAACTACAGCAACGCCAGCACAATGCTGATGAGGCCGAGGCCCGTTTACAGCTGCTGCGCTATCAGGTGGAAGAGCTGGACAGGTTGGCGCTGGGCGAGGACGAACAGACAACCCTGGAAACCGAACAGGCACAGCTCAGCCAGGCGGACGCCGTACTTCACAGCAGCCACCAGGCCGCCCTGCTATGCACTGAAGATGAGGTTTCGGCCGCAGACCTGGTGCGCCAGGCACTGCACCAACTGGAGCAACTGCCGGTTGATGTCCCGGCACTGACCGACACCATCCAGATGCTGAACGAAGCACAGATTCAGATTTCAGAAGCCGGCGACAACCTGCGCCGCTTCGTAGACGACTACGAAGCCGACCCGGTCCGACTGAACGAAGTGGAAGAACGGCTCAGCGCCATTTATCAGATGGCGCGCAAACACCGGATCACCCCGGAGGAGTTACCGGAATTGCATCAACGCCTGAGCCAGGAGCTGGCCGAACTGGATGGCGGCGAAGGCAGCCTGGAACAACTTCAGGCCGAGCTGGAAAACCTGCGGGCACGGTTTGACGCCCTGGCCACCAAGCTGACAGAAACACGCCGGAATGCCGCCATGGAGCTCGACCAGCGAATCGCCCGGGAGTTGGCACAATTGAGCATGCCATCGGTGCAGTTTGTCAGTCACCTGAGCCGGAACAGTGATGACGAACCTGCCCCTCACGGCATGGAAGAGGTGGAATTCCTGGTGAGTGCCAACCCGGGCCAACCCGCCCGATCGTTGGCCAAGGTGGCTTCCGGCGGTGAACTTTCCCGCATAAGCCTGGCCATTCAGGTGGTTGTGGCACAAACCTCCACCACACCAACTTTGGTGTTCGATGAGGTGGATGTCGGCATCGGTGGCGGCACCGCGGAGGTCGTAGGCCGCCTGCTGAGAGCACTCGGCGAGAATGGCCAGGTACTGTGCGTCACGCACCTGCCGCAGGTGGCGGCCCAGTGCCATCAGCATTTGTTCGTCAGCAAATTTACCGAGAAAGACGCGACCTATTCACGCATCGAATCCCTGGATGACCAGGGCCGGATCAGCGAAGTCGCAAGGATGCTTGGCGGAGTGGACATGACAGAACAGACCATAGCTCATGCCCGGGAGATGTTTGTAAAGGGCCAGGCAACCCATCACTAATCCCCCTCTCGTTTCGGAGAGCTTCTGGGCCAGCCTTGTCGCTGGCCCTTTTTTTACTTCTTATCGGACTTCAGTGGCTTCACGTAAAGGATCAGGCTGTGATCGACAATCTCATAGCCGTGCTCTGCCGCAATCTTCTGCTGGCGCTCCTCGATGACCTCATCGACGAACTCAACAACTTCGCCAGTCTGAGTGCAAACCATGTGGTCGTGATGATCATCACCGGCCATCTCGAACACCGCGTGACCGCCTTCGAAATTATGACGCAACACGAGGCCTGCAGCTTCGAACTGGGTCAGCACCCGGTAGACTGTCGCCAGGCCCACGTCATCGCCCTGGTCCAGCAGCTTTTTATAAACGTCTTCAGCACTCAGGTGATGTTCTTCAGCATTCTCAAGGATATTGAAGATCTTGACCCTTGGCAGAGTAACCTTCAGACCGACTTTTCGTAATTCGGCGTTTTCAGATGACATGTTACCATTCGCTCTTTGGTGTGCCTCACGGCTTCCGGTATGATGAAGCCGCAGTACGACGGATGACCCGTTTCACACCTGCTCAACGCAGGCGAATTCAAGATAGAGGATTTCCCCCGGCGATGCAAAAGCTCCCCGCTATCGTTCTTATTAGCATTTTATCCTTGTCCGGCTGTGTTTTTCCGGGCGTTTACAAAATCAATGTCCAGCAGGGCAACATTGTCACCGATGAGGAGCTGACGGAACTGTCCGAGGGCATGCCCAGAAGTCAGGTTCACGCGCTGCTGGGAAGCCCGTTGATGCTGAACCCCGTCGACCCGTCCCGGGAATACTATGTTTACACCTTTCAGCGCCGGGGCAACGAGATCGAAGAACAGCGCATCATCGTTTACTACGAGAATGATCAGCTGAGCCACTACGAAGCCCAGCTTCTGGAAGAAACACCAGCCTACTAGTGTCCCGTCTGGCTAATTCCTTAACCTACTGAGCTTCTGAAAAACCGAAGAGCTAGGCGTGCTGGTGAAGGTTTGGTGGTTCCAAATCGAGCCAGCAGAACGACGTTCTTCGGTTTTTCAGAAGCTCCCGGAGGGCTTGTCTCTGAGGACTCTGAGCCCTGTGTTGCCAGTCCTTGATGTGGAACCACCACATCTGCAGACTGGCGCCTTGGTCAGAGTCCTCAGAGGCAAGCAGTAGATTAAGGAATTAGCCAGACGGGACACTAGCGCTTACGCTTTCTTTTTAGCCCGGTTCAGGCGCGCCTGCTTGGGATCAATCTTGAGCGGGCGATACAGCTCCACCCGGTCGCCTTCTCTCAGAACATGCTCGGCCGGGGTTTTTACCACCTTGCCAAACACCCCCATATCGATAGTGTCCGCATCGATCTCCGGAAAGATCTCCGCAATCTTCGAGAGCTTCACCGCTTCAAGGGCGGTGGTACCCGGAGGTACCACCACGGGCACGATCTGCTGCTTGTCCGGGCGGGCATAGGCTACTTCCACTTCCATTACATGATTCCTCCGCGATACACCTCGTCTGCCCGACGACAGAAAGCATCCACCATGGTGTTGGCCGCCTGATTAAATACCGGGCCAAAGGTCATTCGTGAAAGCGAGCCGGAAAACTCGAATTCCAGCGTCAGAATCACTTTGCAGGCATTATCGTCCAGAGCCCGAAAGTGCCAGCGACCCGTGAGGTTCCTGAGCGGCCCATCCACCAGCTTCATTTCAATGGTCTCTGGCATCAGCAACTGGTTGCGCGTGGTCAGCCGATGGCGAACGCCCCCTTTGGCGATATCCAGTGAGGCCATGATTTCAGCATCGTTCTGTTCATGGATTTCTGCCCCGGCACACCAGGGCAAGAACTCAGGGTAACGGGCAATGTCGTTGACCAGATGAAACATACGCTCCGCCGAGTGCATGACCAATGCGGTCTTGTCGATCTGATGTGGCATGTAAACCGGATTTCCTGCATTTCGAACGTCGTTACAGCCCTGCCGGACTGGTCAGACACTATGATAAAGGATATCGCCCTCTTTGGGGGTGTTTTCGTCAGGTTCAGGTTGTCCGTTCTCCGCTGGCAGCAAGGCCTCTTCAGGCGTTTGCGGAGGTACATCCTCCTGAACCTGGCTGTCTTCAGGGGCCCCATCCTGCGCCTCGGTAGACGCCGGCGCCTCCTGACACCAGATAGCCGCACTGCCGTTGTCACACAGATTGCCGAGTGAAAAAAGCGTGTACTGCAACCCGATCCAGGCTGCCACAACTGGCAGGACCAGGCGCATAACCCAGAACCAGATTCTCCGGAACACAACCGGCGCATTGCCCAGAATGGTTGCCGCGAAGCGCCGGGTGATGCACCAGCCGGCAAATGTGGCAATGAGAATCGCAACCGCCGGTATCACAATGCCCCCGGCGACCAGTTCCAGCCATCGGAATACGGTGGCACCGCCCATGCGGTAGTCAGCCCACAGATTGAAGGAGAACAAGGAAGCCAGCCCGGCGAACCAGACGGCAAGCCCCACAATGACGGCAGACCAGCCCCGGGGCGCCCCTGTCCACTCCCGGAACCATCCCACCACCGGTTCGAGAAGCGACAACCCCGTCGCCCATACAATCAGCACCACCAGCAGGAAAACCGACGCGATCACCACCTGACTGTAGGGTAAGTCTGATAGCGCAACCGGCAGGGAAACAAAAAGCAGGCTGAAACCCCGCTCACCCTCAAGGCTGCTACCGTCCGCTGCAACTGAAAACATCATCAATCCGGCCATGATGGCGACCAGGGTGTCCATCAACACTACAGCGAGTATCGAGCGCTTCAGGCGGGTATGGCTGGTGGAATAGGCGCCAAATATTGCCCACACCCCCATTCCGAGACCCAAGGTATAAAAAGCATGGAAGAACGCTGCCTTGAGACTGGCCGCTGTTACCTGTTCAGGCCGCATCACCAGAACGTGTTCCACCCCGGACTGCAAACTCCCCTGCATGGCCGCCAGCCCGAACAGCACCAGCATCAGCAGCAGGGTGCAGGGCACGATCATGCGCATCGACCGCTCCAGCCCCTTGACCACCCCTCGGGCCGACACCGCAACCACAAGAATCACGAAGAACACGTGCCAGGCCATAAACTGCCGATAGTGACCCGGGTCCGACACCAACTCCGACAGTACGGCAGTTGCTGACGCCGCCGAAGCGCCCTCGAAGCGGTCAGCAGCCCCAAAAAAGATGTAGGCCAACACAATACCGCCAAATACGGCCGTGAAAGAGAGCACCACGAAGGCCGCAATAATGCTCAACGGCCCTGCCAACCGCCAGAACGGTGAGCAACCAGCGTTTTTCACCATGCCGTCCATGGCCAGCACAATCCCATGCCGGGCATGACGGCCAATCACAGCCTCCGTCACCATCAGCGGCAAGGTAACAATCAGCAGACAGGCCAGGTACAGCAAGATAAACAAGCCGCCGCCGTGGATACTGGCCAGATAGGGAAACTGCCACAGATTGGCCAGGCCGACCGTGGCACCCACAGAAGCCCAGAAAAAGGTGGATTTTCGGGTAAACGACCCTATTGACGTCTGGTACTTGCGCAGCATTACTTCCCCAGGCAGTGACGAGCGCATCATTGTAGCCGAAGCAAGCCAGCAGGAACGACACTAAACCCGAGCCAGACGGCGAATCCGTGACCCTTCTTGCACTCCTGCGCTACAATGCGCGCTTTGCTGGCGTACCGACAAGACCAGCATCGTCATTCTTCCGATCCCGGACAGGATTCATGAGCAAGAAGAAAGCAAACGCCCCAACCAGCAACACCATCGCCCTGAACAAGAAGGCGAAGCACGAATACCATATTGAGGAGCGCTTCGAGGCTGGCCTGGCCCTGCTTGGCTGGGAAGTGAAGTCGTTGCGTGCCGGTAAGGCACAACTGGTTGACGCCTATGTACTGCTGAAGGACGGCGAGGCCTGGCTGTTGGGCTCCCACATCACGCCTCTGAACACCGCCTCTACCCATGTGATTGCGGACCCGACCCGCACCCGCAAACTGCTGCTGCACGCCAAGGAAATCGCCAAGATTGTCGGCCAGGTGAATCAGGCGGGTTACACCTGCATTCCCCTCGCCCTGTACTGGAAAAAGAACAAGGTAAAATGTGAGATCGCCCTGGTGAAGGGTAAGAAGCTGTTCGACAAACGCGCTACCGAAAAAGAGCGTGACTGGAACCGCCAGAAACAGCGCATCATGCGCGAGGCCAACACCTGACACCAAAACTGTGCCGCATATGCACCCTCTTTGCTGATTTCAAAAAGCCTCCTATACTTTTAGGCCTTTCGTCAGTTGGCCCCGATGGCAGTACCAGGCGGCCCGGACTCCGGTACAGAGCATAGGGAGGGCTTATGTCAGCAAAACGGACGGCCATGACCTCGGTCGATCGCTCCTGGTTACGCATGGATACCCCGGAAAATCCCATGATGATTTCCGCGGTACTGGCCTTTGAACAACCCATTCCACTCAAGCGACTCAAGCGCACCCTGGAAGAACGTTTCCTGAAATTCCGGCGCTTTCGGCAACGCATCGTTGACAAAGGTGACAAGGTCTACTGGGAAGACGACCCCCTGTTCGATCTGGACAACCACCTGCACACCATCGCTCTGCCGGGAAACGCCGGCAAGCGAGAGCTTCAGGCCCTGGCCAGTGATTTCAACAGCACCGCTCTCGATTTCCGCCGGCCACTCTGGCAAATACACTACATCGACAACTATGAGAACGGCTGCGCCCTGTTAATCAGGATTCACCACTGTATTGCCGATGGCATTTCACTGGTGCGGGTACTGCTTTCCCTGACCGATCGCACTCCTGAACCCAAGCTCGAGCGCGTTGCACACCCAAAGCTAACCGCAAAACCCAACGGCACACCCGCCAGCCGGTTCCTGCACCGGATTGTGGACAGCACTCAGGCGGCCTGGGGACAGGCCAACCTGTTCGTTGATTCCATCCGCAAAGAGCCTGACTACCCGCTGAAGCTGGCCACCACTGCCGGCGGTATTGTTATGGACCTGGCCAAGCTGGGGCTCGCCCCCTTCGAGCCGAAAACCAGCCTGAAAAGCCCACTGCTGGGCCGCAAACAGGTGGCCTGGGCCGAACCTCTTGAACTGGAAACCGTGAAACAGTGCGCCAGGACACTGGGCGGGACCGTCAACGACGTTTTACTGTGTGCCGCCACCGGTGCACTGAGCCGGCATTTTACGGAGCACGGCCAGAGTATTCCGGACTGCGGCATTCGGGTTGCCGTTCCTTTCAACCTGAGGCCACTGGACCAGCCCATCGAAACCCTCGGCAATCAGTTTGGCCTGGTGCTGGTGTGCCTGCCTGTTGAGGTAACGGATCCGATCATGTGTTTCCGCCAGGTTCAGGAAAACATGAACCGGCTCAAACGGTCATACCAAGCCCAGGTAACCTATAGCCTGCTGGACCTGTTTGGCCGCGGCCCGGACATTCTCGAACGCCGGGCACTGGACCTGCTCAGCAACAAGGCCTCAGCAGTTCTGACCAACGTTCCCGGACCACGCCATGCGGTTTACCTGGCGGGCAGCAAACTGGTTCAACCCATGTTCTGGGTGCCCCAGAGCGGCAACATAGGTATAGGCATGAGCATTTTCAGTTACGCCGGCACGGTACAGTTCGGCATAACCGTCGACAAAGGCATCAAAGCCGACCCGGGCGCAGTAATGGATTATTTCCGTGACAGCTTCGAGAACCTGCATCAGGCTGCACTCGCGAAAGCTGGCGCCGGCGGTTTTCGCCAGGCCTCCTAGGCTCACCAGAGCCAGCGGTAGGTACAAATAGTAACGCCGTTACACAAAGAAGCCTTGAAGTCTGGCAATCCGGACACATATACTGAAACAACAAGGGGACGACTTGGCTTCGACGCCGGTGACAAACCCTTGGGTGCATGCCGAGATGGCAGCGAATCTCGTAAATCCAAAGCTGCAACGTAATAGTCGCAAACGACGAAAACTACGCACTGGCGGCGTAAGCCGTTCCAGTCGTCCTGGCTGAGGCGCCTATAACTCAGTAGCAACATCCCAGGACGTCATCGCTTATAGGCTGCTCCGTTCACCAGAGCTCACTGGTGTTCGGCTAAGATTAAAGAGCTCGCCTCTTGCACCCTGACCTTCGGGTCGCTTGAGGTTAAATCAATAGAAGGACACTAAGCATGTAGACCTCAAGGCCTAGTGCTGGCGGACGCGGGTTCAATTCCCGCCGTCTCCACCACCTTGCAAGAGAAAAGCCTCTGATTTCAGGGGCTTTTTTCGTTTCTCTCCCACTAAAAAGAAAAGGGATGTCCACCAAAAGAAAAAGTGTGCTTCGAAAGCTGTGGGATTCAAACTGCTAGCCAGAGTCTATCTCAGCAATAACTATCCCGGTCGGCCCTTTATATGCGGGTGATTAATCCGTTTCAATTCGTTCTGCCTGGCCGGTTTGCTCCAGGGCCGCAGGTGATCTTATGGGTTCTACCAGAAGTGGTTGCCGGATTCGGGTTTTGAGTAAGTCCTGGAATGGGTCTGTGTTGGTCAGGTTTGGGTCCAGCCACATGTCGAAGTCTTCCCGGTTGAGCATGAGCGGTATGCTTTTCGAGTGGATATGACTGAACCTGGGGTGTGGTGGCAGGGTGATGATAGTGAACGACGGTACCACTTCTTCCTGGAAGTCCCACAGTTCATACAGGCCGGCAAAGGCTATGGCGCTGTCGGCCGGGTGGATGTTGTAGCCCTGTTTGTGGCCTTTCTCGCCTGTCCATTCATGGAAGCCGCTGGCCGGTATGATGGCGCGCTGACTGTGAAACCGCTTCTTCCAGAGTGGGCTGGTGCCCAGGCTGCCCGATCGGTCGTTGAAGGTGCTGTACTTTGACGATGGGCGGTAGCCGGTGCCGTCTGGTTTCCGTTCTATGAGCAATGACCAGATGGCGTCCTGCAGGATGCGGCCCTGGTGGGTTTCATAGACGATCTGGGCTTTGGCTCCGGGGGCGATGTTAACGCGGGGCTCTATCCGGAGCGGGATGCCGAGTTCGTCCAGGAGGCCCTGGACTAAGGGGTCGTCGGATACGTTGCATCGGCCGCACATGGTGTTTGCGCCTCCTCAATGAATGTACCTACAGGTTTATAGTGAAGGCTACCCCACTACTGCAAGGTTATTTCCGCAGGCATTCCCAGGAGTATTTGTTGCTGACCTTTCGGCGCTCACCTCGCCAGTAGGTCATGTAGCTACCATCACCGCCAGACCTGAGTTTGGCATCATAGTAGTCGATCTTTTCCTGAAGCCTTTTGCAGTAGGCTTCGTGTTGACGATTGTCATTGTTTGCCTGTTGCGATTGCCTGGTGTTGCTCTGCTGGCTTGTGGTCTGACGCTGGGGAGCGGTAGCAAGGCTTATAACTCGGTTTACATCGCTTCCACTGAGCCTTTCGTACCTGTTGCAGGCCGCATCCCGGAAGCCTTTACTGCGGTCTGTACCGTCTTTCCGGTATTCGTTGTTCCAAAACCTGCAGGTGTTCAGTGTCGTCTGGATAGCATGGCGATCCGGTTTGTTATCTGTTGTTTTTGACGCTGGCTTTGGCTGCACGGGTGCGGGTTCTTGCGGTGACGGCGTGATGCCTATGGACGTCATACGTCTTACCCTTGGATCGTTCCATTCTTTGATCTGGGTTTGATGGTAGGCAGATACCAACGGCGATATGTCATAGCCCAGGTGGCGCATGAAGGCCTGGCCCTGGTCTGAGATCAGCATTGCAAATGCTATGGCAATGAAAGCGAGCGTTATCAGGTTGGCAACGAATACGGCGACGACTATTCCCAGGAACCTCAAAACCAACTCCTTTGATTAGGACAGCAGGGATAATCCAGAAAGGTAGCTTACTTAACGCTCATTGGCCATAGGTGTCAGCAGGTGTCCACAGAGTGTCGACGCAACTGCGGTTTTGAGTGGTTATGTGTGGAATGCCATTTTTGTAAGCGTCTGTTTTATGGGCTATTGTGGTTTTCTGTGGGCCAATAGACAGGTGCGGCATCGGGTTCAATTCCCGCCATCCCCACCACCTTGCAAGAGAAAAGCCCCTGATTTCAAGGGCTTTTTTCGTTTCTGGAATAACCCAATCCATGTAGCTCGCTCTCAGCACTCCGGAAAATGAGGCCATCCATGAACCAACCAAACGACCCGGAAAGCCTGACAGAGCTGGTCACCAGAATACGGGACCATACCCGGAATCAGGATCGGGTATCAGTCGGGGATCTGATGACCGCAGTGGGTGAGCGCTCTTTTGGCCCGCTGGTCCTGCTGGCCGGTCTGGTAACGGTGGCGCCGCTTATTGGCGACATTCCCGGCGTACCCACCTTGCTTGGTCTGCTGGTTCTGCTTACCCTGGGCCAGTTGCTGTTCCAGCGTCGCTCAGTCTGGATTCCCTCCCGTTTATCGAACCGCCATATTTCCAAACAGACACTGTTTAAAGGCCTGCAATGGGCAGACAAACCGGCGGCATTTGTCGATCGCTGGACCCGGCGGCGCTTGCCCTGGTTGGTTTCCGGGGCAGGCCAGTATCTGATGGCACTGATTTGCATGGCGGTGGCCGCTGCCATGCCGATGATGGAACTTATCCCCTTCAGTGCCAATGGCGGTGGCCTGGCGCTGATGGCGTTCGGGCTGTCCATTGTCGCCCGGGACGGGCTGCTGGCTCTGGTTGCCGTCGCCACCACCGGTGGCACCGGCTGGCTTGTGATCACCAACCTACCCTGGTAGCCGAACGGGCTGAAAACCTGTCACCATTTGATACAAAGCTGATAACGAATGGCTGCGTATAAAGCTGCTACTATTGCTACATAACCTTTTGATCGCTGGCACCTTGTTTTGTGGTCGTCAGTGCACGAATCATTACCGTGAGCTCCGGCAAGGAGCTTTTATCTTTTTTGCAAGGATCGGTTTATGTCCAGCAAAGCGAAGCAGTCCCAGAAACTCCTGCTGTTCCGCCTGTTCGGCTCGCGGCTGTTTGGCATTGGCACTCTGAAAATCCGGGAAATACTTCCGTTTCAGCGATTAACCAAACTGCCCCACAGCCACCATGCCGTGATCGGAACCGCAACCTTCCGGGGCTCGGCCGTGCCGGTCATTGATATGTCTGCGGCCGTAGGCTACCCGGCGCTTACCCGCGAGGAGCAGGAAAAAGCCTCCATCATTGTTACCGACATCCAGCGCCAGGAAATCGGTTTTCTGGTGCGTAGTGTTCAGCAGATTATCGAGACAGACTGGAAGAGCGTGATGCCGCCGCCCAAGGCTCTGGGCACCAATGCCTTTATTACTGGCTTGCTGGATGTGGATGGCGACATTATCCAGCTACTGGATGTGGAGTTGCTGCTGGCCAAGGTGTATCCGGAATCCCTGGATGCCCAGGATGTTGTACTGTCAGATCTTCAGAGCGAAACGCTCAAGTCTCTGAATATCCTGCTGGTAGACGATTCCCAGGTGGCCCGTAAACAGCTGAGCGATGTACTGGACAGCAAAGGCATCAGCTACCACGTCACCACCAATGGCGATGAAGCCCTGCAGGTGATGCTCAGAGAGCACGAGCTGGGGCACCCGATCGAGATTCTGGTAAGCGACATCGAGATGCCGGGGCTGGATGGCTACGAGCTGACCTTCGATGTCCGGGATAACGCCAGCCTCAAGCAACCCTACATTATCCTGCATACCTCACTGAACAGTGAGATGAGCCTGAGCTACGCCAATCAGGTCGGGGCCAACGAGGCCCTGACCAAGTTTGACGCAGATGAACTGTTACAGGCCATGCTGCGTGGAGCTGCCCAGGCCGGCTAAAGCCGGCAGGTGAGCTCCGCCAGCTCTTCATCAAAGACCCGCCGGTTCTCGCTGTAGTCCACCGGCACATCCACCAGGTGGACACCACCGGCCTCCAGTGCGCGCTCGAGGGTCGGGCGCAACTCCTCGGTACGGGTAACCCTGTGGCCAATGGCACCGTAGGAATCCGCGTACTTCACGAAATCCGGGTTGCGGTAATCCAGCCCGAAATCTTCATAGCCATCCTGGCCCTGCTTCCATTTGATCATGCCATACGCACTGTCGTTGATGATCAGCACCACCAGGTTCAGACCAAGGCGAACAGCCGTCTCCAGCTCCTGGCTGTTCATCATGAAGCCGCCATCGCCGCAGATCGACATGACCTTCAGTTCCGGATAGAGCATGGCCGCCATCATACCACTGGGCAGGCCCGCGCCCATGGAGGCCAGAGAATTGTCCAGCAGCACGGTGTTGTTGTCGTAAGCCGGGTAGTTACGGGCAAACCAGAGTTTGTACATACCATTATCCAGCGCAATGATGCCGTCATCCGGCATCACGGATCGCACATCGTGGACAATGCGCTGGGGGATCACCGGAAAGCGGTCATCGGTGGCCCGTTCCTGAAGATGCTTGTCGACCGCCTGTTTCACTTCCATCAGGCCGGTGAAATCGTGGTTGGCACATTGTCCGCAGTGCTCGGCCATGTACTCCACACTGTTGGCAATGTCACCCACCACCTCATGCTGCGGAAAATACACCGGATCGACATCGGCTCCGCTGAAATTCACATGGATGACTTTTTTACCGCCCGGCGTCATGAAGAACGGGGGCTTTTCCACCACATCGTGGCCAACATTAATCACCAGATCCGCCCGGTCGATGGCGCAGTGAACAAAATCGCCGGCGGACAGGGCCGCATTCCCCATGTAACGGGGGTGACGCTCATCAATCACGCCCTTACCCATCTGAGTGGTGAAGAACGGAATGCCCGTCACATCCACCAGATGCAGCAAGGCTTTGGATACCCGTTTACGATTGGCGCCGGCACCAATCATGATCAGTGGATGATGGGCCCTGCGCAGCATGTCACAGGCCATATCCAGGCTCTTCTCGCTGGCCGTTGGCCGGCGGGCATCACTGGGATTAAAGATATGAATGCCCGCTTCGGCGGATTCCTCGGCAATGTCCTCAGGCAGCTCCAGGTGCACAGCACCGGGGCGTTCTTCCGAGGCAAGGCGAAAGGCTTCACGAACCTTGGCGGGGATGGTGTTGGCGTTACTGATCTGGCGGGTGTATTTGGTGAGCGGCCGCATCAGATCCACCACATCCAGAATCTGGAACAGCCCCTGTTTGGAGGACTTGATGGGCTTCTGCCCGGAGATCATCATCATGGGCATGCCGCCCAGCTGGGCGTAGGCCGCGGCCGTCACCAGATTGGTGGCGCCCGGCCCGAGGGTGGACAGGCAAACCCCCACCTGGCCGGTCAGTCGCCCATAGGTCGCCGCCATGAAGCCGGCAGCCTGTTCGTGCCGGTTCAGCACCAGACGGATACTGGAATTGCGTAACGCTTCCAGGAACGCGAGATTCTCTTCACCGGGCACGGCGAAAATGTATTTTACGCCCTCATTCTCAAGTGCCCGGATAAACACTTCGGCGCCGTTAAGCGCCTGTCGATGATCATTGGCCATAACTGTCCTCTTGATCTGAGAATTCTCAAATCAAGAGGATAGCATTACCTGAGCTTGAGCGTTGACAGGGTCCGTTCACGAACGCTGTTGAGCAGCTCCTCATTATCCACCAGAGACTGGCCATAGGATGGCACCAGCTCCTTCATGCGGGACTGCCACTGCTCGCTCCTGATCTTCTCCGGGAAGCAGCGCTCAAGCACATTGATCATGGCGTTAGCCGCAGTAGAAGCCCCGGGAGAGGCACCCAGCAAGGCGGCGAGGGTGCCGTCTTTAGCTGCGACAATCTCGGTGCCGAACTCAAGCTTGCCACCACCCTCTTCGGTCTGCTTGATAATCTGCACCCGCTGGCCAGCCATCTGCAACTTCCAGTCATCTTCACGGGCATCCGGGAAGAAGTTGCGCAGGGAATTCACACGGTCGGCATGGGATTGGAACACTTCGCCGATCAGATAACGGGTGAGGTCCATATTGCTCTTGCTGACTGACAGCATCGGGCGCAGGTTGGTAGCGCGCACCGAACCAATCAGATCGAAGACTGAGCCCTGCTTCAGGAAGCGGGTGGTGAAGCCAGCAAACGGTCCGAACAATAGGGCAGGTTCGCCATTGATGATGCGGGTATCCAGGTGCGGGACAGACATCGGCGGCGCGCCAATCGGTGCCTTACCGTACACTTTGGAATGATGCTCCTTGACGATGTCCGGCTTCTGGCATACCAGCCACTGACCACTGACCGGGAAGCCACCGTAACCGCGGGCCTCATCAATGCCAGACTTCTGCAGCAACGGCAGCGCGCCACCACCAGCACCTAGGAACACGAAACCGGCTTCCAGCTTGGTCAGTTCGCCGGTTTTCTGGTTTTTCACCCGCAGTTTCCAGCGGCCATTGTCGCGCTGATCAATGTAGTGCACCGGGCTACTGAGCATCAGTTCAAAGTTGGGCTGGGTTTCCAGCCATTTCACCATGCTGCGGGTCAATGAACCGAAATCCACGTCGGAACCATGTTTGATTCGGGTCGCGGCCACACGCTGCATAGGATCACGGTGGCGAACTACCAGCGGCATCCACTCTTCGAGATCCTCCGGGCTTTCCGTGTATTCCATTTCCTGGAACAGGTGGTGCCCGCTCAGACGCTCGTAACGGCGCTTTAGAAACGCCACGTCTTTCTCGCCCCAGACGAAACTCTGGTGTGGCGTACGATTAATGAAAGAGGTCGGCTCCGGCAGGATGCCCTGCTCCACCAGGTAAGACCAGAACTGCAACGACACCTCGAACTGGGCATTGATTTTCAACGCCCGCTCAATCTCGACATCGCCATCATCGGTTTCGGGGGTGTAGTTCAGCTCGCAGTAACCGGCATGCCCGGTACCTGCATTGTTCCATCCGTCGGTGCTCTCATGGGCAACGTGGTCAAGACGTTCCACCATGACGATGTCCAGGGACGGATCCAGCTGCCTGAGCATCATGCCGAGGGTCGCGCTCATGACGCCCCCACCGACCAGCACTACATCTGCCTGTCTAACGGCCATTGGTTTTCACCCTAGCTTAGTGTTGAAGCCTGCTGCCACTCCACGATCAGCAAAGTGGCCTGTCGGAAGCCGGCCTGGCGCGAGGTAGACGGCGCTGCCGTGAGCTTCCGGTCTGAAATTGCGCGCAATTATCCCGATTTTCGCCGAAAGAATAAATTGCGATTATCAATTGATGCGTGTCGGTTGCGGGCACCGCTGGCACCAGTGGTGCGATTACCGGTGTGTTGGCACATTGCCCGTCATCTTATCGTTTTGCCGGGATTGTCTCGTGTTTTGTTAACAATATCAGCGCCACTTTAGTCTGATACCCCGTCGCCCAACCATTGGATCATCCGTAGTTACCTGCAACGGCGCGCATCTCAGTGCTGACCAATCGCCCCCTAATACGGTATCTTGTGCGCCAAACACTTTCCTCCTGGCCGTGGGCCGGAGTTTCCCGTTAATCTTTTTGAGGTTTCTCTATGTTGATGGCCATCGGTGCCGTTATTGCCGGCCTGATCCTGCTGGTCTGGAGCGCGGACAAATTTGTGGAAGGAGCCGCCGCCACCGCGAAACACCTGGGCATGCCTACGCTACTGATCGGCATGGTCATTATCGGCTTCGGCACCTCTGCTCCGGAACTTGCGGTCTCTGCCATGGCTGCGTCTGACGGCAACCCCGGCCTGGCTCTCGGAAACGGGTATGGCTCCAATATCACCAACATCGCCCTGATTGTTGGCCTGACCGCCATCATCGCGCCGATCGCCGTGCACTCACAGGTCATCCGCAAAGAACTGCCACGACTGGTCGTACTCACTCTGATTGCCGGTGCGCAACTGATCGACGGAGAGCTGAGCCGACTGGATGGCTGGGTGCTTCTGGGCGTCTTTGCCGCGGTAATGGGTTGGTCCATCTATCAGGGGATACGTGGCAAAGCTGACCCGCTTGGAGGGGATGCTGAGTCCGAAATCGTTGCGCACCCCATGCCCCTGAAAACCGCACTTATCTGGCTGGTAATCGGGCTGATTCTGCTGATTGTCAGTTCAAGGCTTCTGGTTTGGGGTGCGGTCGCTATTGCCCAGAGCCTGGGTGTTAGTGATCTGATCATAGGCCTGACCATTGTGGCTATCGGAACATCACTGCCGGAGCTGGCATCGGCTATTGCCGCCGTGAAGAAGAACGAGCACGACCTGATTCTGGGCAACATCCTGGGCTCAGGCATCTTCAACACCCTGGCCGTGGTGGGGCTCGCCGCGGCGATTCAACCGTTGTCGGTAGACCCTGAGGTGCTGTATCGGGACTGGACGTTAATGCTGGGCCTGACTCTGGCGCTTCTGGTCATGGGCTTCGGCCTGACCGGTTGGCGCAAGCTCGTATCGAGGGTTGACGGTGCCCTGCTGCTGGCCGTTTACATCGGTTACACCGGCTATCTGTTCTCTACCGTGGTCTCCGCCGCCTGAGCATCGCCGGCGGGGCAGCTTATTCTGCCTCGCCATTGCCCAGTAATTCCTCCAGATTCTCCCGCACGCCCGCCATAATCTCCGCAATGTCGTCCTTGCTTTTTCCTGCCGTGTCGATGGGGGTGCCCACCCGCACATCCACCGGCTGCCCCAGGTTAATCTGCCAGGTGCGCGCGGGCAGCACCCGATGAATCCCCCGAATCGCCACCGGTACAATCACAGCCTGAGTATCCAGGGCCAGGTGAAAGCAGCCTTTCTTGAACGGTAACAGCTGACCATCCGGAGAACGGGTGCCTTCCGGGGCTGCCCACAACACAATGCCACTTTCCATCATCTGACGGGCTTTCTCCAGATCCTTCACCGCCCGGTTGCGACGGGAACGGTCAATAGAGGGAAACTCGGCGGCTCTCATGGCCTGGCCCAGCAGGGGAATGCTGAACAGCTCTTTCTTGGCGAGCATGCGGATTGAACCTGGCAGCGACACAAAACTGACCGGTATGTCGTAGTGGCTGGCATGGGTGCTCATGATGATGTAGCGCCGGCCATCGTTGAAATCCGGCACTTCTCCGCGAACAACCAGGCTCGCCCGAACCAGCCGCAACAACGCTGCCGACCATTCCCGGCAATATTTGTCGACAATCGGCCGGTTCAGGCGTCCGAACAGGGCCCGCAACAGGATCAAGAGCGAGTACAGCGCTGTCAGCCCCACGGAGCCAATCACGACACCGGCACGTCGCAGCAGGGTAGCCGATTCAGTGAGCGGGTTTAATTTCAGTCTGACCATCGATCACCTTTCACCAGAGCCGATTTCAGATGGTCGGCCCTAAAAAGAAAGGCGCATTATAGCCGCAACAAAGAGCTCGCGATATTAAGACTCTAGTTCGATTCAGAGAACACCATTGCAATGGAGTTCAGACAATAACGCTGCCCGGTAGGTGGCGGCCCATCAGGGAACACGTGGCCCAGGTGACTGTCGCAACGGGGGCAACGAATTTCGATACGGGTCATTCCAAGACTGGAGTCCTCCAGGTATCGGATATGCTCCGGGTCGAAGGGCTGGAAAAAACTTGGCCAGCCAGTGCCGGAATCAAACTTGGAATCGGAGCTGAACAGCGGCAAATCACACAACCGGCAGTGATAGGTGCCGGACGTTTTGTTATCCAGCAACGTGCCACAGAAGGGACGCTCGGTACCGTGATCGAGCAGCACACGGCGTTCTTCCTCAGAAAGATGCTCAGCCCGGGCTTCCACTTCTGCCCGGGTTAACGGTGTCAGGTCATAGCCTGCTGCAGATACAGACATCGGTGCCTCCTCAAGCCTGGTCCGGGTCGTCTTTGCTGAATTCGGGCTTCAGCTGTTCGGGCCAGGTGTTGGCCAGCTTTTCCATTTTTGGTGCCGCTACCGCCATGATGTATGGTTGCCAGGGATTACGCGCGGCAAAGTTCTGGTGGTGCTCCTCAGCCGGATAAAAGGCTTCCAGGGGCTCCAGGGTCGTCACGATGCGATCCGGATACACACCGGCGGCATCCAGCTGGCGGATATACGCCTCGGCTACATCGTGCTGCTCTGGGGTCTCATAGAATATCGCGGAGCGATACTGGCTGCCGACATCGTTACCCTGTCGGTTGAGCTGGGTGGGATCATGGGCCACCGAGAAGAACAGCTTCAACAGTTGGCCGAAGCTGACCCGTGCCGGATCATAATGCACCTCGATGACTTCGGCGTGCCCGGTTTTCCCGGTACAGACCGCCTCATAATTCGCGGTACTGGCTTCACCGCCGGCATAACCAGAGGTCACACGGTGAACACCGTCAACCGCCAGAAAGACCGCTTCCACACACCAGAAACAGCCCCCCGCCAGCACCAGCCGGGACTCACCGGCGGCTTCAGGCAGATCCTGTTCAGGGTCCGGGAAACGACTCCTGGGAACACTCAGGCCGGGCAGATTACATGCATCGGTCATGGGCCACTCCGTACACTATACATCGTCGAATGATCACTGATTGTGGCGTCTCAATACTGAAAAGCCAAATCAGCACCTGTAATTTGCACTACCCAGGGCAACAACCATAATTAAGACAGGAACCACTGATAAGGTTCCGCTCGGCATCAGGGATAACAGCATGACCGCAAGGGTTCGCGTAACGGAAGATCAGGATGAGCTGCTCCACTACCGCCTGAGCCTGAGGCTCGGGCCCGTCCATGCCCGTCAACGCCTCGGCATTGAGCGGGAAACCGAAGCCCGGGTGTTCGGGCGGGACAAGCGCTCGTTCCATCTGGAAAACCTGACCAACGCTCCGGGACTGATTCGTTTCTGCCTGAAGGCAGTGGGCCTGCTACGCCGGGCTCAGGCCAACAGTTTGAAACTCACCACCGAGCACAACACCTTCGTGTTGCCCGATCTCCCATCGGCCTTCGAGGGCTTCCGCATCCTTCACCTGACCGACCTGCATGTCGATATGGACGAAGCCAACCTGCAGGCAGTTATACGGCAAATCGCCCCGTTGGATTACGATCTGTGCGTTCTGACCGGCGATTACCGCCAACGCACCTGGGGCCCTGTAGACAATGCTTTGGACGGTATGGCCAGACTGCGCCAGGCCATTCACGGCGACGCCTATGCCGTGCTGGGCAACCACGACAGTGTACGAATGGTGCCGGCTCTTGAAGACATGGGCTATCGCCTGCTGATGAATGAAATGGTGCCGCTGGAGCGGGGCGACAGTCGCCTGTACCTGGCCGGCGTGGACGATGCCCACTACTACAAGGTTCACAACCTGCACCGGGCCGGCGACGATATACCCGCAGGGGGAATCAGCCTGTTGCTCAGTCATACGCCGGAAATCTGGCGGGAAGCCGCCCATGCCGGTTACGACCTGTTCCTCTGCGGCCACACCCACGGTGGGCAACTCTGTTTGCCCGGCGGCATCCCGCTGACGCTGGACTCCGATTGCCCGAGACGCCTTGGCCGCGGACTCTGGCAGGTAAACGGCATGCAAGGCTACACCTCACCGGGAGCCGGCACTTCGGTCCTGAATGTGCGTCTGAACTGCCCTCCGGAAGTGACCATTCACACCCTCACTCGCGGGCCCTGAGTTCAGTGTGGCTGTTTACGTATACCGAGGCGGTAAAACAGCGGAGAGAACAACATATTGGACAATGCGAACAGAAGGGCAACGGCGACCGCCTCCCACAGTGGCAGCGGCAGCCAGTACCAGGCCATCACCATAGGTAACAGCGCCTCGGGCAGCTGATCCAACCAGACCGCCCTGGCGCTGGAAGCCAATCCCATACGGCGCTTGGTGAAACTGCTGAGCATATCGCCCCACAGCGACAGGAAAGCAAACAGCGCTCCGAACAACCAGCCCAGACCCACCCACAGGGCAAACAGCGCGCAGGTCAGAACGCCGGATACCAGACCACGCCAGGTTTTGCTGGGCCCCAGCAGCGGTCGGCCATCGCGCCACAGCCGGCCACCATCGAGGGGCCAGCTGCCATGCTGATGAAACAACCGCGCCACAACCACCGGAGACCCGTTGGCCAGCACCAGCATGACAAACAACTCAAGCGACAACAGCACTCTGCTTTCCCCTGTCAACAGCCGGCCAGATCAGGTCAGTCCGCCCCGGGTCAGCTTGAGCGGGTCCATCAATTCCTCAAGCCGTTTGCGGCTCAATCCGCTCCGCTCCTCGGCAACGTCGATAACCGGGCGCCCGCTACGGTATGCCTCTTTGGCAATATCCGCGGCCAGCGCGTAGCCGATTTCAGGGTTCAATGCCGTCACCAGAACCGGGTTTCGCCCCACCCCCGCGTTCAGGTTTTCGGTATTAACGGTGAACCCTTGCAGGGCCTTGTCCGCCAGCAGGTTCGAGGCATTGGCCAGCAACCCGCACATATCCAGCAGATTTGCGCCCACCAGTGGCAGCATTACATTCAACTGGAAGTTGCCGGACTGGCCCGCCATGGCGACAGCCGCATCCAGCCCGGTCACCTGGGCACTCACCATCGCCACCGATTCCGGTATCACCGGATTCACCTTACCAGGCATGATGCTGCTGCCCGGCTGCAAGGCCGGCAGGCTGATTTCCGCCAGACCATGGATCGGCCCACTATTCATCCAGCGCAGGTCATTGGCGATCTTGGTGAACACCACGGCCACACCACGGAACTGGGCAGACAGTGCCACAGGCGCATCAACCGCACTCTGCCCCAGAAACTTGTGCTCCAGCGACCGGAACGGATAGCCCGTATTCTGCTTCAGAAACTTCACAAACTGGCCAGCAAACTCCGACGCAGCATTCACCCCGGTACCTACCGCGGTACCGCCCTGGGGTAGTGCCGCCAGGTCCTCCATGGCCCGCTCAAGGCGAAGCTCGGTCGCCGCGACCTGCTCCCGCCAGGTTCTGAGCTCCTGGCCAAGTGTCACCGGCATGGCATCCATCAGATGGGTGCGCCCGGTCTTCACCTGCCCGGACAGTTCAGCCTCCCGGCCGTAGATCACTCCCCGGAGATGCGACAGCGCCGGCAGCAGCCGGCTTTTCACTGCCAGCACTGCGCTGACATGGATCGCAGTCGGGATCACGTCGTTGGAACTCTGGCTCATGTTGACGTGATCATTGGGATTTACCTCCACGCCCTGCTCGCGCGCCAGAGCCGAGATCACCTCGTTCACGTTCATGTTGGTGCTGGTACCGGAGCCGGTCTGGTACCGGTCCACCGGAAACTGATCCGCATGCTCTCCTTTCAGCAACCGGCCGCAGGCGTCACAAATGGCATCACGCAGTTGCGGCTCCAGCAAGCCCAGTGACGCGTTGGCCTGGGCCGCCGCGCGTTTGACCTGAACCACAGAGGCAATGAATTCGGGCGGCATCGGCTGCCCGCTGACCGGAAAATTGTCCACCGCACGCTGGGTCTGCGCGCCCCAGAGCGCGTTTGCCGGTACCCGGACCTCACCCAGGCTGTCTTTTTCAGTTCTGAACTCGGTCATCACATCCTCCTTATGTCACGCTCGATGGCTTCCCACAGCGGCCCTCACGTGCCGTTGCCATGGGATTTCAGGCGGACATGGTCGCAGATGCCGGTCACCTGCTCAAAGTTCAGAATCAGCGTGTGCACGGTATTGGTGTAGGTATCGTGCAGATGAAACTTGAAGCGGCTCTGCTTCTCGCCCTGCAGAAAGGCATCGTACTGGCGCACCAGCTCCCTCACATCACCGCCGGCGTCCTGGCTCCAGGTGGCATTGAACGGCCCCAGCACGGCGCCGCCGGCAAGGCAGATGGTGACTTCGTGGTTGGTGAGATGACTGTCTTGAGTGGTCATGACATTTACCTCCTGAAAGCACTCAGCGTTAAGTGTAGTCGCTCTCAGACAGTGGGCTCTGGCAATTGCCAAAGTCATCACAGAAACGAACATTCTCGGCGCCACAACCTGCATTTGTAGGAAATTCCTACAAAACGACTGACGCCCGCCTGATAACCTGTCCAGCCGATTCGATATCAAGGAACGACCGGAAACATGGGGCACTTCCACTCACCCACCGTTTTACTGCGCTACCACAGCGAAGAGGCAAAGCAGACGTTCGAGGCCTTGTTCGAACAGGACTTCTCGATACACGCCTTCAACTCAGATGACGCTGTGCTCGGGCATCTAGCGGCTGCCGAAGCCCCACCCGCGGCGCTGGTGATGGCCGGATGCGAAGCATCAACCGCAATAAACTCCAGTCTGCTGATTCAGGCAAGAACACAATATCCGGCCGTGCTGAGAGTGTTGATAACCGGGCGCGTTATCCTGAGCGAACTGGTGGCGCTGCTGGACACCCAGGTAATCGATCGTTGCTTCGAGCAGCCCCTGGATCCTGACCTTATCCGATCACACCTTATGGCGGCGGCCCTGACAGGCCCGGAGCTGCGCGGCCAGACCGAGCACCAGCCATCGCCCCCAAACACTGACGGGCAGCGCCCCGTCGTGCTCATTGTCGATGACGAACCTGCCGCCACGAAATATCTGATCCGTCAGCTGGAACACCTGCAGGATGAGTTCACACTCCTGTCCGCAGACAGTGCGGAAGCGGCACTGGACCATCTGCGAACGCCAGGTGCCCCCATTGCAGCGGTGATGACCGACCAGCGGATGCCGGGCATGCAGGGCAAAGAGCTGCTGGATGAGCTGCGTCAGTCTCATCCGGCCATTATCCGGATTCTGACTTCCGCCTGGGGCGAGGTGGATGTTGCCCTCAATGCCGTGAACGAAGGCCGTATCTTTCGTTACCAGAAAAAACCCTGGCAAGCACAAACCTTGCTGCCACTGTTCCGGGAAGCCATCACTCGCCACCGTGAGCTGGCGTCGGCCCTGGACAACACCCGCTGCGAAACCCGGAAACGCTTTGCCGAGCTGCGCCTGAAACGCCACGGCAGGCTCCTCGATCATCTGAGACCGATCCTGAGTTCACAGGTTCCAGATACCACACTGAACGCTTTTCTGGATACCGTGGCCAGCATTGACCACCTGCCTGCAGCGAAAGCACACCTCAGGGCCAGCCAGGACATGCATCTGGAACAGGAGCTTGTCCGGCGGTTCTGTGACCGTGTGCGGCAGGAACTCAGTCGGCTGGAAAACTTCGTCCCGGCAGGCCCCGGGCAGAACCGGATTGCATCACTGTTCAGCGGGACCCCGCCCCAGGAACGGGCCACATCGTCTCCACCCTGCTCGCCGGCAGAATTACTGGGGCAAGCCCTCAACACCCTGCTTGTCAGCTCCGGACTTGACTGGAGCCATCTGGTTCTAACCGAGAGTCGCGATCAGCTTCACGCAGCCCTGGAACAACCGCTACGCATCTACAGCCATCTACTGGCTCCGCTCACGCGGCTCTCCGATCCGCTTCTTGAACAACAGGCAGCACTTCTGATGCTGTTCGTCACCACCAGCCTGCTGGGGGGGGACGTCAGTGCTGAGGCAGACGGCCAATGCCTGCACCTGGCCATAACGCTGCCGGTACTCCCGGGATCGGGTAACTGACCGTGAATCCTCCGCGCAGACTCCGGCTGTTCGCGACCGTCAGCCACCGTCTTTTCCGCGACGCTTTGCTATTCCAGATTCTTCATAACGAAGACATAGAGTTGGTAGGCGAATCCGAGACCGGCGTTGAAACGCTGCAACGCCTGGCTGCTGTCAGACCCGGCGTGCTATTGATTGAAGAGAATCTGAAAGACAATGATGGACTCACCATTGCTGAAAACGCCCTCAGCCTGCACCCGGCACTCTCGGTGCTGCTGATCTCAGACACTCCGGTCAACAGCTCGCGCATGGCGATTTACCTGGAGTCCGGAATCAAGGCGGTGGTCTCGAAACAGCAGTCGATCCAGGAACTGATCAAAACCCTGTTCTACATTCGCAGCGGTCAGGTATACCTTGGCAACTGGCAATCAACACGCGACCGGGCTGATGACGCTCTTACCGCTTACCAGGCATTGTCCGGCCGCGAACGGGAGGTGGCGAGACTGATGTCACAGCGGGTCGCGGTTCGAGATATCGCTGAGGAGCTGGGGGTGTCCTGTAAAACGGTGCACTCCTACAAGGACCGGATCTTCGTCAAGCTGGGCTTCGAACGCCTGCCGGAGCTGATTCTGTTTATGCAAAGACACCACCAAAGGGCGTTACCATGAACCTGCTCTCCGGTATTGAGCAGATCAAACAGCTGCCCGTTGATCGGCAACGGCGGTTCGAACGTTTTTCGCGCACCCAGTACCGGTACCGCGTGCTGCCGCTGTTCGCCGATGTTTACCTGATCATCGCGTTTATCGGCACCCTGCTTTTCCTGGCCGGACAGCTCACGCACTCGGTGGAGCCCCCGGTGTTTGCCGGTTACCTGCTCTACACCGGGGTGCTGACAGCGCTCATTCTGGCTCATCGCTTCACCCGGTTGCGGCGAGCGGCACCGCTGGTTGTCTATCTCGTATTCATCAACATGGCGACATTCAGCTACCTCGGCTATATCGGTGCCGGCGCCGCCATTGCGCCTGTGGTGGGGCTGTTCTTTTTTATCAGCTCGGTCGGCATCATCACCCTGTCGCTGAAGCACACCAGCATCATTTTGGCGGCCAACCTGATACTTCTGGTGCTGGCCACCGCGGTCACAGTCCCGGCCGATCAGATTGTCACCGTGCTTATCGGCGTAATCACCAACTGGCTGATTCTGATGTGCCTGGTGGTGTCACCGTTATCGGCGTGGTTTTTCTCCAAGTTCCTGCGCAACCTGCTGGCCCTGCAGTTTCTGCTCAGAGATCGAAACCGGCAACTTTCCCGCGCCTTGCAGACACTGGAGGCCACCGAGGACAAACTGGCCCAGGAGCAGAAACACCAGGCCCTGAGCCACATGGCCAAGGGGCTGCTGCACGAGATTACCAATCCGCTCAATTGCGCCATACAGGCGGTAGACTTTTCCGCGGCGATCAACCGGAATCCGGACGTGGCCGAGGCGCTGGACGATGCTGCAAGCCATCAACACCGGATTGCAGAGATCGTCTCGGATCTGATCGAATTCTCCCGCCCGGCGCCGGATCATGGCCCGGAGGCTGTAAATCTCGACAAGCTGGTGCAAACGGCGCTGCGATTTTGCCGGCACCAGCTTCAGGGCACCGCAGTCACCATCCAGATCCCCGCTGGCCTCTCGGTCGCCTGTTTTCCGTCACCGCTGATTCAGGTGTTCGTCAACCTCCTGATGAATGCATCGTCAGCCATCCGTGCTGCTAGCCCTGCACGACCGCAAATCCGGATTACCGCTGCCTCCACCGAAGCCGTGACCAGCATTACCGTCCGGGATAATGGCAAAGGCATCGACTCCAGTGACCTGCAGCGACTGACTGACCCGTTTTTCTCCACCAGCGAGACGCCGGATAACCTGGGGCTGGGATTGAGTATCTGCCACACCATCATGCGGCATCATCGTGGTGTCATGAAAATTGCCAGCGAACCCGGGCAATGGACCGAGGTGATACTGGAACTACCCCGGCATATCGATGGGCCCGACAAAAGCACTCGCCCTCCAAACTAAAACCGGTAAACCAGCCGCAGGGTCGCGGCATTGCCCCCGGGATCCGGCGACAGACGATTACCGCTGATCTCCGGCATCAGGTAATTCAAGCGAAGCTGAATGTCTTTACCCAGATAGTAATTCAGGCCCACGGTGGTGACGCTGGCTTCCGCCCCGATGCTTCGATCCCTCAGGTCAACGGCACTGTAACGCGCCACCAGTTCCCAGGCGCCGCCGGTACTCTTTGGCTTGATGCGCTTGAACTCGCCTCGCTCGTATGGGCGCGGGTCGTCGGTCAACAGCAGGCCGGCCTGGACATAGCCCCCGGTAAACCGCCACCATTCGCCGCCTTTACGACGCACCTCCTGAGCCATGACTTCTGCTGTCACCGTCAACCGATGGAACTGCCAACCGGCCTCCACGCCCGCAAGCCTGCTTTCACGGGCCTCAAAGCGGGGACTGCGAACCACGTTGTCAGCGCTGAACACCTCGGCCTCATCCTTGATCTGGAACTCCTCCTCTCGATGCTGTCGCCAGGATGCCGCTGCACCGATGTGGAGTACCTGATCCTCCGAGCGGACGGGAGCGCGGGAGACCCTGGCAGTTACAGCGCTGCCGTCTTCCGGTTTACGCTCATCGCTAAATATACCCAGCGCCCAGGTTGAGGATTTCCGGTACTGCCCTACCATAATCCCCAGTGAACGGCCCGGTGCAAAGGCCGATGTAGCCATTGAGCGCTCACCCGTACCGAGACTTGAGTAGCTGGTCAGCCGTTCCATACCGAACGGCTCCTTGAACTGGCCCAGCCGGATGGCGAGGCGATCAGGGCCGTTGTACTGCACAGAGGCGTCGCCCAACTCTGCGTCTTTGTTGTCGCCTTCAATCTCGTAGCCGCCGTCAATCTCAGCCTCCCAGGCGTCGCCCCACGCCAGTTCAACCTGGAGCTTGGCGTTGCGCAACACGCCATGCGTGGTGGATTCTTCTCCGTCCTCATCATGGAACGCGCCGTAGTGGTCGACACCGGCCGCGATGTAACCACTCACCTCCGCCTGAGCACGCCCGTCGCCATCACTCGCCAGGGCGCCTGCACTAATCATCGGCAGCAGCGCAAAGGCCAGCAGTTTGCCAGTTTGTTCAGTCATGCCCCGCCTCCAGGTGATAGTGCATCCGAAGCATCGCGGTGTCTCTCAGGTAGCTGACAGACACCACATCAACCCGGAACACATCCAGCCCGGTGCGTTCCCTGAGATCGGCAATCAAGGCTGCCTGTTGTTGCCGGTGGACGTTCTCGATCTTTTCGTATTCCACCTCCTTCTCACCGTGTCGCGGTAACAGGATGCGGGTCTCGAGCACAACCGCCAGGGCGATGACCAGGCCATTCAGCATGATCAACTCCAGGTGGTGCATGGTCCCGACTGCCGCCAGCAAGGCCATGGCGATCACCAGGAACAGGTAGGTCATCTCCTTGATACCCAGGGCTTCGGTGCGATAACGCAGCATCGAGAACACGGCAAACAGGCCAAAGGCAAAGCCCATCGTGACCGTGACCGAATGCAGCAGCGCCGTCACCAGAAACACGCCAACGCCGAAGAGAATGAAAGAGGCGGCATTCTCCCGGTGACGGGAATAGCGGTAATAACAGCGAATCAAGACCAATACCGAGGCCGCATTAATCAACAGCCGGATAACAAAATGGAGGTCAACTGCAGATTCCATGAACGCTCCTTAACAACGGTTTGAATCGATTGGTTTTCAGGTTGTCTCCGTCCAGAAAAACCCGACCAACGCAGTACTTGCTGAAAGTCACCGGCCTGTATCCGAGCGCGGCCAGACGCGCCATCAAAGGCGAGCCAGAGGCTTTCCGGTCATATTTGATTTCGAAAATGGCAAGACCTGGGAGCGCAACGGAATGCTGTCGATCAGGCGTCTGGAATGAGAGCCCGGTATCCACCGTCACCCGCTCATGGCCGTCCCGCCGGAGCAATGTCATCCGTTCATACCGGACAAAAAGTGCCGGCCGCATCCCTGCAGCCGGAAGGCCGAATTGCCCGGAAAGGAAATCATTGATGACGCGCGGGTCCCGACCGTCTCCGGTTAACGACAAGCGGGTTTTGATGGTGCGTTGCCGGTTGCTCTTCTTCTTGACTTCAAGAAAGCTCTCTCCGCTTTGCCGGTAGTGACGAATCCGCAGCTTGAAACGATTGAGCTTGCCGTTGTGATGATCCAGATACAGCTGGCTGTCCGGCGTATCCAGATACAGGGTGTCGTAGGTAAAACGCCGAGCCGCCCCAATCTCAAGCATCGAATACTCGCGCTCCAGGCCCTGAAGACACTGGTCTAGCTCCTGAGCCGGAATCATGAACTTGGTGTCCACACGGTTCATCAGGAGCGCTCTTGACTGCGCCTCAAGGGAATGCCCGGCAAATCTCGCCACCGGGCTACCAACGGCCATGTTCATGGCACGTCGGCCACGTACTCCAGGGTGGCATCCAGGGTGATTGCCACGTCCCCGGCCTGCTCCCCGGTGCCAACACTGATCAGGGTAATCTGCCCTTGAGCTCCCAGAGCAATCGTCCGGACATCTCCGGGCAGGCTCTCATCCACCTCAAACAGCAGCGCATTGGTGGCAAAGCCATGGAGGCGATGGCTACCCGGTACGTAGTCCGACGATTCAATAAACAGCTGAAGCACATAGGGTTTGAAGCTGTCACCGGCATCCACGCCGATCATCAGGAGGCTAACGACCGCCGGTTTGGTTTCCCGGTCCACGGAATACACCAGGCTGTCCACTTCAAAGGCGGCGTAGGTCAGGCTGGCACTGACGTTGCGCCCGTCCGGCAAGGTGAAATTGAATGCACCTCGGTCATTTCCGCTCTGGGATGTGATGTTGCCCGTCAAAGCCGTCGTGGTGGGCGCGCTGCAATCCGGCTCCTTGTCTGCCAGAAGCGAGACTTCGCCTGTCGGCGTCTCCGCCGCCATCGCCTGTTCCAGAACAGCCCTGCGGGCGGGCTGGTAATCATCGTCGCCCGGCTCACCGTTGCCGATGATAAAGCGTTGCAGGCTGGCCGCCGCCTCCTCGGTGGTTCCGGTCAATTGACGAATGCGCGCCAGGCGGTCGGTCAAGGCATTCTCATCCCACTGGGTTTCCAACAGGTTCTCCAGCTCCGCATAATAGGCTGCCCGGTATTCGGGTATCTGGAACAGACGATCTGCGAGCCGGAAGTTGCGATAGAAAACACCGGTTAGCGGCTTGAGCGGATGGTCCCCGCGAAAAGCCGTGTCGGCCCCCCAGGGAACGAAATGGAACAGTCCGTCCTCCGGGTTACGGTAAATATGGAAGTTGTTGGCATTACCGGTGGCAGAATCCCAGGCGCCGAGCAAGGTCTCCACCGCCCAGAAGCGGATGAACTGGTCCACATCGACCAACTGCGGCAACACGTTCAGCATCTGCTCATCTGGCAACGCCAGAGCTTCTGCAACGGCTTGCAGATCGCTTCGGTCGTTTTCCTTTTCGTTGGTCTTCTTCTCCAATCGCTGGCTCAGCCAGGTACCAAAATCGGCGGTCTGCGCCTCATACTGATTACCCTCATCGTTGCCGAACGCACGGGTCAGGAAAGGCTTTTTAAGAGGCTCTACATTGGTAAACACGCCGAGTGTTTCGCCGTTCACGGTTACCCTGGCGTAGTTGCATCTTGGTGCCGCAATGCCGGCTTCACGGAACTGGTCATACGCCATGCATTGCCTGGCATTGGAAGGATCCTGGCGATTGTTGTTCAGGGTCATCCGTGAGGAATTCTGGTAGGTCCGGCCTTTCTGCAGGTCGTTGAAATCCAGCTTGAGAGAGGGAATACTCGGGCTCAGGGAGCCCATATAGCCTTTTTTGCGAACGATAACCTTGTCCATCGATTCGCCATCGATCGTTACCCGGGCCGTAAACTCGGTGTATTCGAATGCCGGCACACACTCTCGATCGGTACTGGCCAGGGTTCGGGCCTCGCTGCGGAGTTGGCGAAACTCGTCAGCCGGCATGCGGATGTCTACGGCCAGCACCCGATCCGGTGCGTATAGATCGCCGTCACCTCCGACGTTCACCGGCTCAACCGGGGCATCAAAGTCCGAGGGATCAGAAGAGTCCGAGCCTCCGCCCCCACATCCCTGCAACAAGATCAATACCGCGCAGGCCACCAGCCAACGATAGCCACCCCTGAATGTTCTGGATTCCGCCGTTATTGTTTTCATGTACCACTCCCTGAATATTATTGATCTTTGCCGGAACCGAACCGGCTTCAGGGAGTATTGCGAGGAGACGTTCAGGAGTATGTAAGAAGGTATTACAGGGGAGACGGCAGGCCGGAAAATCCGGGGCGAAGCCCCGGCTGTTTATCGTCCCAGGGAGTAGAACTCGGGGTTTGCGCGCATGCTGGTGACATTGGCCATGCGGTTGGACAGGCCGAAGAAGGCCGCGATGCCGGCAATATCCCAGGCGTCCTCATCGGTGAAGCCATGCTCGTGCAGCGCTTGAAAATCGCTGTCGTTGACTTCGTACGCTGATTGGGAAACCTTCACGGCAAAATCCAGCATGGCCTTCTGACGCTCGGTGATATCGGCTTTGCGATAATTCACAGCCACCTGATCGGCCACCAGCGGGTTCTTTTCCCGGATCCGCAAGATTGCTCCGTGGGCCACCACGCAATACTGACACTGGTTCAGGTTGCTGGTGGCCACCACGATCATTTCACGCTCCCCCTTGGTGAGGTTGCTCTCTTTTTCCATCAAGGCATCGTGGTAATCGAAGAACGCCCGAAACTCCGCTGGCCGGTGCGCCAACGCCAGGAACACATTGGGGATGAAACCGGACTTCTCCTGAACCTTGAGAATGCGGCTGCGGATATCCTCCGGAAGAGCATCCAGCTCAGGCACCGGGAAGCGGCTGATGGGCAATTCGTTCTGTACTGACATGGTACGTCCTCTGTTTCTTTGTATCGTTAGTGAGACGGGCCGGCATTACCCGGCCACGGGAATCACAATCCGGCCCCGGATCTTGCCGTCCATCAGCTGGCCGGCAGCGTCGATGACGTTGTCAAAGGCCACTTCGGTGATCATGCTGTCCAGCAACTCAGGGGACAGATCCTCAGACAGACGCTTCCAGGCGTGCAAACGGTCTGCTTTCGGCGCCATCACACTGTCGATGCCACACAGGGTCACGCCACGCAGAATGAAAGGCGCCACTGTCGCCGGGAAATCCATGCCCGCTGCCAGCCCGCAAGCCGCCACCACACCGTGGTATTTCATGCCGGCACAGACGTTTGCCAGCACCTGGCCACCGGCCACATCCACCGCCCCGGCCCAGGTTTCACGAGCCAGCGGCTTACCGGGCTCGCTCAGCTCGGCCCGATCCAGAATCTGTTTGGCACCCAGAGATTTCAGGTAGGCTTCTTCTTCGGGCCGGCCGGTCACTGCCGTTACCGAATAACCCAGCTTGGCCAGGATGGCGACGGCTACGCTGCCGACTCCGCCAGTGGCCCCGGTCACCAGAATGTCGCCGGAATCCGGTGTGACGCCGTGCTTCTCCAGCGCAATCACGCACAACATTGCGGTATACCCCGCGGTACCTATGGCCATGGCCTGACGGGCCGTGAATGGCGCCTGCAGCGGGATCAGCCAGTCCCCGGACAGTCGTGCTTTCTGGGCCAGACCACCCCAGTGCTTCTCGCCCACGCCCCAGCCATTAAGAACCACTTCGTCTCCGGCCTTGAACTCAGGGTTGGACGATTCCGTCACCACGCCAGCCAGGTCAATGCCCGGCACCATCGGATAGGTTTTCGCGATGGGCGCGCGGCCGGTAATGGCCAGTCCATCTTTGTAGTTCAGGGTGGTGTAGGCCACCTCAACGGTCACATCGCCTTCGGGCAACTGGGACTCATCAACGGATTTCAGCGCCACCTGCTGGTCGCCACGGCTGCCTTCTATCAGGATTGCTTTGAACATGTTGCCTCCACTGTTTCGTGAACGTGAGTAGATCGGTTGTCATCAGGAACCGCGCACCAGCGCCATAAAGCCCTGGGCAAAACGGTCAAGCGGTTCCGGGGATTGTTCCAGCTTGGCCCTTAGCACCGCACCTTCCCACCCTGTCCAGAAGAATTGTGCCATCTGGTCGCAGGACAGGCTCTGGGGCACTTCACCAAGCTTGCGAGCTTCTTCGAGAACCCGCTCAACCCGCGACTCCCAGTCCCGGAAAACGGCGCACAACAAACTCCGAAAGCTCTCTGGCAAAGCCGCCATTTCCTGACCGAGATTGCCAATCAGGCATCCCCGGCGATAATCGAACTTCTGCATGCCCGCTTTGGCGCCATCCACAAAGGCCTGAATCCGCGCCAGGGGGCTGAGGGACGCATCGGACAACGAGCGCTCCAGCTTCTTCGCAAAGAACTGGCCGTAAGCCTCAATCAGGGCCCTGCCGAAGGCTTCCTTGTTGTCGAAGTAATGATAGAAGGAGCCCTTGGGCACGCCCGCCTGTCGCAGGATTTCGTCTATACCGGTGTAGGAGTAGCCCTTCTCTGTCAGCACCCCCAGGCCCACTTGGATCAAGGTATCCCGGGTGTTCTGATAACTCGCTGCCGAGGATTTGGGCGGCCTGCCCCGTCGGCGCTTTACTGGTAGCTGATTCATCCATCACCCTTAATTAGACCGAGCGTCTAATTAATATCCCAGAAATTAGACCGAGTGTCTACAAAATATAAAGTTGGACAGCGAGTAGGGTGAGGCGTTACCGCCTCATCCCTCTCACAGAACCGTACATACGGACCACGTATACGGCTCATGCCATTAACTTGCCCTGAACTCGGGGACAGGGATGCCGGTTCGTACTTGGGTCAGATCCATCAACC
>NZ_JACDWW010000007.1:0-11542 GCF_016464145.1 Marinobacter sp. bablab_jr008
AATCTCGCGGCGGGTTTTACGCTTCTTGGTCTGGTACTCGGCTTCGGAGAAGGTGATCTGATCCATGGTGGCAACGAATCCTGTGCAGTTGACGATGACCGTATTATCGCTGATTTTGAGACTTATTCAGAGCCTCCCTAACTCTATGGTCACCCGAACATCTAAAACTTGCTTTTCCAAATACCGCCACGTCCGTAAGTCTAGCTCAATCATATCCCGATGGAGCAGATCTGATGGTCAAAACAATCTGGAAGTCAGTAGTAATCCTGTCTGCCGTACGCGCAACGTTTTTCATACTTGAGTTATTGCTAATGTCGCTCATCAACGGCCTAAGTGGAACCTTCACCGTTCTGCAGGAGCGGTCTCAGGAGTTTCTCAATGTCGCCGTTGAGATCGCAGCCATTGCCATAGGCCTGACGTGGATTGTGAACAGACTCTCGTCCAAAGATAATTCTCTGAGCAGAAGCCAAAACGCGCTTGCGACTGGTTCAGCTACAACTTCGGCAACCGGTGATAGCCCTGGTGTCCTTGACGCAGATGAAATAAGTTCAGAGCTAGCCGAAATAGCTGTACCTGACGATAGATCAGAGAGCGATGCCCGAAACGCAGGAACCAGCGACCGGTTTGATAATGAATCCCCAAACCAATCGACATTTTACGACACCGCTCCAAATGAAGGTCTGAATGCGAAAATGATTAGTGAACAGCCAGAAACCAACGCTTGCTCATCAGGTGAAGAGTTAGCAGACATACTCAATAGCGCATGGATTTGATGAACTTCCAGGAGAATGCCAGATGATACATCCCATGATTGCCCTTCTGGCCGTTATTCTGATTCTTTCCACCGGTTTCCTGATACTTTATAAAATCTTTGGGTTAGTGGAGAAAGACATGGCAGATGACGAAAAAAAGAGGGACGACAACGATACCCTTTGACTACTTCACCTCGATGGCCATGAAACGATTTCTGGTAGCTCAAGGCGCAATGGTGATCTCCCTCAATCACCATTGCGCTCAAATGCTCCACCCCGCCTTTAGCGGATTCACGACAATGGCTCAGAAAATCCCGTCATTAGGCCTGAATGGTCGCAAAGCGGACATTTGGATTTGACGATTACACGGAGCTTTGCGGCTATTTTGGATCCGCGAATCGGAGGGAAGTGCATTGGAGCGCTGCAACGGTGAGCTTTCCGCTCACCATTGCCAGCACAAGAGACTCTGTACCATGCATCACCCTCACTTGGACTCGCATACCGATTGGCCCGCGATGTGGAAGCCGCCGAAACTCAGAACAGGCGTTCTCCGTTATCCACCTGCGCGTCCGGTCTTACCAGGGTAACTGCGCCCTTCTCCGTCTGCACGCCGGTGACCAGGCACTCCGACAAAAATGGTCCGATCTGTTTGGGGGGGAAATTGGTAACGGCAAGAACCTGTTTGCCAACGAGCTCCTCCTTGCCATAGAGGCCCGTAAGCTGTGCGCTCGATTTACGAATACCAATGTCCGACCCGAAATCCACTCGCAATTTATAAGCAGGCTTGCGTGCCTCGGGAAAATCCGTCACTTCAATGATGGTCCCGATCCGCAGTTCAACCTTCTCGAAATCGTCCCAAGTAATCATCTTATTGCTCCTTCGACGTAGTTAGTCTGTTAACAATTCTAGCTCGGCGACCGTCCGGCTCTTCGCACGACCCGCGATCAAAGAACCAATGACAATCAGGATGCTGGCACTCAACACGGCAACCGTAGCCTCGCCGTATCCGGCAAGAATCAACAGGATCACTGAAATCAGTGGCGCACTGTATGCCAGGGTTCCCAGTAACTGGATATTTCCGTGCTTTACACCATGGTCCCAAGTGAAGAATGCTATGCCCACCGGTCCGAGGCCGAGCCCCACCACGCCAATCCATTGAAGTGCGCCTTCTGGCCATACCGTTTCCTCCCACAAAAGGTGGCAAATCAACGCCAGAATGGCCGTAACACCGCAGAACCAGCCCACGGCATCGGTTGGTACCGAGCGAACCAGTCTGCTAAGAACGGAATAAGATGACCAGATCAGAGCACAGGACAGAGCCACCAGGTAACCCGGCAGGTTCTCCCAGGCAAATCCATCGGCATTGCGGCTGATCAACAACCAGCAACCTGCCAGGGCAACCAGGGCCCCAACGATGTACTGAGCTCGTAGTTTCTCGCCCGGCAGGAAGGTCGACAATAGGACGATCAGCAGCGGCCAGAGGTAAGCAAGAAGGCTGACTTCGACGGCGGGGGCCAGTGTCATAGCCTTGAAGTAGGCAAAGTGATAACCGAACAAGCCAACGACGCCGATGCACCATGCAAGTGGCGATTGCCGTAAATAACGCACACCGGAATGCCCCGAGAAGACCCAACGGCCGCACATCAACAGAAAAGCGATACCGAAGGTCATGGCCATGAGCTGGAACTCCGGAATCTCACCACCGGAAAGCTTGGTCAGCAATGCCAAAGTGCCCCATAACAGAACGGAAATCGACCCGATCCAGGTTGCGGCGTTAACAGATGCCATGAAACCCTCCCGAAACTCTCATGTGTGAATGATTGCAGAAGGGTATCCAGTGCGAAGGGTAGGAACTTTCAAATCCTGGCGGAACTATTTCGAAATACGGCGGAAGTGGCTGGGTGCTTTGCCAAAGTGGGCTCTGAACCGGTCGCTAAAGGCCGATAACGATGAATAGCCGACAGCGTCGGCAACTCGCTGGACGCTGAGCCCCGACTGCTCCAGAAGCCGCCAAGCTTCTTTCATTCGTAACTCTGTGAGGTATTGATGCGGCGTCATGCCGACCTGGCGCCGAAACAGATCGTTCAACTGCCGAATGCTCAGATGTGCCACGGCAGCCGCCTCGGCCAAGGACAGCGGTCGGTTGAAGTGTTCGTCCAGAAATTGTTTCGCGGCGTGGACTCTGCGGTCCAGCTTCAGCTGACTTCCATGGCGCTCCTGAAGCAACTGAATCAGCAGGAGTAGCATTTGATGTTGGGTAAAATCCGACTCTGTCCCATTATGGAGCTGTGCGTGAAGGAACTGGATGTAGTGGAGCAATGCTGGATCCAAGTCTACGAAACAAGGTAGCTTGTCCAGCGCCGCGGCATACCCATGGCCAATTCCCGCGGGAATAATTGCCGCTCGATGCTGAGCCACTTCCCCTTCGATGGCATCTACCGACAGAGATAACGTTCCCACCAACGGCAATACCAGTTGATGATGGTCGTGGGAGTGGCTTTTTCCCTCATCCTCGTAGGTTCGTATATGCAAGCCGATCTCAGAATGCTTCATGCGACCAGTATAATCAGGAACATTTGAAAATCCTCACAGAACGACCCTTTCATTCATCTCTCATCCGGGATCGGACCGGTTCATAGTGAAAACGCGGGAAACTGGCAGTGACGAAGTATCTTGTGAACCACGCCTAAACGGTTTATGGCTAGAATTTCCGCTTTTTTTAGGAATTGCCTGAGATGCGGGACGGTCGCAATGCGAACATTGGAAGCAACCAATTAACGCTTCTTCCCGCATTACTTCGAAACCTATATGAGGGAAAGCACACTTTTTCAGTATACAGCTATTTCACATTCCCCCTGAAACCAAGCATAAACGGGTTGCAGTAGCCATCTGGGCAAACGGCATCCTGACTCTCGTCCAGATCGCGGAAAGGACTTTGCCGGCAGCTTGGCGCTGATTGCCGATGCTATACATAACTTCTGGGACATGGCATCGCTGATTATCGCGTTCGCGGCCCGTAAGATTGCGCGTCGCCCGGCTGAATAAAAGCTGACCTTCGGCTACGGGCGAATAAAGGTAGGTGTTGCGCTGTTAAATACACCACCTTGATCATGATAGGGCCCTACCTGATATACGAGGGTGTCATGCGGTTCCCAGATCCGCTGGAACTCAAGGGGTGTTGGGTAGTCTGACTTACATTGTTGCACTGATAATGGACGCGTTGAGCGCGCTGCTGACCTACTCAATGCAGAAGGGCAGCGTTAATATTCATGCGTTGTTTTACACAACTTGTCTGATGCGTTTGCGTCAATAGCAGTGTTATAGGCGGAGCTCTTATCTTGCTCTACGACATGCGCTGGGTTGATTCCGCAATCACCATTGGCATGGCCAGCTATATTCTCTACC
The DNA here is from genome assembly GCF_016464145.1 of Marinobacter sp. bablab_jr008. Classification (NCBI taxonomy): domain Bacteria; kingdom Pseudomonadati; phylum Pseudomonadota; class Gammaproteobacteria; order Pseudomonadales; family Marinobacteraceae; genus Marinobacter; species Marinobacter sp. bablab_jr008. The sequence goes on from NZ_JACDWW010000007.1 coordinate 4,158, forward strand.
TGGACCTGACAGAAATTGGCGGGACCATCAGAACACTCATGCTGGGGAGTCCCTAGGATATCGGCACAGATTCCGTCATTGGGGCAGTATCAGACTTAGAAGGAGTTATCGACTTCACCCCGTACATTTTTGGCAGGTGGGTGAGCATGATGCCTCGCTCGACGCCCGTGTGGTTGTCGAGATGAGTGCGTGGAATGAACTTGAGAAAATCAAGGACGGGATAAAACAGGCTTTGGAGAAAGAGTTCAGCGTAACTCATTCAACACTGGAATTTGAACACCCTGACTACAAGCACGAGGGGGCAAATACCTATAAACATAGTTAACCGGCGCGCTATGTGACATACCTCATCATGCAGATTCCAAACGAATGGCGAACCACAAAGGCACGAGGACTCCATGCGAGACATGATTGAACCCCATCAAATTTGGGCCTACCCCATCGCTGCTGTTCTCGGCCTTTTAGAGGGCAGGAAACCTCCCCCGGGAAATATGTTGCCAGAGTATCTGCCCGGGACTCCATACCCAGGCTCTTGCTTTATAACAACATTACCCAGACACCGCTGCATCATCAGACCTCGCCAGAATCTCGAAAGCAATATGGCGAGGTCTAGTTTTCTTTACCCTTCGGAAATACTCCTGCATTTCCAGAGATAGTAACCTACCGGTATCACCAACAGCGCCAAAATCACAGCAGATATCATCCCACCGACCATTGGTGCAGCTATGCGCCCCATGACTTCGGAGCCGGTACCAGTGCTAACCATGATAGGCACCAAACCTCCGATAATAGCAGCAGCAGTCATCATTATAGGCCGCACGCGCAATCCGGCACCATGAAGCACGGCAAGGCGCAACGTCTCGCGTCTTGGAGTCGCCCCCTTCTCCTTACAGGTTTGCAACATTTCCTCGTAAGACTGGTTCAAATACACCAGCATGATGACACCAATCTCCACGGCAACGCCGGCCAGCGCAATGAAACCTACACCGACCGCAACGGAGAAGTTATAGCCCAGCAGATACATCAGCCAGATTGCACCAATCATGGCAAACGGCAGCGTACCCATGATGATGCCCACTTCCGCAAAACGACGGAAGTTCAGGAACAGCAGAATGATAATGATAGCCAGCGTCAGCGGCACCACGTAGGTCAGCTTTTCCTTGGCACGCAGCATGTACTCATACTGGCCAGACCAGGTAACCGAATAGCCCGCAGGCAGATCGAGCTCCTCGTTAACGGTAGCCATGGCCTGCTCCACATAGGTGCCGACATCAACCCCTTCAATATCCACGAAGGTCCAGCCATTGAGGCGGGCGTTTTCACTTTTGATGGCGGGAGGACCATCTTCTACCCGGATATCGGCGACATCGGCAAGCGCAATCCTTTGCCCCGTTGACGTAACGATGGGCAACTGCTCCAGCTTCTCTGGAGAATCCCGGTAGTCTTCCGGATAACGAAGATTAATGGGATACCGCTCAAGTCCCTCGATGGTTCTGGAAACGTTGATTCCACCAATAGCGGAGGCCACTACCTGCTGAACATCAGCGATATTCAGCCCATAACGAGCGGCACGCTCACGATCAATATCCACCTTGATGTAGCGGCCCCCAGCGACTCGCTCAGAGTAAACGGAGGCTGTACCGGGGATGTCGACCATGACTTCCTCAAGGCGTTTACCGATGTTCTGGATGACGGTAAGGTCCGGACCGGCAATCTTGATGCCCACCGGCGTTTTAATACCCGTTGCCAGCATATCGATGCGCGTGATGATCGGCATAACCCAGGCATTGGTTACCCCCGGGAACCGAATCAGAGTATTGAGCTCCTGCTTCAGCTTTTCGGTGGTCATGCCTTCCCGCCATTGATCCCTCGGCTTGAGCTGGATGAACGTCTCGATCATGGTTAACGGCGCCGGATCAGTTGCGGTGTCTGCTCGTCCTACTTTACCGAATACGGTTTTAACTTCCGGGACGGTCGCAATTAACTTGTCGGTCTGCTGCAATAGTTGGCGGGCTTTACCGATTGAGATCCCGGGATAAGTGGTCGGCATGTACATCAGATCGCCTTCATCCAGCGGTGGAATGAACTCACTCCCGATCTTGGTCGCCGGCCAAAGCCCCACAGCCAGTGCCAGCAGTGCAGCCATAACAGTGGTTTTCGGGAATCGAAGGACCAACTTCAGGACCGGCATATACGCACCGACCAGCAGACGGTTCACGGGATTCTTGTGTTCCGGCAGCACCTTGCCACGGATAAAATAGCCCATGAGCACCGGAACCAGCGTCACCGCCAGAGCCGCACTGGCTGCCATGGCATAGGTCTTCGTGAAAGCCAGCGGGGCAAACATCCGTCCTTCCTGCGCTTCCAGGGCAAACACCGGCACAAAACTGACCGTAATAATCAGAAGCGAGAAAAACAATGCTGGACCAACCTCCGAGGCTGACCTGGCAACAACCTCCCAACGGTTCTCGGGCGTGAGCGGTGTCCGCTCCATGTGCTTGTGCATGTTCTCGATCATCACGATGGCGCCGTCGATCATGGCGCCGATGGCGATGGCAATCCCTCCGAGGGACATGATATTGGCGTTGATACCCTGCCAGTGCATGACGATAAAGGCCGCCAGAATACCCACGGGAAGGCTGAGAATCGCCACCAGCGACGAGCGCACGTGGAACAGAAAGATCATGCACACCAGGCCCACCACCAGGAATTCTTCAAGCAGCTTGAAGCCAAGGTTATTAACCGCCCTCTCGATCAGTCCGGAGCGATCGTAAACCGTCACCACTTCCACGCCTTCAGGCAGGCTTGATTTCAGTTCCTCTAATTTGGCTTTTACGCCGTTAATCGTTGCCTGGGCGTTTTCACCGAAGCGCATCACTACAATGCCACCCACGGTTTCGCCTTCGCCGTTCAGCTCGGCCACCCCGCGCCGCATCTGCGGCCCGACCTCAACACTGGCCACGTCTTTCAGGAGCACAGGGGTGCCGTTGTCATCGAGACCCAGTGGAATTGACAACAGATCCTCACGGGACTGGGTGTAGCCAGACGTGCGCACCATGTATTCCGCCTCGGCCATCTCGATGACGGAGGCCCCTACTTCCTGGTTGCCTCTTTTGATAGCGTTCTGGATGTGAGCCAGAGGAATGCCAAACGCCCTGAGCTTTTCCGGGCTGACCTTGACCTGATACTGCTTCACCATGCCACCAAGCGCGGCCACTTCGGACACACCGGGAACTGTTTGCAGTTCGTATTTCAGAAACCAGTCCTGCAGGCTGCGCAGTTGGCTCAGATCATTGTTCCCGGTGCGATCCACCAGGGCATAAAGGTAAACCCAGCCAACCCCGGTTGCGTCCGGCCCCAGTTGCGGGCGGGCCGAGTCCGGAAGGCTGGGGGCCACCTGGGAGAGGTACTCCAGCACCCGGGAGCGAGCCCAGTACATGTCGGTATCTTCATCGAAGATCACATACACGTAGGAGTCCCCGAAGAACGAGTAGCCACGGACGGTTTTGGCCCCCGGGACCGACAGCATGGCGGTGGTCAGTGGATAGGTCACCTGGTCTTCTACCACCTGCGGAGCCTGCCCCGGGAAGCTGGTTTTGATGATGACCTGCACATCCGAAAGATCCGGCAGCGCATCTACCGGCGTCTTGTTCAGTGAGTAAAGGCCAAGCCCTGTAATAAGCAAGGTGGCCAGCAATACCAGAAATCGATTACGAACAGACCAGTGAATGATGGCAGCGATCATGATTCGCCTCCGCCATGATTCATGGAACTATGGTCCATCGCCTCAGGTTCGATCTTGGGCTCCGCTTTCTCCGGATCCATGACGTGCCCCGAATGATCCATCTGTAAATCCATGGCGTTGCTGCCTGATGCCGACATTCGCTGGAAATCCGAAGTCTTGCTGGACTCGGAATCGATCAGGAACTGCGCAGAGGTCACCACGGTATCGCCAGGCTTAATGCCTTCCAGTATTTCTGCGTACTTGTCGCCAATCCGCCCTACCGTGACGTTGACGGACTTGAAGGCACCCTGTTCCAGCGCCACCACCAGACGGTCGCTTTGTCCAGTGCGGATGATCGATTCACGTGGCACCAACAGGCGTCTTTGCCCACGATCCCCCTGGACCTCCAGGCGAGCAAACATGCCGGGCAGCAAAGCTCCGTCGGAATTGTCAAACCGCATCCGGACCCGGGCCGTCCGCGTCTTCGGATTAACCTCGGGATACACATAATCCACTTTTCCGCGCCACTGGCGCCCGGGCATGTAATCCAGAGTCATCACCACCCGGCTATCGCCTTCCACTGCCGAGAGCTGGCTTTCAAATATCTCGCCAATCACCCAGACTTCATCCAGTGCAGCAATCGACAAAACCCGGTCTCCGGGCTTTATGAACATGCCCTCGCGAACGTTCAGGTTGTCGATAACGCCGGAGCTTGGGGCGTATACGGTCATCGTTCTCTGTACGTTTCTCGTCTGGCGCAGTTGCCGTATCAGGCTGGCCGGCACGTTCAGCGCAACCAACCGTTCCTCAGCGGCATTGATCAGTCGCTGATTCCCCCGGTTCAGTGCCACGAGCAACTCCTCCTGAGCATTGACCAATGTGGGTGAATAGAGAGTATACAGAGGCTTGCCTTTTTCGACTGGTTCCCCCTCAGCTTTCACGTAGAGCGCTTCGATCCAGCCCTCTACTCTGGGGTGTACGTGCGCCATCTCGTCTTCGTTATATTGGACGTAGCCCACGGTAGTTATGGTATTGGGCAAACGCCCCTGGATGACGGACTCGGTGCGAACTCCTAAGTTGTTTACCACTGCAGGGGAAATACGAACGGTACCGACCGGATCGTCAGCCGACCCGGCATCCTCGAACACTGGAATCAGATCCATCCCCATAGGTGATTTTCCGGGTTTGTCGCTTTTAAAGTTAGGGTCCATGGGTGCGACCCAGTAAAGCGGCTCCTTTGTCTCGCCACCGGCCGCCTCCACTGTCGGATCGGACAAAATTTCCGGTGCCAGCCAATAGGCGGCACCCACGCCAGCAATCCCGCCGAGCAATACAAAGCCCAATGGGCGAACGAAATTAGCCATGATGATCAATCCTGGTAATGAGTCATTGAAGAGGAAGAAATATTGGAGGCGTCCGTGGTCAGATAACGGAAACTTGCCAGAGTTTTGGCTCGCTCGGCCATCATCTGGATCAATTCGACCTGGGCATTGAGTTCCGAAATCCGTGCACGTACCGCCTCAGCAAAATCACCGTCGTCATTGTTATAGGCGGTCAGCGCGGCGCTGGCCTGCTCTTCCATCTGAGGTAGGAGCGTTTGCTGATACAGGTCAATTCGATCATCCAACCGCTCGATGCGGGCTAGCGCCGCGCGCGCCTTTGCCTGGAGCGACCGGATTCTCAGAACCCGATCCGTCCTTTCGGCTTCCAGCCTGGCTGAGGAAGCACTGAGCCGTCGATCTTGCCGGTTTCCTGTGAATATCGGCAGGTCAAAACCAATACCAATCGAAAACAGGTCTGCCCTGTCCTGGCCGTTCGGAGCCTTATCCCGATAACCATATTGTGCGAAGACCGACCACTCTGGTTTGTAGGCTTCCCTGGCAAGATCTACGTCAATGGCCTGCACATCAATCAGTTGATCTGTGGCGCGAATCGACGGGTGACGGATGACAGACTCCACGGTCGTCTCAGACCAGCCGCTGGAAACGTCTTCCAATAGCCGAGGAGGAATGTTTTCAGTGACCAAGAACTGGGCCTGACTGGAACCGATCCATTCACCAAGAGCTTCCCTGCTGGAAGCCAACTGGGTGTGCAAGTCGGTCAGTCTATCTTCAAGGCGAGTCAACTCCAGCGAAGCACGAATAACATCTTGTTGTCTGGAGCCCATTGTCGCGGAGGTATATCCAGCTTCAGCAACATCCGCCAATTGCTCGAATAATCCCCGATTTTCTTCAATGAGGCGGATGCTTTCCTGGGATTTCCACAGATCGAGCCATAGGTGGGTCACCGTTTCGGTGACCTGCGCACGGCGATTTTGGCGGAGGTAAGGCTGCACACCGGCCAGTTCTTCTTTCTTTGCGCTAGCCAAGCGGCGGCTGTCTCCACGAGGAATTCGCTGTGTAATGCCAATCGTGCCCTGGGTCATGGGCTCTTGCCCGGTATCAAAAGTATCCAGAGGCAGATTTGCCGCGCCGATCGTTACCCGGGGATCGGGAAGCGCGCCCTCAGCAACAGACTCTTCCATCAGCGCATCTTGTTTGTAAGAGCTCTGGCCGAGCCAGGGATCGTTTTCAGTTGCTGCTTCGATGACACTCTGGAGCTCCAGTCTGGGCTGAGCCCACGCAGAAATGCTGCTAAACAGCAACACACCCAAAATAGTCTGCTTAGTAAAAAAGGTGCGGATGGACAACTTGAGATCTCCGTGGAAAGCATATAAGAGCGCTTATATTAGATCTCAAAGCTGAAACGAAGCTGAAATTAAGTGCGCACAAATTTTATATTGATCTGGCTCAACTATTTTTATCACTAACAAAAGTTATCAAATCGTTAATAAACTTTTTTTGTTTTTTCAGTCAGGTTTCAGGAACTAATGATCTAATGAAACCATCAACCAAACAGGAGGTGAAACTATGAAATCATTAATAGTATTCGCCGCAGCAGCGACTCCACAAAGAAATGACACGCTATGGATTGTCAGAAGTTGGAATGGAGGCGCGAAGACAGATGATAAGTGAAGAAGGACGAGCCTACCATCGTGCTTTAGAGAAGAAACAAATGGAGCAGAAGGTAACGTACAGCAAATGATAACAGAAATACCGCTGGTGGGCATCAGCGGTATCTACTAGAGGCCCAGTTGCATGGGCCTGGAGCAACAAATCAAGGAGTTCGTCATGAAGAGCATCATTACAGCCATAGCAATGACAGCACTGTTTAGTTCCTTTGCCTACGCCGATTCTGGCTTAGCCGACAGGATTAACGAGGCAAGGAGCTATCCGAACAAGACCGTGGAAACCGTTGACAGGCAAGAACTCTGCCTGAAACATCAAAAATTACACAAGCAGATGAAGGAGGCGGGAATAGCAGATTCAAGTGACGACTAGTACGTTCCGCTTAGGCAGAGCTAACAAGCGAAGCTTGCTTCTCATACAAAGAACGTTGCCAGTCATGAAAATAGCATGACTGGCTATAGTATTGATTTACTGGAATCTCGGCGCTAAATTTATTACCGTACCGCAAACCTTAGGAGGGTCTGATTAACGCCTGATTTATCGCTGAATCGCTTTTCAACTCGAAAAAAAGCCATTCAAGCGCGATTTTGGCGTTATCACCCTCTGTTTTGTTCGATTTTTGCCTATTTCCCGCCGTTTTGGCGGAAAACAGG
>NZ_JACDWW010000069.1:0-1304 GCF_016464145.1 Marinobacter sp. bablab_jr008
GGTTCATCGCGGAATACCGGGAAAAGCGGCTTTGATCTTCAAAAAGAAGTAGCTGTTATCCCGGTAACCGTAGGCCATGCGTTTGATGACCTTGATGCGATTGTTGACGCCCTCCAGCAGGCTGGTGTTCAGGTGATGGGTGGCACTGGCGACAATGCCGTGCATGTAAGGCTTTAGCCGTCTGGCAAAGGTCATCAGGGGTTCGAGTCCACTCTCCATCGCCTGCCGGAACCACTGTCCCCAGCGTCGTTTGGCTACCCGCTCTGAGGGCGCATACCAAAGCTCCTTGAGTTGCTCTTTCATCAGATACACCAGCAGCAAGGACTGATTGGCTTCCAGCAGCTCTTGCAAGCGAACCTGCTGTTCTTCCTGGAGATTGTCGCGATTGCGCAGCAGTAACCACCGGCTGCGTTTGATGATTTGCCGCTGACGGGGCTGCTGGCGCAACTGGTTGGCCTGCTGCACGCGGACTTTGTCGATGACCTCGCGCCCGAACTTGGCCACGACATGGAAGAGATCGTAGATGATGCGGGCGTGCGGACAATGCGCCTGTACTTCCAGATCCATCGCCGTGTTCATGTCCATGGCGACTGCCTCAATGTGCTGGCAATGCGTGCCCAACCACTCGAAGAATGGCCGTATGGCGGCCCGGGAGCGGCCTTCGCCGACCCACAGAACCTGTTTGCGCTCAGCATCCATGACTACGGTGGCATAGCGATGCCCCTTGAACAGGGCAAACTCATCCATGAGCAGGAAGCGCACTTGACCCAGATCCGGTTCGGGCACGGTTCGAGCGAGTCGCTCCTGATCAATGGCCTTCAGGGTATGCCAGTGGATGCCGGTGAGTTGGGCGACATGCTTGAGTGGCAACAGCGCCACCAGCGCTTCGAGATAACACTGCAGTCGGCAGGTGATCCGTGAACGGGCAGGCAGCCAGCCGAGATGTTCGCGAGTGACCCCGCAGGTGATACAGCGCAAACGACGCAGCGGAACGCTCAGCCAGACGCGATGCTCAAAGAGATCCCGATCGCGCACCAGTCGCACGGATACGTCGTGTACCCGAGTACAAGGGTGCTGGCATCGACCACACCGGGGTGAAACAGCAGGATCGGGGGACAGGGTAATGAGCAGCTCTTGAGAGGACCGGGGCTGAAAGGAAAGAGGTAAAAACCCTTCCCAGCCCCAGGCAGGAAACGTAGCATCTGGCATGACGGCGGTGTCTCGGACGGTGATTTGCTCGCACAAACAACCTAACCCGTTTCACCGTCCGTCCCTACCTCTTTCCCGCTAATCCGCGATGAACC
>NZ_JACDWW010000070.1:0-211135 GCF_016464145.1 Marinobacter sp. bablab_jr008
CCAGGCGGCGGGCCGTCCGTCGCGTTACTGGCGGGATATGGATGACAAAACCTTCAAGCAGAAAGTGGACGACATGTTTACCGATGTCTCCATCATCGATACCACACGCAGGCCAGACCTGATGGCGGAAAAGCTGAGTTATGCGTCCTGACTTGTGAATCGGGGGCTTCCATGGCCAACCAGGGTAGGACGGCTCTTGTGACTACCCGGTCAAAGTTCCCAAACCCATCATCGGGTAGACTACTCCTTCGAAAGTTGTCCAAAGCATTATTCGAAAAGGAATTCAGTTATGGCTCGCAGGCTTCTCATCTCTTTATTTCTGCTATCCCTTGGTTCGTTTTCTCACGCTGCCGTCTACCAGTGGACAGATGCCAACGGTCAGACCCATTTCGGCGATCGCCCCCCGGCGAAGGCCAGTTCCAAGGAAGTGCGCGTCAATGCAGCGCCGGCCCAGGCTGATGCCACAGCCCGTGACCGGCAGCAGAAAATGACGGAGTTCCTGGAACAGCAACAGCAGGAGCGGGAGGAGCGTCAGGCCAAAGAAGCGAAAGCCCGGCAACAGGCCGAAAAGCAGGAGGAGCTATGCCGGAATCTCCAGGCCCGTCTCAAGCACCTGGAGAGTGTTTCGACCTTCTACGATATCAATGAGAAGGGTGAGCGGGAGTACGTGTCAGAGGAAGAAAACCAGCAGATTCGGGACCGTTTCCGAGCCAAGGTTAAAGAAACCTGCGGCGAGTAGGTACCTATTGCGATTAACCGGCAAGGCTACCGGTTAATCGCAGCCTCCGGCTGATTCAGCATCGCAATCAGCGGATTTTTCCGCAGCACATAATCCCGCAACAGGTAGCCAAGCAGTAACCCCAAACCAAAGCCGCCCAGATGCGCGGCCCACGCCACGCCGCCCTGGGCGGTGAACATCCCGAACAGGTTTATCAGGCTCCAGATCAGGAAGTACCAGTGAGGTGCGAGTTTCTTCTGGTAAACAATGATCATGAAGGTAAGACTGGCGTGCCGGAACCACATCAGGTAGAGACCGAACAGGGCAGCGATGGAGCCACTGGCCCCGACCAGCAGCAGGGGGCCCTGGCTTGCATCGAACAACAGCAGTTCCGCAAGGGCCGCCATAATGCCGGCAAACAGGTAGAGTGCCAGGAAGGCACCATGCCCCAGCGCATCTTCCAGGTTGTCGCCGATGATCCACAGAAAGTACATGTTCCCGACCAGGTGCATCAGGCCACCGTGCACAAACTGATAGCTCAGTAACTGAAACACAAAGTGTGACGGGCTCTGGGTGTCGGAGTTCAGTCCCAGGTTTACGAAGATCCACTCATTTGCCTCAGGGGACAGCGCGCCAACGCCAAACACCAGGGCGCATAGGAACACCAGGGTTCGGGTAACCCAGGGGGTGCGGTGGGGCTTAACGTTGTATTCCACCGGCATGGCGGTCAGGAACTGGAACAGCCAGGATTTCCAGCTCACCTTCTGGTTCAGGTCTTTAAGAGCCTGCTTCAGTTGCGGCGATTGCATTACCTGATCGACTTCGTGTTTGTCGAGCCAGACGCCGTCACAGCCGGGGCAGCAGTCAATTTCCGTGGTGTAGTGAGCCAGCAATTGGTAGTGGGTCATGGGCACGCGACACCGCCGGCAAAGCCGGTCGCTGGTGCGAAGCGCGGGGCCGAGGTGCTGCTCGTGATCGTACTGGTCTACGCCGTCATGATGCTCGGCAATCGCCTGATTTAATGCGCCATCTTCAAACCATAGCCCGTGGCACAGGCGGCAGTCGAATATGGAGGGATGGCTGGAAGAGTCCAGGCTTGCGGTATTGCAGGCCGGGCACTGTCGATAGCGGTTTCTGGGCATGACGTCCTTTTCCTGGTAAAGCGGTTTCTGAAGCGCCTGGCGATTACTGATCCGAGGCAGTCAGATACTGCCTGGCAAACCCCTGCAACTCCTCCGCCACGCGCTGGCGAATAGCGGCACGATCCTGCGGATCCAGTTCGTACTTGCGTGCCAGCAGTTCGAAATCCTCGTCTTTGAGGGTTACCGTCAGCCGCGGGCGGGCACGGCCTTTACGGTAGGGCAGGTGGAGCACTTTGCGCACCATGTCGGCGGTCGTCATATCCTGCATAGCCGCCGACACGCGAAACGCGCGCTGGATATCGTTGGACAGGTCGAAGGCCATCTGTACCGCCTGAACGGCCTGTTCTTCTCGGGACCAGTCCTGTTTCTTCGCCATGGGGTTGCCTGTGAGAGCGCCTTGGAGGTGCTTGAGTGAGCGCCCCGAACTCGGGGCGCTCAGGGTTTACGGGTTTGCGTTGCCGCCCTTGAGGCGTGCCAACACATCGTTGACGGCATCCTGTTCGCCGTCAATGCCGGCGGCTTTCAGTTTTTCGTCCAGATCTGCGCCGGTCAGCTCTTTTTCCAGGGTGGCGCTGGCGGTCTGGCGGTCTTCTTCCCGGGCCTGACGCTCGCGAATCCGTTCCAATGTCTCTTTCGCGGTGCTCAGGGAGGACTGCTGGCTGTTGATGTTGGTGTCAATCTGCGCGGTGGTGCGTAGCACCCGCTCGTTGGTCTTCACCACTTGCAGTTCCCGGCGGTAGTCGGCCAGCTGTTTCTCGGCTTTCTGAACTCGCTCTTTCAGGCCCACAATGCGCTGTTGCAGCAATTCCCGGGTTTGGGTCAGCTCCGAAGCGCGGCGCTCATGGCCAACAATTCGCTCGGCCACTTCCCGGGCCAGGTCTTCCTGGCCAGCCGCGATGGCTTTGCGGGCATCGTCTTCACGCTTGGTGGCGCTGTCCTGCTCGGTACGGATCTGTCGGGCCAGGGAGGCCGCTTCGGCCATCAGCGACGCCAGCTCCTGCTTGGCCTGTTTCAGCTCATGCTCGGAATCGCGCAGTTCCTGTTCCAGAATCCGGTTGCCCTGGCCGTCGACAACGGCTTCACCCAGTTCGTTCACACCCCCGCGCATGGCGGTCAGGATTTTTTTAAGTACGGTTCTCATGTCTCAGCCCTCACTCAAGCCAGGTAGTCTTCAAAAGTCTGTAACAGGTCGATGGCATTCTCGGCGAGGGTTACCAGTTCCTGCATGATTTCGCTGATGCCGGAGGCGGGGCTCAGTGCGCCATAGACCACATAGTGCTGGCCGGTTTTGCCAAGAGAGCTTAAGGGCATGGGAACACTGATGCGCAACATGTTTTCATGCAGCTCGTTCAGACGTTCCGGGGCCAGTTCCTGTTCGTCGAAAAGGTACGCAAGGCACAGAATCTGGGTGTCGGTTACGGTAATATACACCGGTGTTTCTTCGGCGCCGGACACGATCACCTGCAGCACCGGTTCTTCGCCGGCAATGGGCATGACATCGAAGGTTCGGCCAGCATGGGTGGCGTCACCCAGGGCCAGGGTGAGAGATTGGGTATCCACGAATAGCTCCTTCCTGTGGCGTTGAATCGGTTCGGCCGATCCGGACGAACCTTGTCCTGTCGCTTGACATTTTATGTCAATAATCCGAGTCTATACCTCGCAATTAAACATTTGCAAGAAATAGTTTGTTTACGTTATAAACAACTCGTCAGTCTGACACGGACTGTCGCCCAGTGGATTTACCAGAACGGATGTCTGGTCGCGTATGGATACATTCTTTGCAATTGCCTTCTCCTTCCCCACGGTCATTTTTTCCGTATTGCTGTGCGTGGCCATCGTTTACTGGCTGATTTCCCTTGTGGGTCTGGGCGATATCGAAGCCGATGGCGATATTGATGCCTCCGGCGACTTCTCCGGCCTGATGGTGACCCTGGGGCTCCAGGGTGTCCCGCTGCCACTCGTGCTTACTCTGTTGTTCCTGATTGCCTGGTTGGCGAGCTATTTTGCGGAGCTGTTGCTCGGTGCACTGGTGCCTGATGGTTTCCTGCATGCACTGTTCGGGCTGGCGATCATCGCCGGCGCTCTGGTGATGAGTGTTCTGGTGACCGCGGTTGTTATCCGCCCACTGCGGCCACTGTTCCGGCGGGCGTATTTACCCCCGCTTCAGAAACGTATTATCGGTACCGCCTGTGTCGTGACCTCAGCAACGGTTACGGAAACCAAAGGCCGGGCTGAAGCGATCCTGGATGGTGCCCACCTGGTACTGCAGGTTCGTAGTCATACGCCTTTGGCGCATCGCGAGCGCGCGGTGCTGATCGAGCATATTCCGGACAAGAACGCCTGGTGGGTGGTTCCGGAAGCTGAATTCCTTGCCGGCGAATCGGCCGGTTAATCCCCGCACCTACTTCCTTCAATCAGCGCAGGAGAATGACTAAATGGACTTATCTTGGATGATGCCAGCAATCATGACCGTCGGGGTCCTGGTTCTGCTGATACTGGGCATACTGGCCCTGTTCAAGGCGTTTTACCGCAAGGTGGACCAGGGCCAGGCCCTGATCGTGAACGACCTGTCGCCCACACCCAAGGTGTATTTCACCGGGGCCATGGTGCTGCCGGTTATCCACCGCGCCGAGACCATGAAAATCTCGGTCATTACCCTGGAGCTTAACCGTACCGGCAAGGAAGGGCTGATCTGTAAGGACAACCTGCGGGCTGACATTACCGTTGCCTTCTATCTGCGGGTGAATGAAACCCAGGAAGACGTGCTGCGGGTGGCGAAATCGGTGGGTGTGGGCCGTGCCTCAGACCGCGATGCCGTGAACGAGCTGTTCAATGCCAAGTTCAGTGAAGCGCTGAAGACCGTTGGTAAGAAACTCGAGTTCATGCAGCTGTTTGAGGAGCGTCAGCGCTTCCGCGATTCCATCGTCGAGACCATCGGTGAAGACCTGAACGGTTACGTGCTGGAAGACGTGGCCATCGACTACCTGGAGCAAACGCCGAAGACCTCGCTGGACCCGAACAACATCCTGGATTCCGAGGGCATCAAGCGGATTACCGAAATCACCGCCCTCCACAATGTGGAAACCAACCGTCTGGAGCGGGACCAGGAGCTGGAAATCCAGCGTAAGAACGTCTCGGCCCGGGAAGCCTCGCTGGAACTGGAACGCAGCCAGGCCGAAGCCGAAGCGCGCCAGCGCCGCGAAATTGAAACCCTGCAGGCCCGGGAAACCTCGGAAACCGAGCAGGTGCGTGAGCAGGAGCGGGCCCGTGCCGAAGCCGCTCGCATCAAGACGGATGAAGAGCTGGCGATTGCGGACGAAAACAAGCAACGCCAGATCGAAATGGCCATGAAAGCCCGAGAGCGTGCGGTGCAGATTGAAGAAGTGCGTATTCGCCAGGCCCGGGAGCTCGAGGATGTTAACCGTGAGCGGGCGGTGGAAATCGAGCGCATTGGCATGGAAAAGGCGCTGGAAGAAGAACGCAAGGAAATTGCCGATATCACCAGCCAGCGTATTGCCGTTGAGCGCAACGTGGCGGAAGAGGAAGAGAACATCAAGGATGTTCGCAACCGTTCTGAAGCCGACCGCCTGAAGGTGAAGAAAGTGGTGGCGGCCGAAGCCGAAGCCGAGGAGCTGAAGCTGAAAGATGTGAAAGCGGCGGAAGCGGCATTTGAGCGCTCCAAGCTGGAAGCCGAGCAGGTTCGGGTTACCGCCCAGGCGGAAATGGACGCGGCCGAGAAGAAATCGGTGGCTGATGAGAAACTGGCCCGTGGTCGCCAGGCCATGGCGGCTGCCGATGGCCTTGCCGAAGCGCAGGTCAAGGAAGCTCAGGCGTCTGCTATCCGGGCTGATGGTCTGGCCCGCGCCGAGGTCAAATCGGTTACCGCCAAGGCCGATGAAGAAGCCGGCATGGCCGAGGTTCGGGTGCTTGAGCAGCGTCTGGAAACCGAAGCCATGGGTGAAGAGAAACTGGGTGTTGCCAAGGCCGATGCCCGTAAGGCTATGGTTCTGGCCGAAGCCGAAGGTGAGCAGCGCATGGGCCACGCCAAAGCCGAAGCCCGCGAAGCCATGGCCAAGGCCGAAGCGGCTGGTCTGGTTGAGAAACTCAAGGCCTACGATGGCATGTCTGAGGAATCCCGTCACTTTGAAGAGTTCCGCATGAACCTGGAAGTTCATGAGAAGGAAGTGATGGCCCAGATCGACGCCCAGAAGGCCGGCATGCTGGAAAATGGCCGGGTTATGGCTGCTGCCCTGAAAGACGCCAAGTTCGAAATGATCGGCGGCGACGGCGGCATTTTCGAGAAGTTTGCCCAGGGCCTTGGCTACGGCAAGAGTGTTCAGGGCGTGCTGGACAAGTCCCCCTCGCTGCAGGCGGCGCTCTCGAACATTGCCGGCCGGGTGGCAGGTGAAAAGCCTAACCGCAGTTCCGAGACGGCCTGATAAGGCCGATGGCTCCCGGTACCGGATCCAAGGTGCCGGGAGTGCTTTCCCCTAACCGCATTCCCCTCTTTGGTTCAGGATGATTTGGTATGTCGACGGATCGCACCGAGCTCGAAAGCATTGTTCAGGAAGGTTCAGCCTTTGAAACCATCAAGCGCAGGCTGAAAGAGCATGGCGGGCAACTGCGTGAGCAGGTGTCCGGGCTGAACCAGGCCCGCGAAGAGATCTTTGGCAGTGCCGGCATGAACGTGCTGGGCCGGGCCCGGGTGCGAACCGAAAACAACGCCATCGCCCGGGATGTGGTGCGTCTGGGCGACAAGCTGTTGTTCGGTTTCAATCTACAGCTGGGCTTGCGCAAGACGCTGGTGATTGAGGACGTGTTCCGGCTGTACCACCTGAACGACGGCGACAGCGGCTTCGAGATGACCGAAGCGGCCATTGAGGGCTCGTTTCTCAAGGATGAACGCTTCGCCACCGACTTCCGGGAACTCCAGCAGTACTACAACACCGCCACGCTGTCGCAACTGGTGATTCTCAAAGGCATGTTGCTGATGGCGTTTCGCATCGGTGACAAACTCGATGATCTTCGGGTGTTTCGCTGGGAGCTGAAGCCCGATGGTGAGGTCAGCCGCTACATTGATAATCGCGGCGAGCGCGATCTGTCTTTCCCGGAACGTTTCAGTTTTCCCTGGAAAACCGTGGGCCGCGACAGCCAGGTTCAGGGCCGCTCTCCGCACCTGAACATCGCCGACACCCTGTTTGTGGATAACCTGCGGGGCAACATTACTTTCAAGGTGGAGAACAACACCTCCACCGGCGAAGGCATCTACTCGGACCCGGTGGAGTCCGATTCCCAGTCACTGGACGACGCCAGCTTCGATTTTGCCGATCTGGGCGAGATTCTGCTGGTACGGATTCTGCCGTTTAACGAAGAACACTGGCGCTATTACCTGTTCAATCGCACCGAGCGCAAGATCGAGCGCGTTGACGCCATGGCCGGTTCCGTCGCGTCGTTGCCGGACAATCACGGCCTGATTTTTCCGTCGGGTTACTACCTGAGTACAGGCGAGCTGAAAACCTTCCAGATTCCTGACGGGGATTTCCGGCTAAAGCGTACCTTGCGGGCCCCCAACGGTGAAGACATGCTGTATGTCTTCTTCGAACAGCGCACTGGTCAGGTGATCCTGTTCCGCTACAACCTGATTCGCAAACAGGCGGATGTGCCCCTGATTGGCCACGGCTACGCCCTGTTCGAAAACGGGCATCTGGTGATTTTCAATGCCGACAAGGAACCTACGCTGGTGCACCCGTTGCAGGTGTGGGAAACGCCGTTCACTTCTGAAAGTTTCCACGCTGCGGCGAACGTCGCCAACGATTCCGAGCTGGCGCGCATTGGCAATCCCGAGCTGGTGCGGGGAATTGCCGAGCTGAATACGGTGGTTACCCTGGTGGAGGGCGCCAGCGCCAGTGAGCGGCATTTCACCAACCTGATTCGCACCGTGGACCGTATTCTGGACCAGTTTTTCTGGCTGTCAGCGCGCCAGGAAGAAGCCTTGTTTGCCGGGTTAAATCAACAGCTCAGCACCATCCGAGGCACCGCAGAGCTGGTGCTGGATGAGTATGAGAAAGTCCAGAGTATTCGCGCCCAGACCGAAGCTGCCATTACCGAGGTCGCTCAGGACCAGGGCGCGTTGATGCGGGACCTGAAACCGGATAGCTGGAAAGCACCGGATCAGTTTGTCAGTTACCTGGCACGTTTGCGCGATCATCGCGGCCGGGTGCGAACTCTCAATGATCGGCGCTATGCCGACAAAGCCCGTATCGACAGTCTTGAAGAGGAGCTGGCCGAGGCCGAGGGCCGGCTGACCGAGCGCACCTTCCGTTTCCTGGCGTCGCCGGAGGCGCTGGATGGCTACCGCCAGACCCTGACCGAGTTGCAGACTGCGCTGGCCGAGGCCGACAGCCGGGATGCCCTGAAGAAGATTGTCGATCGCTATCGGGAACTGACCGAAGGCCTGGACATGATCCAGGGCATGCTGGCGTCGATGGGCGGTGACGATGCCGCGCTGGAAACGGCGATCACCGATAATATCTCCGGCATCTACGCCACCATCAACCAGCAGCGTTCCGAAGCGGAAATCCGGCTGAAAGAGCAGGGCAGTGCGGAAGCCCGGGCCCAGTTTGCGGCTCGTATCCGGCTGTTTGAGCAGAGCCTGGCGAACGGCGTCAGCGCGCTGTCGGATGTGCGCGAATGCGATGGTCTGATGACCCGTATGCTGGATCAGCTGCAGGAGCTGGAAAGCCAGTTTGGCGAATATGACGAGTTCCTGGCGGCTATTCTGGAGCAGCGTGAGAACGCCCATGAGAGCATCGAGGCACGGCGCCAGCAGCTCCAGGATCAGCAACAGCGCCGGGTAACCACGCTCACCGATGCCGCTGCCCGTATTCTCAAGAACCTGGGCCGCCGTACCGAACGTTTCAGCAGCCCTGAAGAGCTGCATGCCTTCTTCGCCTCTGATGCCATGGTTAGCCGGTTGCGCAGTATGGCCGGTGAGTTGCGGGAGCTGGGTGCCGCCATGGAGGCGGATGATTGCCTGGGCCAGCTTAAAGCGGCTCAGGACACGGCCCTGCGCAGCGTTCGGGACAAGGCCGATATCTTTGAGGATGGCGGTGCCGTTATCCGTCTGGGCAAGCACAAGTTCAGCGTTAACCAGCGGGAGCTGGATCTGACTCTGATTCCCCGGGACGATCATGTCCTGCTGCACCTGACCGGAACCCAGTATTACGAGCGCCTGGAGGAGCCCGAGCTGGACCGCCTCCGGGGCTACTGGAACATGAGCCAGCCTTCGGAATCCGACCGGGTGTACCGGGCGGAGTATCTGTCGGCACTGGTAATCGATGAGTTCCGCAAGGCCGGAGACCTGCCGGTTAACGTCGCGGATCTGGATGAACTGACCGGTTACATCCGCAAGTTCGCTTCGCCCCGATACCGGGAGGGCTACGAAAAAGGCATCCATGATCACGACGCAGCGCTGATAGTCAGTACGCTGTGGCCGGCGATTCAGAACGCCGGGTTGCTCCGTTTCAGCCCCAGGGCGCGGGCACTGGCCATGCTGTTCTGGGCAGGGTTGAGCCAGCAACAGAGCGCGGGCCAGCAACTGCGTTCCCGGTGCCTGTCTGCCGGCATCCTCAGCCGCATGATGCAGTCCGATGAGCTGCTGGAATCCCTGCAACAGGAACTGGAACCGCAGCTCGCAAACTTTGTGGAAGAACAGCAATTGAGCCTGGCCGGGCCGGGCAGCGATGGCCGCAGCCTGGTGCATTCCGCAGCCCAGTACCTGGTGCGGCAGCTGGCGGAAGAATCCGAAGGCTTCGATATCACTCGCTATGCCGGGGATCTGGCGACTGGCTTTGTCGAGGCACTGAAACGGGATAACCAGTTTGCCCAGTATCAGCAGGCACTGGAGGTCGTGGCCGATCAGCCGGCTGCTCGCTGGAGCATCACCAGCCACTGGTTGAAAGCCTGGATGGCCAAGACGGATCAGCAGCATCTGCTGCACTATCTTCCGGAGGCCGTGGTCGTGCTGAACGTGGGCGAAACGGTGAAAACCTCGGTCCGCAGTGTGGAACTGGCGTTCCAGATTGAGGGTCTGCTGGGCCAACACCCTCGCATTGAAGAGCGCACGCTCAGCCTGCAACTGGATGAATTTGACGAGCGTCTGCGATATCACCAGCAGGAGATCATTCCTGGTTGGCAGCAGTTGCAGGAGGTGCGGCAGCAGGTACTGGAGAAATGGCGTGGCCAGTTACGGCTGGACGAGTTCCGGCCCCGCCCGCTGTCGTCGTTCGTGCGTAACAAGCTGATCAGCGAGAGTTACCTGCCGATCATTGGCGATAACCTGGCCAAGCAGATGGGCACGGCGGGTGAAGACCGCCGCACCGACCAGTCCGGGCTGCTGATGATGATCTCGCCGCCGGGCTACGGTAAAACCACGCTGATGGAATACGTGGCCAACCGCCTGGGTCTGATCTTCATGAAGATCAACTGCCCGAGCTTGGGCCACGACGTGATGTCGCTGGATCCCGAAAAGGCACCGCATTCCACCGCCGAAGCAGAGCTGATCAAGCTTAACCTGGCGTTGGAAATGGGTAACAACGTGATGTTGTATCTGGACGATATCCAGCACACTCACCCCGAGTTCCTGCAGAAGTTTATCTCCCTGTGTGACGGCACGCGCCGCATTGAAGGGGTGTGGCGCGGCAAGACCCGCACCTACGACATGCGTGGCAAACGTTTCTGTGTGGTGATGGCGGGTAACCCCTACACCGAGAGCGGCGAAGTCTTCAAGGTCCCCGACATGCTCGCCAACCGGGCCGACATCTACAACCTGGGTGACGTGCTCTCCGGCATGGAGCATGCCTTTGCGCTGTCCTACATCGAGAACAGCCTGAGCTCCAACCGGGTGCTGGCACCGCTGGCCACCCGGGGCATGGCGGACTTTTACCGGTTCGCCGATCTGGCCGAAGGCAAAACGGTGGCGGATTCGGACTTTGAACACGACTACAGTGCCGCCGAGCGCGATGAAATCGTTGCCCTGCTGAAGAAAATGATCCGGGTGCGGGAAACCGTGTTGCGGGTCAATCAGGCTTACATTGCCTCCAGCGCCCAGGCAGAAGCATACCGTACCGAGCCCACCTTCAAGCTGCAGGGCAGCTACCGGAACATGAACAAACTGGCGGAGAAGCTGTCGCCGGTGATGAGTGACCAAGAGCTGGAAGCCCTGATTGATGACCACTACCAGGGCGAGGCTCAGCTGCTGACCTACGGCGCCGAAGAAAACCTGCTCAAGCTCAAGCAGATGCGCGGCACCATGAATGACGAAGAAGCGGCACGCTGGCAGACCATCTGTGAGGAATACCGCCGCCGTCAGCAAGCCGGTGGCGACGAGGAAACCGGGGTGAAAGTGGTTCGCCAGCTGGGCCTGATCTCGGAACATTTGCAGCAACTGGGGCAACAGCTTGTTGCCGGACTGGACAGCGGAAAACACCCGGAACCCGATCTGGATAAAGCTCTGAGCCAGCTGTCCCGTTCCCTCGAAACCGGCCTCACCGAAGGCCTGCAATCGGTACAGCTGAATCCCGCTGTCACCGTCAACCTGGACAGCCCGCCCCAGGTGGGCGACGCGCTGATGGCCTTCGCCCGGATCTTTGAAGAATCCATTGTGCCGCTGGTGAAAACCATGGATGGCAAGCTGGATCTTGATCTGAAAACCCAGCAGGAAATGAGTCGGGTGCTGAGAGTGATCCGTGACTTGCAGGACAGATTGCTCACCCAGGATGGAGCCCAGAGCTAAATCGTAAACAAGGCAAGAAAAGGATGTTGCCTATCATGATCAAGGAAGATGTGCCTGTGCCGGCCGCCACTGAGTTTATGGAAGCACTCAATAGTGGTAACCACCTGAAGCTCATTCGGGAATGGGGTGACGTGCTGTTTCACACCGTGTTCATTAGAGAACACCCGGGGCTCGAATTACCAATGCTGTACAGTGTTGATGATCACCACAGTTTTTTGGCAAGCCCGGATGCAAATGAAGTGCAAGAAGCCCTCCTGGAGCGCCTTGTCTTGGGGGAAGACGCCGATGTTTTCGTCAGGGCCGTACCGTTACGGGAGTTGGCCAGAAACGCCCACATGCTGGGAGCCTGGCTGAACTGGTTTGATGCCAAGATCATCATGGACAGTTCACTCATGGAACTGTTGGGGATGAAAGCCTTGGTGACGCTGGATGATGGGCAAGAGAGACTTTATCAAGCGAAGGTTTATGCCTCCCCTGCACTGAATAAGAGCGGCACCTCGGCTAACGTAAGTGCCCAGATCTGGAAAGTCAGTGATATTGAGGGTGGGGCCGGCCTTCAGCGGACCCGTGAGTTCTTTGTTTATGATGACAGCAAATCTTTTGCGTTCGCAGAGAACGAAGGCTCAATCCTCTCTTCACGCAAGCTCAGCCAGTTAAGGGCCAAGGAGGCGATGCTCTTTGGCACCTGGGCGTCGCCGGTCTATAACTTTGAGGCTGTAACCAAGGATGCAGTTAGGGAAGCGGATCACCTTGTTGAGGACACCTATGTTCCTCACCCATCATTGCTGGATGAGGCGTTACTGGACTCATTTCGTGAACTTGAGCGGGCGATAAACAATGAGATCATGCCCGATGCACGCCGGCTTCATCTGGACGTTAGCAAAGGTCAGGTTTTCGCCGAACTGGAAGAGCCCGGAGATGACGAGCTGGATAGAGTCGAGGGCCGTAAATTCTGCATTGTGTTTGATGATCACCCAGAGTGGTGCCTGTGGCTGGGCGGCGATGGCTTGGCAGTGACGGACTATTCGGACGAGGTCTGGTTGCCAGAATCGCCCGGACGTCATGAAGTTCCGGAATCTCTGCGTTTGAAAATAGTTCGGGCCATCGCCTGGACGTTATTCTGGAAGGGGCGAGAGCCTGGTTCGCGAGTGTCGCTGATTCCCGGGCAGTTTGCGGGGCTAAGGCCTTTTCGCCCGGATAATCTGGACCGGATCTTTCATCCTCCCCTGGACGATACCCGGTTCCCGGCACTGGCTTCTATGCCTTGCGGCGAACAACCGTTGCCTGTGCTGGTGCATGGTGAGCTACCCGAAGGTTATGTGGTTGAAGCACTGGAAGACCTGCAAGTGTCAGCGGCAGAGCTGCCAAGGGGAACACTGCGCCGAGACAGTCTGCTGTTGAATGGAGCCGTTCATTTTGGCTCGATGTGCGGGCCCATTGTGGTGCCGCAGACGGCCATCGAGTTCCCTGACGAGTGGTACACAGGTATTCGAACCTCTAACACGCAACTCATTTCCGATTTGAAGGCGTTTCTGTGGGATCAGTCCAGGGTTATGCCTGCAACTGAAAAAGATCCGGATGATCCCGGTGCGGTGATTGGCATCTGTCTTGGGATTATGGCTTTCCTGTTGGTGCTCGTTCTTGTGCTGGGATAGATCTAGTTTATGTGCAGTTGAATCAGTACAACGTCCAAACCTCAGTTAGCTGAAGAATTTTTACCATGAATGCTATCTACAAATTGCTTGCTGTCTTTGTGCCCATATTTGTTTTTTTCGGAGCAGCACGAGCGATATACCGGCAATTGGTTTGGAGGCTGAACCGGAGGTATCAAAATTCCGCGGCTGAAGCATTCAAGTCAAATAACGAACCGGTTTGTCGAATAAACGAAGAAAAGCGCCGTTCATTGGCCAGGGTTCTTTGGCGGGAGTCAATAAATGGTGCAGTAAGTAAAGAGCCTTTTGATAGCGAGGATGTTGGTTATCAAGTCTATCGGGTTGCTAATCCTGAGATTGCAGAAAAGGACTGGCGATTTAGTAACTCTGCGGCAAGTGTAGTTAACAAGCTGAATGGTTTCGAATTTTTTGTTCCAGGAATGGCTCGTAGATGGTTGCTTGAGACCAAGCCACAAAGCCTTGATATTGTTTTCTATAAGAATATTGCTGTTTTGGTTGGTTCCGGTAATGAATTTGATCTCTTTCGGGAGGAACGTGCCAGCGTGTTGCGCGTGCCTGGCTTGCAGGCCAGGCAGAACGCGATTGAAACTTGGTATGAGGCACCTGCAACGTGTGCAACTTTTACCGTCCCTCCTATTAACGGTGGAGGATTAGTTCGCGCAATCAGGGGGGACACGATGGTTCTGTGCAGTAATTGGAACTCTGCTGATACGTATATGCTTGTTATAGGTGTAGCGGGTATATTTTCGACTGTTTTGGGGATTTTTGTTGCAGCATTCGTTATGGATGCATTTGAAAGCAGGTATTTCTTCACTTCAAGTTTTTTTGAGACTTTTCTTACTTTGCTTCCAGTTCTTTGGGGAGTGTTGGTTTCGGGTTTTCTTATACGCGAACGATTCAGGTTCAGGTTCGAACCTATGCTTTTCGTCGATCGAGAAGCCTCATTTATATATTCGATAAAAGCCCATGTGCCCAGACTGGAAGGAGCCTCGTGGGCGAGTATTGCGGTGCGGGTGAGTAGTCAATTTGGTTATCTTGTTGGGACCATATTCAGTGTATCCGACAGTAAACTCGAGTTCGTTTCGCTGACTGATCCGAACCATTTAACAGCAGAATTTGGCGTTAACAATATGTTTGATGGTTTGTGTGTATGGAAAACTATTTCGATGTTCATGAACCGTGAAATTAATAACAGCTCGGATATTATCCCTTGGGGAAAGACATATCAGCAGGGTGACCCATTGCAAGATGGATTATGGCTTCTCAAAAGGAGAGTTAAGTCAAGTTTCCCTGTACTGCCATTTCCAGCGAAGGTGCTTCATTCTGTCCTGTTTTTACTTACCTTGGGGCCCTTGCCCTACATTTTGGCCAACCAGGAAGCGAAGGCTCGGCTTAAACAAGCGTTCAAGGTCAAGAGCCAAGGAGTTTTAGCGACCAAGTTACAAGGAGCTAACGAGCAGCAATAAGTGTTGCTTATCGTTATCACAAGGAGTTTGAAGTGAGTAATGCAAAGATATGGATATCAGTCGTCATCCACCTGCTGCTGTTTCTTACACTGCTGTCCGAAGGCTATCCGGATATTCTGGTGGCTGTGATGATACTGGGCCTGCTGTTTAACGCGGCCGGCATACTGGTGAGTTATGTCGCCAGCTTGAAGGTTGGTAGTGGCCTGTACATCGCTGGGTGTGTGGTGTTTTTTCCGATTGGTGTTATCGGAATGCTGGGAGCGCGGCAGGCGTTGGACGACGCTCGCCGTAAAGTGTTTTTTCAGGAGATGCAGTAATCATGGAAGTCCAAAAATCTTATAAAGTTGCCAAATCCACAGTCAATGCCCAGTTGTATGGTGGTATTGGCGTCGCCATTTTTTTGATGGTGGCTATTCTGACCATCCGTCAAATGCCGGCGTACCCTCTGGGATTTGTGTTGGTCGTGATTGGTGTGGGTATCTGGAATTCGTCTCGCTCGGCGGTGACCTGTTTCAATGACTATATGGAAGTGAAGCTGGCGCCGATCTCTTCGCTGCATTTGATCCGCTATCGAGATATTGTGCGGTTGGATCAGTCGAACAAGAAGTACCTTGCCATCGATTATCTGGCGGATGGTAAAGAAAAGACACTGAAACTGCCGTGGTCTTTTATTGAAAAGGGCGCCAAGAACAGCTTGATTGCGTTTCTTCAGGAGCAACCGGTTTGATGGAGAATGGCGTCGGGTACGTTTTTATGTATTCGACCTGCCTTTCTCTGGTGGTGTCTTTGAGTAGACGCCTGTCCGCAACCATACGCTCTCGTTTTTGATACAGGGGACGAAAAGTATAGTAGACCCAATTTTGCGCGTGACAATTAGCCATTTTGGTACAGTCAAAGAGTTCACGAATATGCCGAATAAGTGTCGCCGCGAAGGCAATTTTGACCCTTACTATGGACCATGTGCATATCAATCTGATGCAATTCCTGACCAAAGTAATCAGACCAAAGAGCTGAATCGAACGGGGCTGGATCGTTCCGCCAGTTTGCGGTTGCCTTGGGGGAATACCAGAGACGTTATGCCCCCTGGCTTTTTGTCCGACGATCCACCCAAGAAGCTACGGAGGCTAGAAAAGCGAACGGATCGTGTTGAGGACTATGACCTTCAGGTTGAAAACAGTCATGGGTGCTTTCGGCACGCACCATTAGCTTTCCAGGGCCGATTCTTTGACATAATGAGTGTTATCGGTAAATTTTGGTCTTATGTTGTTTCGCCATTAGCCTTTTTCATGTTGCTCTTGATGACTCTTTTCGAGGAGAGAGAAAAGAGTTGGTTGGAATATTCTCTAAATGAAGCCTTGCCCTATTTGATTTTTCTTGGAGGCGGCTGGATTCTCATTTTGATCGCAGATCTCGCCTTCCGCTTCTTCCCGAAGTGGCTTTTCCGGAATGGCCGAGGCCCCGAATGGGAATTCAACCGTCGCACCGGCATGATCAAGGTCTGGCAATACCCGAAAAAGTTTCCTTTTCTTCCCAGAAAGCCTCCGGTAGTGGTTGAAAAACCTTTCTACGAGTTCGATGCCTGGTGCTGTGCGAGGGTGGACCGTTTCGGTAGTTTGTTTGATCTGGTGCTCTCTCACCGATACAGCAAGCTGGACGTTACCGTTGGCGATCTTCTCGGCGCCCATGGCAGTCCCACCATGTGTTACGCCTACTGGGATTTCATCCAGAATTACATGGATATCACCAGGCCGCTGCCGGAACTGCCCATGCTGGAGCAGTATCGACACCTTGACCCGACCACCGCAAAGCATGATCAGGCAACGGGCCGTCCGGCGCGTTACTGGCGGGATATGGATGATAAAACCTTCAAGCAGAAAGTGGACGACATGTTTACCGATGTCTCCATCATCGATACAACGCGCAGGCCAGACCTGATGGCGGAAAAGCTGAGTTATGCGTCCTGAGCGAGCAGGAAGCCCTCCCGACCAATCTTGGAGATGCTTGAAAGCATGTGCTTCTCTCAATGCCTGTGGGGTGAGGTCGACAGTTTGGTCTCGTTACTAAATGCAAAAGACCAAATAATATACGGTTAATGGAATGACCAATCTGAACAACACCAACGATACTTCGTCATCTCATCCATCGGCTGAATCCACCTGGGAAGTCGGTGTGCGCCGCACAACCAAGGACGGCCGCTTACTGGCTCTGAGTCCCGAGCCGGTAGATACGGGGGAGCGGGCGGTGGACGTCAACGCTTGGATTAGGCGAAGAACTGAAGGGTGGCTGGACTTGCAAGGTGGAAACCTTTTGTTTAGCGCCGAGTTTGCGTTGATGTTTCTGAGTTTGGGCATACTTTCGATCGGCTTTATGGGTTTCGGTTTTATGTTCCTAGTAGGGCAAAACCAGCATAGCGACTGGGCTTGGGAGGCACCATTGCTCATGCTTGTAGGAAACCTTCTTATTTCTTTGCCCTGGGGGCTGTACGTGCATTTCCTGGGCATTAAGGCAGTAAAAGAATCGCCGCCCGTTAGACTGAACCGACAACGCCGGGAGGTTGCCATACCACGTTTGACCGGACGAGAAGTCTACAAGCCGCTTTTTTGGAGTATAAATACGGTCTTGATCGCGTACATTGTGGTAATTCTCACCATCGGTTTTCTATTTTCTGCTGTAACTCAGGAAAACGCGTCTGATGAATATCGGAGCATGTTGGTAACTTGGGGGCTGAGTATTTTAGGCGTGGAGACTCTCCTGATCGGCACCTATTTCTTCTTCGCCCTCCGCCTGAAGAAAAAACACGACCCCAAAATCGTCTACGAAATTTACCCGTGGGAGAAACTGGTCGCCTACATCGAAACCCGCCAGGACATCGGCCCCAGCCTGATGGCTACCCACACGGTTCTCACCCTGGCGATTCCGAAACCAGACGACCCGGAATCGGCCCTGGCTGCTGCCAGCATCAACGTCGGTCATGAAACCTCCGGCCTGGCCCAATGGGAGTGTATTCGCCAGTTTATGGAAAACGGTCCCGAGGCTTGCCCGGATCCGAAAGAGGACGAAACCCTGGCCCACTACAAAGCCAAGTGCAGACAAG
Organism: Marinobacter sp. bablab_jr008; assembly: GCF_016464145.1. NCBI lineage: Bacteria > Pseudomonadati > Pseudomonadota > Gammaproteobacteria > Pseudomonadales > Marinobacteraceae > Marinobacter > Marinobacter sp. bablab_jr008. Next base: position 17,887 of record NZ_JACDWW010000070.1, read on the forward strand.
CCTGCAAAGAGATGTCCTTGTTGCCCTGGCTGGGCAAGAAAGTGGGCGACTGGTTCTTCCAGCGATACCTGGCCCATATCATCACCGAACGCCGCATCAACACCCTGGCCCTGAAGAGCCTGCCCGAGGAGCTGAAAGCCTGGTCCGCGCCTTTGCCAAAAGAGCAATGGGCCAAACCGTCTGAGGCACTGCAGAACCTGAATCAACAACTCGCACGCGCTTATGAACGTGGCCTGAAGTTTACCCAGATGGGGCCAGTCTCTGAATGGCAAGCGGGTCGTGAGGAGAAGCAACAACAGAAGCGAGGAAAAGGTCGTTTCCGAGCCTGAACACCATTTTGAGCAAGAAGAATCATATGGATATGAGCCCACACGCACCCCTGGATGGGGTTAATGTCTTTGAGGCTGGATTCAAAGGCCGCAGCAAACTCGCGGGTTCCACCTGGCCGAGTTATTACGGCTCCTATGCTTGTCACTCTGGTGTCGTCCCTGAACAAAGTAATCAGGCCAAGGAACTGAATAGAACCGGGCTGGACCGTGCCGACAGTTTTCTCGGCACGCCCCCTTTAGCTTCGCTCATTGGGTAGAGCGGGGAGCGAAAAAGTTGCCGCCAAGCAAGGGGCCATCCCTCATGTCGATTACTGTTTCGATGACAGTCATACCCTTCAAGCCCCGGAGGAAGTCTGCGTCGGGTAAAGATCTTGATAGCCCAGGTGCCGTGATAGGTATCTGCGTTGGCTTCATGGCCTTTTTGTTCTTACTGGTTGTCATGCTTGGTTGATACCGGGCTGACCCGAAACTGACGTATACAGCCAGAGGGCCAGCTTCTTGTGCCGCAGGGTGTCATAACGCCGGAATGCCACAGATACCAATCGGCCCTGCGGTTTACCAACCACCAGATTCCCAAGGCCGAAAAAGGTTTTTACCAGTCTGCCGATGCCACGGGAAAGCGGTCTCGAGTTTTCCCAGCAGGCTAGAACGCAACCCCACGCTGCAATAAGTGCCCTCTCGCCCATTCACTACCATGCTCCCAGGCCAGATCGAGTTCACTCTGCTGCTGTTCCGTCGTGTGCTCAAAGGTATCCTCCAGATAGAGAACAATATCTTTGGGGGCGAATTTGTATGCAGCCGGGAGTACGCTGTAGGGAGGTGCGCCGAAGAGCGGGTCTTCACTCGCTCCCGCGTTGACAAGCATTTTGACTATCTCAAGATCTCCACTAACAACCGCGTCGCGCAACGCGTTGGATGACATCTGCTCGCTGAACCCATCGGGGTGGGCGCCGTGGTTCAGTAGCTGTTTAACCACAGATTCTGATTTATTGAACACAGCGAGTTTTAGCGGGAATCGATAGTCCTGGTTGTAGACATTTGGCCTTGCTCCCATTGAGAGCATGGCTTCCACCATGTCTTCCCGGTCGGCTTTGACGGCGGTCATGAGAGGGGTATTCCCTCTGAAATCCCGGGCATTAAGGTCGTATATCGCGGGATGGAGGGCCCGAAGTGCCTCAACCTTGCCAGTGTGTGCCGCGATATGGAGAGTTTGTGGTGTCACTGTGGCACCGTTTTTCAGCAGGGATTCAATAGCCTCAGTGTCGTTCTGGAGGACCGCTGCATCCAGAAGTGTCAGTCTGCTAACGGGGTCCTCTTCGGGGAGCTTTTCTCGATCAACAGTTGCCAACACGCTGTAACCTTCCTGAAGGTATCTCCAGACAGGGGGTGTGGGTTCGTCGGTATTCGTGAACAGTCGGCGCAGGCGGTCCAGAAGCGGGGAAGTCTGCCTGTTTTGTTGGGCTTGCTGGAGCAGGCGGACAAGAGCGATACGGTGCCCCCACTCGATGTCTTCCCCAAGAACCTCTGTTGCCTCCTGAACCGGTGATGAGCCGGAATAATCTTTGTCGCCAAGATCCGCGCCGCTGCGAACCAACGCGTTGATCAAAGACAGGTTTTTTCCCGAACGAATGAGCGGGTTCAACACATCTGCCAAGGGTTCTTCCAGAGCCGCGCGTCCTTGCTGTTTGAGCCATGAAACCAGCTGCTCTTCAGGCATAGCCTGCGAAAGAGGCTCCAGGCTGGCGATAAGGAACTCGGCTCTTTTACCTGAATCCATGGAATTGAGCAGCGTTTCAGCCAGTTCCGGCTTCTGGGACAGCAGTGCAAATTGGTAGGTCGCGCTGTACTTACGCATAAACAGGCTCGGCCGAAACACTGCACCCTTCTGGAGCAGTGACTCAAACGCTGGGAGGTTGTTGTACCTTGCGGCCATGGATAGCAAAGGCTCCCCGGCAAAGGTATCGTTTGGGTCAAGGGACTGATCCAGAAGCATCTCGTACCAATCACGGTTTTGTTGTGCGAGGGCGACCATAAAATAGGCGGCTTCGGGCTTTTCTTCATAGTGCCCGGAATCCAACGCTGCAAACTCTCTGCTCAGGTAGCTCATCAGCCTTTCCTGGCCGTAAATTGCAGCGAGAGTTGCAAGGTTGTCGGCATGGCGGGCATCGGCTTTGGCGAGAAGCAGCGCGACAGGCTCGTTTATGCGAGCAGCGTAATCCAGAGGGAATTTTCCGGCTTTGTCGTCCGGGTGAACGCCCTTGCTCAGCTCTATGGCTCGGGCTGCCAGTTCAGGCGAGCCGTAGGCGCCAATGAGATGAAAAGGGGTTCGGCCTCGTTTATCTGCTTTGTGCAGCACCTTGTAGTTCAGCAGTAAGGATGCGGCTTCAAATTGCCCTGCCCGTATCGCAATGTGGGCGGGAGTTTCGCCTTGATCGTTGGTTTGGGTAAGACTGGCCCCTTGCAGGATCAACTCGTGCAGTGTTTCAAGATCGTTATTTTTTAAGGCCGTTAACAAAGACGAAGGCTCAGTCTCAGGCTCAGAGACTGCAGGTATAGAATCGGGCAAATTATCCAGAGCTTTTTGCGCAAGCTCGAGAATCGTGCCCTCGGGTTCATCAACGACGGCGGGATCGGCGCCGGCTTGCAGAAGGGCCATGAGAACAACGAGTTTTTCATCCCGCACCGCTCTAACGACGGCATTGTAATAACCATCCCCTTTACCATTAGGGTTGGCTCCGAACTCCAGCAACGGGCTCAGGAGATCTACTCTGCCACTTTCAACAACACTGAGCAGAGCGTCTGACAGGCACTCTTTGTTATCGGCGTGGGTTTTGGCGAGCAAGGCAACAGCCGGTAATGAGTTCTGCTGGGTTGCCACGTGAAAAGCAGAACTGCACCGGCGGCGTGGAGCTCTGGCGCCCGCTTTCACAAGGTCCATCATTAAATCAACATTGTCATAGCGAACAGCTTCCATAAGGGCATAGGACAGCAGGTCTGCGCGTCGATGAGTAAACGACAGAACCTTCTCTGTCCATCCCGCTGCTGCGAAGTAATCCAGCCGTTCGTAGTAATTGTCGTCGCCCAATATGGCATCCGGGTGCCATAATTGTTTGGCAAGGAGGGTGTTTCCAGCTTCTGCTGCAACCATAAACGGGGATGACACACTGCTGTCGATCTGCTGCAATGGCGGGTTCTGTTTTACAGCCCACTCCACGAGGTAGGTGTTGTCCAGTTGCAGACCCGTGCGCAGAACCTGAGTGATAGGAACTCCCTGTGATACCACCAGTGGAATAAGCTCGATCATCTGGTTGCCGTGGTTACCTATCTGTTGTAGCAACCAGGCAGGACTGATCACTCGCTGTTTGACCAGATAGGCAAGATCCTCAGGATCATAATTGATCAAGACAGCATTGCCGTCTCGGGGATAAATCGCCAGATCCTCTTTCTCTTCCTGCAAGGAGTCATAAAGCACTCTTGCGATCTTCGCGGAACCATACTTTACGGCAAGTCTGACATCTTGCACGTCGACGGACTGCCAGTGATTCAGGAGCTCGCCAACGGCCTCCGATTGGTTGAACAGAATGGCGATTTTCAGCGGGGTCCATTTCTGAAAGCAATGGCTCGTTAGAGTCGCCCGGGGGGCTAGTTGGAGCAGTTTTCTCAGTGTGGGTAAGTGGCCCGATGCAGCTGCCCAATGCAGGGCATTACAGTTGGTCTGATGGAGGTCCTGTCTCAGGAGGTCATTCGGGACCCGGTCAGGCTGACCGATGAATGACCACCAGGCCGCTGGAGAAATCCCAGGCGGCGGCATGCCATCCCCTTGTTTTTGCCAGTGGGTCATCAGAGTGTGCAGGATATGGACGTTATCAGCCAATTCAAATGCGGTACCGGATCGCGAGTTGATAAGCGGGTCGGCTCCTGCTTCCAACAGGATGGTGACAGTTTCTGAAGCACCATACCGAGCGGCCTTATGAAGAGCGGTTGAATGGTTGACCGTCTTTTGAAGGTTTGGATCGATACCTGATGCCAGTAGCCAACGAACAACGTTAACCTGATTGGATGATGAGGCTGAGTGAAGTGTGCTTTCTCCGAGGTTGTTCAGGTTATTGAACTGGCCAAGATCGACCCCGAGATCGCGAATATACTTCAGAGTTTCTATATGTCCGCGCTCTGCTGCGGTGTTGGCAAAGACGGCCCAGCGAGTATGCTCTGGATCAACATGATTGCCTTGAAGCCGCACCCAGAGCTTCAGGTCATCAATCTGGCCGTTCTTTGCCATGAGGTAGGGGGCTTGGCTGGTAGCCAGAGGGCTCCAGGAGAGCATGAGCGATAGCAGGCATAACGCTCTGACAAGCTTCATTCAGGAATCTCCGTTTCCTTGGGAATCAATGCATCCTTGTTTGATAAGGGGGAAGCTTATCAAAATCGACGCTTGTCGTCAGAACCCTTGCCAACACTTGGCTGTGGAGTCGGCAAGGGTGTCCCAAAGAGGCAGCCAATGGTTCTGGTCTCAGCCGTCTGCAGATTATCTGGGGGCAGTTGGAATGTTCGCCCGGCGCAACTGCTCCATGGCCCCGAGGCTGGTAAACACTTCCAGGCTACTGACCGGGCTGGCGCCTGCGTCGGCTCCGACATAGTAGTCCGGCATGTCGATGGTTACGTCCTTCAGGGCCGGGTACATTACCTGGGCGATATCGCGCTGGATTTCGGCCATATAGATATCCCGGGCGGCCTGTTTGGCCAGCAGGTGTGCCTTGGCGACTTCGGCTTCCGCCAGGCCTTGCTCACGAATGGCTTTTGCAGCGTAGGTGGCGGCTTCGGCATTGGCTTTCTGGATGTCTCTCTCAGCAACCGAGATTTCCAGCTGCTTCTGTTTCTCCAGCACGGCTACGGCCTTTTCTTTCTCTTTGCGGACGGTCTCCAGTTCCGCCTGCTGGCGCTCCATTTCCACTTCTTTCTGCTTGGAAATAATGGCCAGTTCTTTGCTGCGCTGGGCGTCCTGGATGGCCCGGGCCTTCTCGATCTCTTTTTCCAGCTGCGCGGTTTTGGCTTCGGCGCGGGCGGTTTCCTGGGCCTGGATCGCGGTAATCCGCTTGGCGACCAGGTCCTTCTTTTTCACCAGCAGCTCATCCAGTCGCTTCTCGGGCAGCGGACGACCAATGGTCACCTGGCGTACCTGAATCCCATAAGCATCCAGCGGGTTGGCAATGCGCTTGGCTTGGCCGGCGCTGTCCTGCAGGATGATGTTCTTCCAGACCAGCTGCACTTTCCGCTCCAGCCGGTCGCCGTCGTCATTGGTTGAAGATACGGCAGCCAGGTCGGTCTGCTCCACTTCCACCTGCTGTCGCTCGGTTTCGTAAAGGCCATTCTGCAACTGGTCTTCCAGTTGAACCTTGAACTTGTTCAGACCACCCTGGAAGAACTCTTCGCCGGTGTACTGGGTAGCGGTCACTACGGTCACGTTTTTGGCGTTCTTGATCAGCAGGGAATCGATCAGGTTGTCGTAGCTGCGGAACTCACGATGCATAGCCACAATCTTTTCGGGATCTGCTGACAGTCGGAACCGGAAAGTGGCCGGAATCCGGGCGGTGTAGGTGTCAGCGAACTGCACTTCCACTTCGCCCAGCTGGCGGGTGGATTTGATCTTTTCACCGCTCTCCTGGTTACCGAAACTCAGGGTCATGGCCTGGTTGTAGGTATAAACGTTTGAGAAGAACGGCACCTTGAAGTGCAGGCCGGGCTCGGTGAACACGCGGATGGTGCCAAACAGGGTGTCCTGAACCACATAGGTGTAGCCCAGCTCTGTGGTAAAAAAGGAAGACATGGCCAGGAAGACCGCGAACAGCGAGCTTGCGATGGCCAACAGATATTTTTTCAGATTATTCAGAACAGCAGAGAGCAGTTTCTCTGTCCGTGAGATTGCCGGGGCGTCCATTCGATACTCCAGATGGGTTCTTGGGGCGGCCGAATGTACCGGAATGGCAGAAATAGTGTGTAGGAAGATGGGTCATATTTTTGTAGGAAAAGTCTGCATGTGGCCGACAGTAATGTCACTGGCTTGAGTACACCCGGGTGCGGTGGTCGTCCAGGCGCCTACATTAAAACCGGCCCGTAGGTTAGACTGGCCGGCTTTAAACTGGCGTAAGGAGCCCAACATGATCTGGACCGTATACCTTTCTGGCGAAATCCACACCGACTGGCGCGAGCAGATTGCTGCGGGTGCCGAGGCGGCCGGCCTGCCGGTAGAGTTCACGTTTGCCAATACCGATCACGAATCCAGTGATGCCGCAGGTGACTTCCTGGGCAAGCCGGAAAACAATTTCTGGCGTGACCACCAGTCGTCCAAGGTAAACGCCATCCGCACCAAAACCCTGCTTGAGCAGTGTGATCTGGCGGTGATCCGCTTTGGTGACAAGTACAAGCAGTGGAACGCGGCCTTCGACGCCGGTTATTGTGCGGCGATGGGTACGCCATACATTACCCTGCATGACGAAGACATTGTGCATCCGCTCAAGGAAGTGGACGCCGCCGCCATGGCATGGGCTCAAACGCCGGAACAGGTGGTAGAGCTGCTGAAGTATGTAACGGCTTAAGGGCCGCAATATCGGAATTCTGTAAACAGGGACGTAACAGGGCAAAGGACTATGCCACTCTGCAATACCACCCGTGTCAGGGCGATGCCTCTGGCATTCAGTTTTATTGTTGTATCAATCTTCCTTTCAGCGTTTGGGCATGCCAGTGCCCGGCCGCCGGCTCTTCCGCTCGCCAATGTCTACCATCCCGGGGTCAACCTGGAAGACTACTGGGTCAGTGAAAAGCTGGACGGTGTCCGGGCATTCTGGGATGGCGAGACGCTCTGGTCTCGGGGCGGGTACAGGTATAGCGCACCGGCCTGGTTTACCCGTCAGTTTCCCGCTCACCCCCTGGATGGCGAACTCTGGAGCGGTCGTGGCCGTTTTGCGGAACTGTCTGGCGTAGTCCGCAAAGTTCAGCCAGTAGACCAAGAATGGCGTCAGGTGCGCTTCCATGTCTTTGACTTGCCCGAGGCGGATGTGCCTTTCGAGCAGCGCTATAGACGGTTGCAGAAACTCTTGGCAGCGGCGGATTCCCGTTATCTGGTGCTGGTGGAGCAGCGGGTGATTGCCAGCCACGAGGAGCTGATGGCCCGGCTTCAGCAAACGGTAGCAGCCGGTGGTGAAGGACTGATGCTGAAACGCCGGAAAAGTTGGTATCAGGCGGGCCGTTCAGATGACCTGCTCAAGGTGAAAAGCCATCAGGATGCGGAAGCCAGGGTGGTTGCTCATCTTCCCGGTCAGGGCAAGTATGAGGGATTATTGGGGGCACTGGAGGTGGAGCTGGAGAGTGGCCGCCGGTTCCGGCTTGGTACCGGGTTCACCGATGAGGAGCGGCACAATCCGCCTGCTATTGGCGCCCGGGTTACGTTCCGCTATCGCGGCCTCACGGCTACAGGCTTACCCCGGTTCGCCAGCTTTCTAAGAATTCGTAATGACGAACCGGAGAGTATCGAATAGTTCAGCCTGCCAGCGCCTTCTTACTCTCGGCGAGTTCCTCGAGGGTGCTGTATTCACACTCGTTTTCAACGATAAAGCTGCGGCCTGAGTCGATCAGGATGTTGTCATCGCGCATGAAGCGACGGCCCAGCAGCACCGGATAAGAGAACTTGCCCCGATCCGTCAGTGAAAACTGGGTTTCATGGGTTTTGCCGCCAATACAGAAGTCCATTTTTATCACGTATCGGCGTTGTGACGGCGCGCCCTTGCGCTTGATCAGAACGGTCCGGTATACCGGCCGTTCGAATTCGAGAATCACTTCTTCGTGATCAATATCCCCTTCACTGGGCTGGTCTTTGTGGTCGCCCAGTGGAAGTTGGAACCGGACCCACTCTTCATTGTCCTTCTCGAACGGTTCAACATTGACCGCATGCAGTGAGGAGGTCTTGGCACCGGTGTCGAGACGGGCTTTCAGGCGTATGCCGGTTTCGCCCATTACCACCCATTCCACGAACCCCATAACCTCGGGTTCCGGTGTGGCCTCTTCTGTGCTTTCGGCCGATGCCGGAAGCGCGGAGAAAATCAGGCTTGTCAGAGTGAGTAAGAGAACAGCAGATCGCATTGGATGCTTCCTTGTATTTTCCCGGTTAAACGACAAATACGGTTCGAAAGCGTATCAGGATTCCCTCTCTGTCGCCCTTGCCGGCAGATTAAACTTCCTTGAGCCGAAGCGTTGGCAGCCATTCGCCCGTGAGCCGTATTCTGGCCCGATTATCGCCATAGCCATTGTCCCTGGCAGGCGTACACTGGAGTTATCAACAGGAGAATGATGATGGCACCTCAGGTCTCAACCGGGCGAATCCAGCAACAGGTAGCGGCCATCGCCAGTGGTTTTCTTGGCGACTGGCTGGAGCATCGTGGCAATGGTCTTGCCGTTCCTATGTCCGTATTTGCCGGAGATACAGAGCTGCAGGTAGAGAAACCGGAACCCGAGGTGCCCGGCCGTACCCTGTGCCTGTCGATCCACGGCCTCATGGAACTGGAGTCGGTATGGGATTTTCCCTCGCGACCGGGTTACCACTATGGGAGCTACCTGGCGGAACAGCTTGGCGATGCCAGCGCCCTGAAACTGCGTTTCAACACTGGCCGGCCGATTTATCGTAACGGTCAGGAGCTGGCGGCTCTGGTAGATCTTCTCGCTCACGGGATGCAACACAGCGCGGTGAAGCTGCAGCGGGTTCATTTGTCGGTGGCCGAAGAAAGCTTTCGGATACTGGAAACTGTGCCGGTTACCCGGCCCGGGGCGAGAGTGGTTCGGGTATGGCACCACGGCATTTCCCGGCTGAGTTATGGCAGTGTGGCGATGGCGGGAGCGGCCGTGACGCGGATTACCGACGGTTATCTGCGGGAACGAGATGACAGGAATGTGAATAAATCTTAGTCCGGTTTTAACCCGGTACCCCTGAATTCTTCTGTAGGCTGGTTTTACGCAATCGGGAAACAGGATTTCCGATTGATCGTTTCGACGAATGGAAAACCCAACCACAGAGGAAAACGCGTTATGAGCTACAAAGCTGGATTTGCGTGTGCAACTGTTCTGACTGCTGCCGTCTTCACTGCCCCTGCTGTCTGGGCTCAGGATAATGTCAGCCGCGACAAGTCAGGACCGTACATCAGTGGTAGTTACGGGGGATACAAGGCCCACGGTGGCGAATTCGAGGACGAGAACGATCTGCTTGGCGCGGCTCTGGGCTATCAGTTCAACGAATTCTTTGCCCTTGAAGCCGAATACATCGATTTTGGCAATTTCGGCGATGATGACGTGGAAGGTAAGCTTAAAGGCGCGGGCCTGAGTGCCATCGGTCGCCTGCCACTGACCGACAGCTTTGGCGTTTATGGCAAGGCCGGTGCGTTTGCTTCCGCGTTTGATGTTGAAGCCTTCGATGAGGACGAAACCTACGATGAGGTGAATCCGTTTGTCGGTGCCGGTGTCGACTTCCGGGTAACCGAACAGCTGACGGCGTTTGCTGAGTACAACCGCTACAATGTGGACATCGATGAAGACGACTTCAACGGCCAGGTAACCAACGACGGTCCGGATTTCGATACCGGTCGGGTTGGTCTGAAATTCCAGTTCTGACACTGGCGTCGTTAAAAAAAGCGCAGCCCTTAGAGGCTGCGCTTTTTTGTTTTCAGGCACGGTGAGAATTACTGCTGATTCTCAAGCTCGCCAAAGGTATCGGCAAACAGGGCCGACGAGAGGTAACGCTCGGCCGAATCGGGCAATACCACCACAATGTTTTTGCCCTGGTGTTCCGGCTGTTTGCTGACCCGAATCGCGGCCACCACCGCAGCCCCGCAGGAAATACCGCACAGAATGCCCTCTTCCCGCATCAGGCGATGGGCCATGGCCATGGCGTCCTCGTTGGACACGGCCTCTACCTGATCGACCAGGTCTTGGTCTAGGTTCTTGGGTACAAAGCCGGCACCGAGACCCTGAATCTTGTGCGGGGAGGGTTTGATCTCGTCGCCCCGCAGTGTCTGGGCAATGACCGGTGAATCCGCTGGCTCCACCGCCACGGTGGTAATACTTTTGCCCCGGGTTTGCTTGATGTATCGGGATACGCCGGTCAGCGTGCCGCCGGTACCAACGCCGGCAACAAAGATATCCACTTCACCGTCGGTATCGTCCCAGATTTCCGGGCCGGTGGTGTCCTCGTGAATCTTCGGGTTAGCGGGATTCTGGAATTGCTGCGGCAGGAAGTGGTTGTCCGGGTCGGAGGCAAAAATCTCCTCGGCCTTGGCGATGGCGCCCGGCATACCCTTGGCGGGTTCGGTGAGTACCAGTTCGGCTCCCAGGGCCTTGAGAACCTTACGCCGCTCCAGGCTCATGGAGGCCGGCATGGTAAGAATCAGCTTGTAACCGCGGGCAGCGGCAACATAGGCCAGGGCAATGCCAGTGTTACCACTGGTGGGCTCGACAATAGTCATGCCGGGTTTCAGGGTACCGCGTTTTTCGGCATCCCAGATCATGGCGGAACCAATCCGGCATTTGACCGAGTAGGCCGGGTTCCGGCCTTCGATCTTGGCCCAGATCGTTGCGCCATCGTTTACCCGGTTCAGCTTCACCAGCGGTGTGTTGCCGATGGAAAGGGAATTGTCGTTATAGATACGTGCCATGTTCTGCTCCTGTTCCTTATGTCTTGCGTCCGGTCTGTCTTGCTTCCAGGCGGTTTCGACCATTGCCCTTGGCGGCGTAGAGCGCCTGATCGGCCTGCCTCAGATACTCTGACGGTGAGCCGGTCGGCTCGGGCACGCCATAGGCGAGGCCAATACTGACCGTCAGTTCGATCGGGCTACCCTGGCAGGTATCGCACTGCCGGTTGGCAACCGCTGTCCGGAAACGTTCCAGTCGGTCCATGATATCGGATGCGTCTTCGTAACTGGTGAAAATTATGAATTCCTCACCACCAAAACGCGACAACCGGTCGGTTTCCCGGCGGAAGTGCTCCCGCATCACATCAGCCAGTGCCTGAAGGCACTGGTCACCGGCTTCATGGCCCCAGGTGTCGTTGATTTTCTTGAAGTGGTCGGCATCTACCATGGCAACCGCGAATCCGGTTTTATGGCGCTGGCACCACTGGAAGCTGCGGGGAAACTCGCGGTCGAAATAGCTGCGATTACCCAGTTGAGTGAGATTGTCGGTTACGCTCAGCCGTGATAATGCTTCGTTGGCCTCGGCCAGCTCCCGGTTCAGGCGGCCGAGCTTGCGATTCCAGTACACCAGCAGAGCCGTTATCACAAGGCCGGCAATCAGAATCTGCCAGAAACGGGTGTAATCAACCCGTTCCTCAATCCGGAGATTACGCCAGGTACTCTCCAGGTTTTCCCTCTCCTCGCGAGTGAGGCTGGAAACCAGCCGCTGCATGATGTTGTGCAGTATAGGCTCGTCATTTCGAGTAGCAATGGCCAGAGACCAGTCGGCAGGAACCCGGCCGATCACTTTCAGGTCAGCCAGGCCGAGTGACTGCATGTAATAACTGGCGGTCGCCAGCGTGGTGATGTAGCCGGCCAGTTTGCCGTTTTGCAGCTGCCGTAACCCTTCTTGCTCGGAGCCAACCGGAACGAGCTGCAGCGAGGGGTAACGTTGCTTGAGGAGCTCGGCAAACGCGTAGCCGTCGACCACGCCAACGGGCCTGTCTCCCATATCACTCAGCCGTTCTATAAACGGTGCCTCAATACGCCCCATGATGACATTAGGCACTTCAAGGTAGGGTGTGGTGAAGCTCATATAGCTGGTGCGTTCCGGGGTTTCCATAGCCAGAGGGAACATGTCACAGCGGCGGTCGCGGGCGGCGTCAATGGATTCCCGCCGGCTGTCGGTTGGCACCAGTTGGAAATTGAGGTCACCCCGTTCCCGGAACAGCTCCAGTACCTGGGCTGAGAGTCCAACATGCTGGCCATTCTCGACGGCTTCCAGTGGGCTCCAGTCCGGATCGACACAAATACGGACTCTGCGATTATGCTGTCGCAGCCAGTCGGATTCCGTTTCGTTCCACTCAATTCGGCCACTCGGTTGATCTGCCCGGCGGGCCGTGGCGCCGAGCCAGCGGGTTTCGATGGTTCTCTGTTCGGTGGGTGAGATGGACGCCAGAGCCTGGTTCAGGATATCTGCCAGGGGCGACAGGGTCGGCCGGATGCCGAAGCGCAGGTCCTCTCCGGTGAAACCGGGAAGTACCAGTTCGCCGGCAATACGTACGCCGCTGATGCCAAGTTCATGTATCCAGTAATTGCCCGAATGCAGGGCATTGATCACCACATCCACGTCGCCCTTGGCCAACGCTTGGAACATAGGCTCCTGGGTGCTGAAGGTGAGCAGATTTTTTGTGCCCAGAATCTCTTTGACGGCTTCTTCGTAATAGATGCCGGCACCGATGGCCAGGCGGTAGTTTCTCAGGTCTTCCAGCCGGGCGTAGTCCAAGCCGTCACTGCGGGTAAATATGACATTGGGGATAGTGTGATAAGGCTCGGTGAATCGAGCAAAGGCTTCCCGTTCCGGGCGATAGGACATGTTTGCCATGATGTCGATGTCGCCGTTCTGCAGCATTGGAATCAGCTCGTCCCACTGGCCGCGTACCGGAATAATCTGCAGGCCGGTGAGATCGGCCAGACGGTTCATAACGTCCACGCTCAGGCCCAGGGTTCGGCCACCGTCAGTAAAGCTGAAGGGGGCATAATCATCCATGAAACCGACCCGAACCGGTCCGAGGGTGGCCAGGAACTGCAGTTGTTCCGAACTTAACGGTAGCTTGGCGGACCGTTCTGTGGAAACGCCACCGAATTCCTGCCAGCGCTCACGCAGGTTGCTCAGGTAGCTTGCCGGAATGGCACTTAGCCCTGCCTGCAATCGGTCGAGCAGAGCCTGATCGCCAACTCTGACGCCAATTCGAAAGTCCTCCCGTGATAACTGGTTCAAGGGTGCAGGGCCGACCATTTCCAGAAATCGGAAGCCGGCCCGGTTAGCCAGGTACTCCATAGTCAGTCGTGGGCCAACGGCCACATCCACCCAGCCAAAAGCCAGGGCGCGCACCAGGCTGGGCAGGGTGTCGTAGGTCTGTATGGTGAGGTCTTCTTCCTGCAGCCGATCCAGGTAGTATATGTTCTCCACCACCCCGATCTCCAGGCTTGCCAGGTCCTTCAGATTCTGGATTGGTGGCAGGTAACGAGCGCTGTCGCGCATCAGGTAGACTTCGCGAAAATGGTAGGGTTCGGTAAACAGGATCTTTTCAGCCCGCTCCGGGCGCCAGGAAATACCATCAATGGCGTCCAGATCGCCCCGCAGGAATGCCGCGTAAATGTCTGGCCAGCTGCCGGCCCGGAAATCGAAGGTCAGGTTGGCGTTACGAGCGACTTCTCGCAGGACGTCAATGGAAAATCCCGTTGGGGTGCGTCCCTCGAAAAAACTGTATGGTTCGTTATCGGCGACTACGCCGATGGTAATCACCGGAGGCCTGTCCTCAGGGGACTCTGCCCGGGCGAGCCCGGCAACAACCAACGACAATAGCAGAGCCATGAAAGATAGCCGGGAGACGACTAAGATCGGGCGCTGTAGCGTTGAAAACGTGGGGAATGTCAAAATGAACCTTCTATGTTGCTTACCGCTACAGTGTAGTTGCAAATCGTAACCTCTGACAGCCATAGCTGGCCAGAATTCATACAGACTTTGTGAAATCTTCAACGAGGAACCGCAGCCCATGGCAGAACAGGCGTTTGATTGGCAACACACACCAGCCGCCGTCTGGCGGAGGCATCGTTCAGGCTTGCGGGCCATTCGCCGGCTGGACCCGGTGCAGTGGCCGGCGCTGACCGGCATCGACCACCAGAAGCAGGCGTTGGCAAGGAACACCGAACGTTTTCTGGCGGGTGAGCCCTCCAATAATGCGCTGCTCTGGGGATCGCGGGGGACGGGCAAATCTTCGCTGATCAAGGCCCTTCTGAACCGCTATTGCGATCAGGGCTTGCGCATGATCGAGGTGGACAAGGACGACCTGGTCAATCTGCCTGAAATTGTCGACGACATCTGCGATCTGCCGTTCCGGTTTGTGATCTATTGCGATGACCTGTCGTTCGATGTGGGGGAATCCGGGTACAAGGCACTGAAAAGCGTGCTGGAAGGCTCACTGGAGCTGCCGCCGGAGAATGTGCGGGTGTATGCCACGTCTAATCGGCGCCACTTGATGCCGGAATTCATGAGCGACAACCTCAAAAGCGAAGTCCGGGATGGCGAACTGCATCCGGCCGAGGCTATTGAGGAGCAGGTGTCGCTGGCCGACAGGTTCGGTCTTCAGTTGTCGTTCTACCCGTTTTCGCAGGATGTCTATCTGCAGGCGGTGGATCTGCTGTTTCCCCAGGTACAGGACCGTGAAGCTCTGCACCTGGAGGCGGTGCGCTTTGCCACCGGCAAGGGCGTGCGCAATGGCCGCACTGCCCAGCAGTTCTATCGCCAGTTCGCCGGGGATCCGCGCTTCTGCTGAACCGCTACTGCCGGCGTGCCATGCGGATGAAACGATGGTGGATGATGCGGATGCCGATGAACACCAGCACCATCACTACCGGTATGGCCAGGGCTGTCACCAGTGATTCGTTGATCGGTAGCCCGGTACCCTTCAGGGCGTCCAGCCCAAGTTTCAACAGGCCAATCAGGTAATAGGAGATGGCCACCACAGAGAAGCCTTCCACGGTATGCTGCATCATCAGCTGGATGCGGGAACGGCGGTCCATGGAACTGAGCAGTTGCTGGTTCTGGCTCTGGATGGCCAGCTCAACCCGGGTGCGCATCATTTCAGAGGCCCGGTCGACCCGGCGTGACAGATCTTCCAGGCGTTCGTTGACGGCTTCGCAGGTTTTTACCGCCGGGGTCAGGCGCCGGGTCATGAATTCAGTGATGGTCAGGTGGCCGGAGACTTCGTCTTCCCGTAGTTCCTCCAGCCGGGTCAGCACCAGCCGGTGATAGGCCCGGGTCGCCGAGAACCGGAAGGTGGTATGGGCACGGTAGGCTTCGATTCGGGCTGCGATGTTGGTCAGTTCGGCCAGAATCTGCTGTTCATCCAGGCTCTCGTTGTCCGCCAGAGACTGGGTAATGCGGGCAAGCTGCTGGTCCATGTCGTTCAGGGAAGGGGTGATTTCCCGGGCCACGGGTAAGGCCAGCAACGACATCAGGCGATAGGTCTCGATTTCCATCAAACGCTGAACCAGTCGACCAAGCTGGCTGTTGGACATATGGTGGTTCAGCACCATGAACCGCCCGAAATTGTCGCTGTGCAACTGGAATGAGCCGAGTACCCGGGCTGCCCCTTCCTGCGGGCTGCTACCCACCAGGCGCATACCTTCAAAATGTTTGCGCATAAAGGCCAGCTCGCTGCGTGCGTCCTCTGAGGAGGCGCGCACCTCAACGTGAAAGGCCCCCACCACGGTACCCTCCAGCTGCGCCAGCCAGCCGTCCGGCAACAGGCTCAGGCCGGTTTCGGCAAACGGATCCGCGTCTGAATCGGCCAGATTGATGAAGGTGTAGGAGGTAAACTCCATGTGCACTTCACGCCGGATGCGAAGCTTGCCGAAGCTCTGTTCGTAGCAGCTTACCTCTTGCTCCGGCCAGGGTTCGCCCAGCAGCCGGTGCAGTTTCTGGAGATGTTCAAACTGCCGGGTTCGCTGTTCCGGTGTGGTGATCACCGCAATCTGGGTGACCCGGGCATGGGGCGGAATGATCTGGAACGGTCGGGAATGAAGTTCCTGATACAGATCCGCCCGGAGCGGGTGAAAATCCAGGCTGTTGGTGTCGGCACTCACGGTGATGTCCTTGCTTTGGCCTCGGTAGCGGGGATGATAACCCGGAAACAGACCCCGTCAATGCCACTCTGGTGCTGGTTTCTGGCCTCTACCCGGCCACCATGGTAGTCGGCAATCAGTCGCACGATCAGCAAACCCTGGCCAAGGTGCCCGTCGTGAGCGCCGCTGCGTTGCGAGACGAACGCACCGAAAATATCGACGCCGTCATGGTCCGGCAGCCGGGAGCCTTCGTTGAACACCTCGATCAGATAATGGCTATCGCGAGTGTGCAGGCAAACATCAATGCCGCCGCCTTCTGGCGTGAAGTCCCGGGCGTTGTCCACCAGCTTGTCGAGCATCTGTACCAGCATTTCCGGTGAGCCGTTCATCACACAATCAGAGGCCGGGCCCGAATAAACGATACGGTGCCGGGTATCCAGCTGCTGGTACGCGGAGGTGGCTTCGGCCAGCACCCGGGCCAGATCAAACGGCTCTTTTTCGGTGTCCTCAAAGCTTTGCTCCAGCCGGGCGGCTTCGCTCATGCTGTGCAGGATATGTCGCAGGCGCTCGGTGGCGGTGGCTGCGCGCTCAAGGTATTGTTCCCGATCTTTCTCGGCGACTCCCTGGGCCAGGTTCTCAAGGGAGGAGCGCACCACCGCGACCGGGGTTTTCAGCTCGTGGGAGAGGCGTCTGGAAAAGCTTTCCAGATACTGGTTGTAGCTCTGCAGACGGGCCACCATCTGGGCAAAGTGCTGTTGCAGTTGCCCGAGTTCGTCCCGGCTCCGGGGTGAGGGAATGGCGGCCAGAATGCGGCCATCGTCGTCGACACTGGCCTCAACCAGCGCCTGCAGCCGGGTGATGCGCCAGGAAAGCCAGCTGGCATAACCCAGTAACACCAGCATCAATGCCAGAATGATCAACAGGCTCCGGGCCAGAACGCTCCCCAGGGTCGACCCGGACAGGGTCAGTAACTGATCCAGAGACTGCTCCAGTAACAGGGTACGGCCGCCGAACAGCTCATGCCGGGTGGCCAGCCAGACCGAGCCATCGTCGTGCCGAACCAGGCCGTTGTCGGGCAGCCTGGTCATCTCCAGCCGGTTGTTTTCCTTTGACAAGTGCATCGGTTCCGGCTGATACAGGCGAATCAGCCCGCTCAGTGCATTGAGGCTGATTTGTTCCAGAATCTGCCCGGGGGACAAGTCATCAAACACTGAGGCTGGGGCTGGCGCAGCGACCCGACTGTGGGCCAGTATCCAGGCTCCCGGTTCCAGTACCGTGGCCTGCTGCCCGAGGCTGATCTGGCTCTTCAGCAGGTGCTCCAGACGGCTGTCCTGTTGCACCAGCAGCGGCGGTGGTGCCAGTGCTGTCCCCGCGTTGCTGTCTGGCTGGCCTTCCCGGGTGGCCTGAAATCCCAGCCGGCTGCCGGGCGATGGCAAGGGGAGTTTCAGTTCCAGTTCCCAGCTTGCGCCTTTGTCCTGCCAGCTGGCCTGTAATCGGTGATCTCTGGCTTGTGCTGGCTCAGCCCGATACACCGGCACGTCACCGGGGGCCACCGCCCGGATAAACCAACGTTGGTCCTGGTTGCGAGCGCCCAGTTCTCGCGCCGGCGCCTGGAGCCATAATTCAAAGTGTTCATGGGCCTGGTCAGGCCGGGCCGGATTATAGAACGCCAGGCCCTGATCCAGCCGCTGGATCAGCAAATACAGGAACTGATCATCGTGACTGGCCTGCCAGCGTATTGGGGATGTTGTGCCGGCGGTTTGCCAGGGGGCAGGCTGATCGCCCTCGTCGAATCCGGGCCACTCATGGCCATAGCCGTCAATGGTGATGGCCTGGTCGGTGCTGCTTGCGTAGATGGCGGCCTGGTCGGCGACGACCGGGGTATCCAGCAGCCGGTCGCCGGCCACGTCTGCCAGACGGGCGCCCTGGGCCTGAAGCTGCTGCAGGGCCTGTTGGCGCAGGGCACTGTCCAGTTCCAGCACAAAGCGTAGCCCTGCCCAGGGAATCAGCAGCATCAGCAAACTGGCCAGCAGCAACTGCCGTTTCAGGCTCAAGACTCAGACCTCACGGGCATTCCAGCGGTAGCCCATGCCATAGGCGGTCTGAATGCCGTCGAACTGGTCATCGAGCTGGCTGAACTTGCGGCGGATACGCTTGATGTGGGACGTCACGGTATTGTCATCGAGCACGGTGCTGGCGGCTTCCATCAGCTGCTCGCGGCTGCGCACATGGCCCGGGTGCTGAACCAGGGCATGCAACATCCAGAATTCGGTCACGGTCAGGTCCACAGGCTGGCCCTGCCAGGCCACCGTCATCCGGTCCACATTCAGGGTCAGCTTGCCCCGCGTGAGGATGTCATCGGGTTTCTGCAGCGCTTCGGCCCAGGCTTCCGCGCGCCGAAGCAGGGCGGTGATGCGCGCCAACAGATGCTCCAGGCTCATGTCTTTAGTGACGTAATCGTCGGCGCCCAGTCTCAGGCCGTGCACAGAGTCGATATCGCTGTCGCGTGCGGTCAGGAAAATAATCGGCAGGGTGGCGGACAGGCTGCGCAGATCCTGACACAAGGTAAAGCCCCCCTCGGCTTCCTCGCCCAGCCCGACATCGATAATGGCCAGATCTGGCAGGCTCTGGCGCAGCACCTGCCAGGCCGCTGGCCGGTCGCCATAGGTGGATACCCGGTAACCCCGGCGTTCGAAGGCCGCGCGATAGTTGTCGCGGATGCCGGCTTCATCCTCAATCAGGACGATGTGCTTCTTCATGGTCGGTTCAGTCTGCCTTGTCGACGAAATCGCAGTGCCATTAAATCACGCTGACCATGGCACACAAGCGATGTAGAAGCCATTGCCATAATTCATCATTTTTCATCGTCGGCCTGCCTGTTTCTGCCATCGGGTTGCCCCGTGGCTGAGCTGAAATAGTGGCATCACCATCAAGACAAGGAAAATCCAATGATGCTGCTATCGCTGCTTGCTAACCCGGTCGTTCGGCCGGAATGTCACCATCCCTCCTTAAAACCGTTGCTGTCGACCCGCGCCAGACGAAACATGATCCGCTGCGCCGAGGGCATCAGCCTCTGGCTGGCTATGGTGCTGATGTTGTTTGTGCATCCGTTGTATGCCGAGGCCCGCGCCATGGAATCCGAGCAGCCCGGGCAGCTGTATCTGGTTGAGCGCAACAGTGCGTGGCAGGAACCGGCACTGGTTCTGGACAGCCGGTTTGAAGTACAGGTGACCGGCTTGCTGGCGCAGACGCACCTGACCCGGACCTTTCGCAACACCAGCGATGTCTGGCAGGAAGGCCTGTTTGTATTCCCGTTACCGGAGCAGGCCAGTGTCTATGGCCTCACCATGACCGTTGGCGAGCGGCGGATTGTGGGCCAGCTACAGCCCCGGGCCCAGGCTCGCCAGAACTATGAAAAGGCAAAGCAGGCTGGCCAGAAAGCAGCGACCGTGGAGCAGAACCGGCCGAACCTGTTCACCAGCCGGATTGCCAACATCGCACCGGGCGAGGAGGTGACGGTGGAAGTGCAGTATCAGCAACCGGTAAGCTATCGCCATGGCGAGTTCGAGTTGCGTTTGCCTACCACGCTTACACCCCGATACATGCCTGGCGCACCTGTTTCTGCGCCCGCCAGTGCATGGCAATCCGGCTGGTCATTACCCACCACGCAAGTTGCCGACGCCGATGAAATCAGTCCGTTTACGGTGCTTCCTGACGATGTAAACGCCGGCAGTCACCGCGCGACCATTGCCTTGGAGATCGAAGCCGGGTTACCAGTAGATGAGGTGACCAGCCCCAGCCATCCCTTGCAGGTAGAGCTGGAGGGTAGCCGCGCAAAAGTGGCGCCGGAACACGGGCCGATATTGATGGACCGGGATGTGATCGTGCGCTGGCGGCCCGCCGGCAGCCAGGCGCCGACGGCGGCGTTGTTCCATCAGCAATGGCGAGGCGAGGATTTTCTGATGGCCATGGTCATGCCCCCGGCGACCACCGGCCAG
The DNA here is from genome assembly GCF_016464145.1 of Marinobacter sp. bablab_jr008. NCBI lineage: Bacteria > Pseudomonadati > Pseudomonadota > Gammaproteobacteria > Pseudomonadales > Marinobacteraceae > Marinobacter > Marinobacter sp. bablab_jr008. The sequence goes on from NZ_JACDWW010000070.1 coordinate 38,050, forward strand.
GTTCTTCGCCGGGAGCTGCTGTTTGTTATCGACACCTCCGGCTCCATGGCCGGGGAGTCCATCCGGCAGGCCCGCTCGGCCTTGTTGCGCGGGCTCGATACTCTGCGCCCCGGAGACCGGTTCAATGTTATCCAGTTCAACAGCCAGGCCCATGCCCTTTATCCGCAACCGGTGCCCGCCAATGGCCACTATCTGGCACGGGCGCGTCGTTATGTGCAGGATCTGGACGCCGATGGCGGTACCGAAATGGCGGGTGCGCTGTCACTGGCGATGGGTATGGACAGCTCGGAATCCACTGGCCATGTACAGCAGATGGTGTTCATGACCGACGGCGCCGTCGGCAATGAGTCGGCCCTGTTCGATCAGATCCGCACCGGGCTTGGAAACCGCCGGCTGTTTACCGTCGCCATCGGTTCTGCTCCAAATATGCATTTTCTCCGGGAAGCCGCGCGCTGGGGCCGGGGCCAGTACACCGCGGTACACAGCGCAGCGGAAGTGGATAAAGCCCTGGGCAAACTGTTTGCCGCCATGGAAGCGCCGGTGATGACGGATGTCGAGGTGCAATGGCCCGGTACTGTTGCACACCCGGTCCCGGCCAAGCCGGGGGATCTGTTCCATGGTCAGCCTCTGGTGCAGGTGATTCGTGGCGCACCGGCTGAAGGGGAAGTGACGGTCTCCGGCCGTTTGCCCGGCGGCCGGCCGTGGCGTACCAGCCTGGATCTTGCCAGTGCTGCGCCGGGCAAGGGCCTGGACCGACAGTGGGCCCGGGGGCGCATTGATGCGGTTTTGGACAGCGCACGCCTGGCGGGCACTGAGCCTGATGAGGCGGCCATCGTCGAGCTATCGCTGAGCCATGGTGTGATGTCGCCGTTCACCAGTTTCGTTGCCATTGAGGAGCGCGTATCTCGGCCAGAGGCAGAATCCCTCAATCAGGAGGCCGTGCCCACCTTGCTGCCGGCCGGCAGCCAGCCCGGAATGCTGCGTTACCCGCAAACTGCCACCTTCGGCCCGTTGCTGACCGCCCTGGGGCTGGTAGGGCTGATGTTCTCGCTGGCCATTGTCATGCTCAGCCGGAGGCAGACACTATGAACCGGGCGTTGTTATTGCTGGTGGGTTGTTCCGCCACCCTGCTGGTTTTTGGTTTGTGGATTCCCTTCAAGGCACTGGTGGCCCAGGAAATGCTGGAGCTGGCCTGGGCCGAAAGCCAGGCTCGGCAGAGCGAGGCTCGGCCCTGGCCCTGGGCCGATACCTGGCCAGTGGCGAAGCTGGATATACCGGCACAGGGTGTGTCCATGATCGTGCTGGAGGGCGTGCATGGTGAAAGTCTGGCCTTTGGTCCCGGGCGAGTGCCAGGCAGTGAAGGTCCCGGTGCGCCGGTGGTGCTTGCTGGCCACCGCGACACCCACTTTCGCCATCTGCAGCACCTGGAGCCGGGCGATGCGGTCAGGCTGCAGGGCATGGATCGGCAGTGGCGACGTTATCAGGTGACGGCCACCCGGGTGGTGGACAGTTCCCGGGAGTCTCTGGATACCCGGTCGCTGGCCCAGGGTACTCTGGTAATGATCACCTGTTACCCGTTTGACAGCCTGGACGCCTCCGGACCCTTGCGTTATGTGGTGGAGGCAAAGCCGGCTTACGGTATGGAACAAACTGATACTGTTGCCGCTCTGTGATGTTGGCGTACACTTGTGCGCCAAAATGCAGTGGATCGGATCAAACAGAATGTCACTAGTTCGAAAAATCCTGGCCTGGCTCAGTGTTCCTGTCGTATGCCTGGTCATGATGGTGCTCTACCTCTTACGCCCTTTTAACCCCGACAATAACCGCATTCTGGGCTGGGTCGTGGCCAGAATCGGCCGATGTATCCTGGGTATGAAACGTCCCCTCTATGGCGCTGAAAACATGCCCAAGGATCGGCCGACCGTGATTATCGCCAATCACCAGCAGAACGATGACCTGTTTGTGATGGGTGATTTGCTACCGCCTCGTGGTGTGGCGGTTGGTAAATCTTCACTGGTGTGGGTGCCATTCTTCGGGCAGGTATTCTGGCTGGGAGGCAATATCATCCTGAATCGTGGCCGTTCCACCAAAGCGGTGGCCACCATGCAAGCTACCAGCGACGCCATCAACCGGGAGCGCAAGAGCATCTGGGTGTTTCCGGAGGGAACCCGCAGTCGTGGCCGTGGCCTGGGTAGCTTCAAGAAAGGTGCGTTTCATATGGCCGTTGCCGCTGGTGCGCCCATCACCATGGTGTGTGCCGGCGAATACCATGGCAAATCCAGAGGCTGGACCGGACGACGGGAGCCTGTCCCTTTGCGGATCCTGCCACCCGTCGAAACACAGGGCATGACCAGTTCAGACATTCCTGAACTGATGCACCGTTGTCGCCAGCAAATGGAAGAGGCCATTACTGACCTCGCACTTACCCACGGAACTGCTTGAACAGCCAGTGAAAACAGGGCAGTCTTTCGGACGAAACTGACGCTGATTCTGGACATCTGGGGAGTGACACAATGAACCTGATCTGGTTTCTGATCATTGGTGGTCTGGCCGGCTGGCTGGCCGGACTGATCATGAAGGGCAAGGGCTTTGGCGTGCTGGCCAACATTGGTATCGGGATTGTCGGCTCGTTTATCGGCGGCTTCCTGTTTGGCCTGTTGCAGCTGTCGGCCCACGGCGCCATTGGCCGCCTGGTGACCGCAACGGTAGGCGCCGTATTGCTGCTGGCCATCGTCAACAAGATCAAGAAGGGCTGACATGATCGTACCTGTCACTGCTGTTTTCGCGGCTGTCACCGGCCTGTTGTTGCTGGTGTTGTCGGCTCAGGTGGTCAAGTACCGGTTGAAATACCGCAAGGGCCTTGGGGTTAATGATGACCCGGAATTCGAGGCTGCCGTGCGCGCCCACGCCAATCTTGTGGAATACGCACCGCTGGGGTTGATCATGCTCGCCATTGCCGAGCTCAATGGCGTTTCCAGTTCGCTGATTTACTGGACCGGAATGGCGCTGGTGGTGGGCCGCATTCTCCACGCCTGGGGCATGATCAATGGCAAGGGCGGGCCACACAAGGCGCGCATGATCGGTATCCTGCTGACCTGGCTGGCGATTCTGGTTGCGGCCTTGCTGCTGTTCTGGAACGTCTGGCAGGTTTATGGCTGAGAAGGTGTCCAGCCATTGAAGAACGGGGCCGCGAGGCCCCGTTTGTGTTTCTGGCGATTACAGTGCCTGGGCGATATCCAGGCTCAGGTATTCCAGTTCCACCCGCCGGTTGGCAGCGTGATCTTCCGGCCGGGTCAGCGGGCGATCGGAGCCCCAGGTGGCAAGCAGGATGGCCGATTGCGACACGCCTTCCTGAATCAGTAGCCGGGCCACAGCATTGGCCCTGAGCCGGGCCAGAAAACGGTTGTATTCGGCAGAGCCAAAATTGTCGGCGTGGCCGTGAATCCGGACCCGCATGCCGGGGTGCCCTTTGATATAAGCCGCGTGCCGCTTGAGCATGTCGATATCCTGGGCATCCAGGGTGTGTTTGTTGAAACCGTAGTGGAATCGGGTACGGTGGGGACGGTCGGCGTCGGCCGACAGTTGCCCGTTGGCGCCGGCGAAGGCCAGGGCGGCCTTGGCCAGCATATCGGGGTTGTCCAGAACGAGTACGGTCATTTGCTGCTTCCTCGAGTCGAGTGCCCGGCGTTTTTTGTTATGTCCCCTTCACTATTGATGTCAGAGGCCATAACGGCAATTGGCGAATGGTCGATAGCCACCCGGGTTCTATAGCTACCGATTGAATGGCATTTGTGTGACTGTGTGATTACACCGGGAAAAGAAGGCCCCGCTGTGGTAAAAAGCAGCTTTTCAGGGACAGATTATGATGAATTGTGACCGCCCATGCTGATTATTCCTGCCGAGAATGCCGTTAACTGGAAACGCCCGCCCTGGGTAACCCTGGGCCTGATCATGGCCTGTTTGCTGGTGTTTCTGTTCTACCAGGGCGGAGACGACCGCAAGTTCGAAGCCGCACTGGAAGACTATCTGGAGAGCGATCTGCTGGCCCTGGAGGCCCCCGCCTATGAGGACTACCTGCAGCGGGAAATCCAGTTCGAAGGCAACCAGCAACGGGTTCTGGAGTTGCAGGAGTTCCAGCAGCTTCAGGAAAATGAGGAGGAACTCTGGCAGGCGGTGACGCTGCTGCTGGATCGTGAGTTTTACCAGTATCTGCAGCAGAACCGGGACCTGATCTGGGCCCCGGCCCAGCGCAACCTTTGGCTGGAGCAGCGCTCGGCGATTGAGCAACAGTGGATCAGCCGGATGAGTGCCTATCAGTTGGGACTGGTGCCGGCAGAGCTCTCGCTGTACACGCTCATTACCTACCAGTTCCTGCACGGCGGCTGGGGCCATATCATCGGTAACCTGCTGTTCCTGTTCCTGCTGGGTTTTACCGTGGAAAAAGCGCTGGGCCCGGGGCGCTTTCTGGTGGCTTATCTGGTGTGTGGTGCTCTGTCCGGACTGGTTTTTACCGCCTTTTCCATGGGCAGTCAGGTACCGCTGGTGGGCGCATCCGGCTCCATTTCCGGGTTGATGGGCATGTACGTCGCCATATACGGGCTGCAGCGCATCCGCTTCTTCTACTTCCTGGGCGTTTACTTCAACTATTTCCGGGCGCCCGCTATCGCCATGCTGCCGGTCTGGCTGGGCAAGGAAATCTATGACTACTGGTTTGCCGGTGCCACCGGTATTGCCTACATGGCCCACGCCGGTGGCCTGGCGGCCGGTGCCGGGCTGGTGTGGTTGCTGGGCCAGAGCTGGCTGCAGGTGAAAGAAGAGTTCTTTGAGCCGGAGCAGGAAGAACAGGACGAACAGTTCACCAAGGCCTACGGCCAGGCCATGGCCAGCCTTGGCCGCATGGAGTTCGACCTGGCCCGGCGCCAGTTCGAGGCGTTGCGGGAGCGTTATCCGGAACGGCCCGTGCTGCTCGAGCACCTGTATCAACTGGCTAAATTAAGGCCGGACCTGGACAGCTACCGGATGCGTGCCGAAGAAATGATGGCCGATGCCATCGCCCGGCGGCAGCCGGAACAGATGGTGGATGTCTGGCAGGAGTATCTGAGCAAGGGCGAGGCCTATCATCCGTTGGCACCGGAGGCGCACAATCGTGTGCTGTTCGCCAGCCTGAAACGCCATGATTTCAAAGCCGCGGAGAAGGCGTTTGAGCGCATGCGAGCCAAAGCCGAACCGGACATGGTGAACGAAGCCTGCCGGCTTCTGGTGGCGGAGTTCGAGAAACTGCAAATGGAGCCGAAAGCGCGCCATTACCGGCAGCTGTTGCAGCTGCACGGCTGAGGCGTGGCAGGCACGCCCTCAGTCTGAAACCTGAAAGCTTGCTTTCGGACCTTTCAACGGTTGCTGGTTCGCCGCTTGTTCCAGCCAGACATCAATGTGCTCGTGGGCCGGATGGTTCACGCAGCGCTTCTTGATGAACGACAGGAACGCACTGGCTTTTTCCCACTGCTGCAGGCCATTGGCGAGGGCCTGGGCCACAATCAGATAGGCCGGTGCCAGCTGATCGCTGTCCGGGAAGCGTTTGTGGAAATCCTGCAGCAAACGGATAGCCGCTTTATGGTGGCCCCGATGGTACAGGGTGCCGGCGCATTGCACCGCCAGTTCCGGGTCGTCCAGCTGGAATTTCGGCTCCACCATCTGCAGCGTCTGTAACAGTTGATTCAACCCGTCTCCATCATGCCGTTGGGCCAGCCAGGCCATAATCCTGGGGTGGTAGCGGTACAGCTCTTCGGCATTATTGCGGGCGGTCAGCAACTGGTAGAGCTGGCCGATGCGGGTAGGGTTGGTCCGGTCCCGTTTGAGGGCTTCCTTGAGCATGCTCTGCACACGGTCGTAGTTGCCGTCTTTCAGGTTCATATCCAGATCGGCATCAAACCGGCTGCTGCGATCCCGCTGGTGTTGGTCGGTTTCCGAAATCTCGTCCTGAAGGTCTGAGGCAAAGCCGAGTTCTTCCTGATACTGGAACAGCAGGTAACCCAGCATGTGAAACAGGATCAGGGTAAAGGTGCTGTTCAGGAAACCGGCCAGGGGTTGGGCCACCCACATGGGGAAATGGTTCACGGCAAAATCCTGCGCCGCGCCGGAAGCCAGGGTGAGCAGAATCAGGTATCCGTAAAGTAGGAAGTAGGGCGTGCCGATGCGCGAGATCAGCACCGCCAGGTTCATGGGGTTTACAGCTGCGCCGACCGAGCGCTCCATGGCCAGTACCATGATGCTGGCCGGTAGTGCCAGCACTACAAACGCCACCGCAAGCATCATCAGTATCGGCCCGCCCAGCATGGCGGCGGCGCCTACCAGGCCACCCATCAGCACAAACACCAGCAGTTGCAGCACCACAATGTCAAAACCGCTGCCGGTAAACGCCACCGACACCGCTGGCGGTTTCAGATGGCCTTCAGCGGTGTGATTGATCACCGCATAGGTGTACTTGAACAGCGCCAGCGCCAGCGCCAGCCAGATGATCAGTCCAATAAAGTTGGCCGGCGCCACCACAGGAACCAGAGTGCAGATGGCGATGACAATCAGCGGATCGGTGTGGAAGGGGTAACGGAAAAAGGCCCCGACCCGCTGCCAGAAGGGCACCACTTCGGTGGCTGCGCCCAGATAACGCATGGCTTTACTGCAGCGGGGACAAAGCCCCCGACGCTGGCGGGTATCGGCATCCGGCATACAACGGCTGCAGTAGTGCATCTGGCATTCGCCACAATGCCACTTGGCAGGGTCGCCCGGATGGTAATGACAATCGTGCTTCACGTGAGACAGTTCCTGATCCGTCAGAAATCAGCCGCCAATCATGACAGAACTCGACCCGAGCCGCACCCGCTGTGTTCACAGTTGAGAGGCGGACATGGCCGCGCTCGCCTGTGACGCGATCAGGATTCCTGCCAACGCTGGCGCACCTCAAGTATCGCCGGCAGGCAGCGGAAGAAGGCTCCGACCAGTTCCGGGTCGAAATGCTTGCCGCTTTGCTCGCGAATCAAATCCGTTGCCTGTTCTATCGGCCATGCTTTCTTGTAAGGGCGCTCGCTGGTGAGAGCGTCGAAGACATCGGCCAGGGCCACGATCCGGGCAGAGATGGGAATGGCGGTTCCTTTCAGGCCTTTCGGGTAGCCGCTGCCGTCCCATTTCTCGTGGTGATTCATGGCCACTTCCCGCGCCATGTTGAGCAGATCTGAGCCGTCTTCACCGATGATCTCCGCCCCGATTTCCGCGTGGCGTTGCATGATGACCCACTCATCCGGCTCCAGCTTGCCAGGTTTCTGGAGAATGGCGTCCGGAATGCCGATTTTGCCGATATCGTGCATCGGGGCGGCATTGAGCAGGGTGTCAGACCAGGCTTCGCCGAGCCCCGCCTCCAGTGCAATCAACTGCGAGAAATGGCTCATGCGGATAACGTGCAGGCCGGTTTCGTTGTCCTTGTATTCTGCCGCTCGCCCAAGCCGCTGAACAACGGCCAGCCGGGTCTCTATCAGCTCGTCCATACGCACCAGCGACAGATGGTTTTTCACCCTGGCCCGGACTATCGCCGCATTCACGGGTTTGGTTATATAGTCCACCGCGCCCAGTTCAAAGCCCTGGGCCTCGTCATCTGCGTCCGACAATGCAGTAACGAAGATAACCGGAATAGTGTGGATATCCGGGTCTGCTTTCAGGGTTTTGCACACCTCGTAACCGCACAGGCCCGGCATCATCACATCCAGTAGAACAAGATCCGGTTTCTCGCTGCGTGCCAGTTCCAGCGCCCGCTCGCCATCTTTGGCGAACAGTAACCGGTATTGGTCGGAAAGTATGTTACGCAGTACCTGAAGGTTGGCGGGCTCGTCGTCCACCAGCAACAGGGTCTTGGTGTCTGTCAGCATTGCGAGGCCTCCATGGTGTTGCGAAAGGTCATCAAAAGTTCGGCAGCTTTTTCCGGTTCGAAGTCATCGAGAGCCTCGTTCATAGCATCGGCGATCTCCGTGGGCAGTCCTGGCTTCAGTTGTTCGATAGCACGCTCCGGAATCTCGCCCTGGCTCAGGCGTTCGATCACTTGTGCCAGCGTTTTTGAGTCTATGGCATCCGGTTCAGTCCAGCTTGCGGCGCGCGTTTCAGAGTCTGCTGCTTGTTCGGTCAGCCACTGGCGTGCCCGATCAAAATCGTTCTGGAGCTCCTGCCACAGGGCCTCCGGCACCGGTTTTTCCGATTTCAGCCGGGTTTCCAGATTGGCGAGGGTTGCCGCCAGCTGTCGGAACCCCAGATTACCGGCAATGCCGCGAACCCGGTGGGCGTCTGCCGCCGGGTTGTCGGAGCTGAGACGGATGGCGCGGGGCTGGTTCTCGGGTGCCTGCAACAGGCGTTTGGCTGCCTGTTGGTGTTTTCGGGCATCCGGCCAGAGCTGCTTGACTGTGGTGGCATCCAGCACGCTGTCATCGTCGCGATGGCCGGCGTTGCTGGTTTCGGTGGTCTCAATACCCAGCACCCGGGCCATTTCGCCGGTGAGTTCCGGCAGATTGAGTGGTTTGATGGCGAAGCCGTCCATGCCCGCCTCCAGGGCCTGCCTGCGGTCGTCTTCCAGCACGCTGGCGGTCAGGGCGATCACGGGTGTGTAGCGGCGTTGGGCGGCGGCCTCTTGTTGCCGAATGGCCCGGGTGGCTTCGTGACCATTCATGCCGGGCATCTGCACGTCCATCAGAATCAGATCGAAGGCCTGGTTACGGTAGAGGTCGACCGCTTCTTGGCCGTTGGCGGCCGTGGTGACGTCATGTTTGCGGTGAAGCAGCAAAGTTCTCAGCAGTTCCAGGTTTTGTGGCACATCATCGGCAACCAGAATGCGCAAGGGTGGCAGCGCGATTTCCTGGTCTGCCAGCGTATCCTCGTCCACGGCCAGGCCGGTAGGTAGGGGCAGTTCTACCTGGAAAACCGAGCCCTCGCCCGAGCTGCTGGTCACGCTGATGGTGCCACCCATCAGTTCCACCAGTTGTCGGGCAATGGTCGTGCCCAGGCCAGTGCCACCAAAGCGACGGGTCATGCTGGAATCGGCCTGGGTAAACGGTTCGAAAATCCTGTCGATGCGATCGGCAGAAATGCCAATGCCGGTATCCTCAACCCGGATAACGACCTTGCGCGCAGCCGGTTCCCGCACCTGCAGGGTGACGCCGCCTGTCTGGGTGAATTTTACGGCATTGCTTAACAGATTCAGCACCACTTGCTGAATGCGCAAGGGATCGCCCTGATAGTATTCTCCGGCCTGGTAATCCAGTGTCAGATACAGCCCTTTGCGCGCGGCATTCAGGGATTGGGTGGCAATCACCTGGTCACAGAGGCGGCGCAGGTTGAAATCTTGCAGTTCGAGTTCGGTATGACCGCTGTCCAGTTTGGCGGTGTCCAGAATATCGTTGAGCAGGTTAAGCAGAGACCGGGCCGAGGTTTTCACCACGCCAAGATGCCGTGCTTGAGTTTCATCCAGCGGTGTGTTCAGTACCAGGTCGGTGAAGCCGATAATGGCGTTCATCGGGGTGCGGATTTCATGGCTCATGTTGGCCAGAAACGCACTTTTGGCGGCGGCAGCCTGCTCAGCTTCCTCTTTCGCCCGGCGCAGATCGGTTTCCATTCGATGGCGTTCGGAAATGTCAGTGATGAAGCCTACGAAAGTGCTGATGCCACCCAGCCGGGATTCCCCAATGCCTAGCCGAACCGGAATCTGGTGGCCGTCTTTATGCAAAGCCCAGACTTCCCGGCCGGAACCGATGATTTTGCGTTTCCCGGTACGCAGGTAGTTTTTCAGATAGCCGTCGTGGGCGTCCCGATGAGGGTTGGGCATCAGCATGTTGATATTCTTGCCCACGACTTCATCGGCTCGGTAACCGAAAATGCGTTCTGCCGATTCGTTAAAGGAGAGCACAATGCCCCGATCGGAAATTTTGATAATGCCATCTACGGCGGCATCGACAATGGTGCGCAGTTCGCTGGCGGTTTCCTGACTGCGCCTCATCAGGTCGCGATAACGGGCTACCGCGTTGACCCCGGAGGCGAGCAGGCTGAGCGTTACCGTTACGAATGCAATGGTCAGTGCCAGAATGGTGTGGCTGTTGCTCCCGGGCAGAAAATCCGGGGCGGGCTGGCCGATAAACCGGGCGGCTTCCATCGCAGTGTAATGCATGCCGGCGATGGCCAGCCCCATCACGGTACCGGCGAGTAAACGGCGCTTGTACCCGCGCAGGCGCGTTCTGTGGCGCAGTCCGAAGCTGATCCACAGCGCCAGGGTGCCTAGCATCACCGCCACCACAATCGACAGTGCGAATAACGTTGGGTCGTAGCGAAGTGCCGGCCCGATCTCCATAGCGGCCATGCCCAGATAGTGCATGGCACCGATGCCGGCCCCGACCACCACGCCACCACCGATCAGTCGCTGCCCGGTCAGGTCGTGCCGGGCCAGGAGGCTGAGCGCGACCCAGGAGGCAAACAGGCTCGGAGCGGCGGAAAGCGCGGTAATCCAGGGGTGATAGTGCACATGGGTGGGCATTTCAAAGGCCAGCATGCCAATAAAATGCATGGACCAGATGCCAAAGCCCAAAGCGGCTGAACCACTGAGCAGATGGAGGCGCTGCATGTAGAGGGTGTTGCTGCGGCGCGCAGCGGCAGCCAGGGTTAGCCCCAGGTAGGAAGCGCCCACAGCGATCAGCAACGACAACATCACCAGGCCATAGTCGTATTGGCCCGACACCAGTTTGTCAGCCTCGGGATTCAGAACAAAGAAATGATCAAGCGCCAGCAAGCGAGATTCCTGTAAAAGTCGGGGAAAGCTAAGGTGTATACGGTATCAGTACGGGAATGGCTCAAGTATCGTCTTTTTGTTTAACTTGTATACGCCAGGTTACGGATGATACTGACAGTATTCACCGGGGTAATGCGGAACATTCACGGGACTGCAGTTGAACTCTCGCCATTCGATGCAATAGTTAAAGGAGATTTCCGAAGAGGAGGCATCACATGTCGAGTTCATCCCTGAGTAAAGACAGCCTGAATACCCTCTCCACCCTGAGCGCGGGTGGCAAGACCTACCACTACTACAGCCTGCCCAAGGCAGCAAACACCCTGGGCGATCTCAGCCGCCTGCCGTTCTCCCTGAAAGTGCTGATGGAGAACCTGCTGCGCAACGAAGATGACACCACGGTCGACCGCTCCCACATTGATGCCATGGTGCAATGGTTGAAAGACCGGGGCTCGGATACCGAAATCCAGTTCCGTCCGGCCCGGGTTCTGATGCAGGATTTCACCGGGGTGCCCGGGGTAGTGGACCTTGCCGCCATGCGCGAGGCCGTGAAGAACGCGGGTAAAGATCCCGCCCTGATCAACCCGTTATCGCCCGTGGATCTGGTCATCGACCACTCGGTCATGGTGGACAAGTATGGTAACCCGTCTGCCTTCAAGGAAAACGTCGCCATCGAGATGGAGCGTAACCAGGAACGTTACGAATTCCTGCGCTGGGGCCAGCAGGCCTTTGACAACTTCCGGGTGGTGCCGCCGGGCACCGGCATCTGCCATCAGGTGAATCTGGAATATCTGGGTAAAACGGTGTGGCAGAAGGAGGTGGACGGTAAAACCATCGCCTACCCGGACACGCTGGTGGGCACCGATTCCCACACCACCATGATCAACGGTCTGGGCATACTCGGCTGGGGCGTGGGCGGTATCGAAGCGGAAGCCGCCATGCTTGGCCAGCCGGTCTCCATGCTGATTCCGGAGGTGATCGGTTTCAAGATCACCGGCAAGCTGAGGGAGGGCATCACGGCGACCGACCTGGTGCTGACCGTCACGGAAATGCTGCGCAAGAAAGGCGTGGTGGGCAAGTTTGTGGAGTTCTATGGGGACGGCCTGAAAGACATGCCAGTGGCCGACCGTGCCACCATTGCCAATATGGCGCCGGAATACGGTGCTACCTGTGGTTTCTTCCCGGTGGATGAACAAACCATCAACTACATGCGCCTGACCGGGCGGGATGAAGCACTGCTGGAACTGGTTGAAAACTACGCCAAAGCCCAGGGATTGTGGCGGGAACCCGGTCATGAGCCGGTATACACCGACACCCTGGAGCTGGACATGGGTGAAGTGGAAGCCAGCCTTGCCGGCCCGAAGCGGCCCCAGGACCGGGTCGCCCTCACCAACATGAAAGCGTCGTTTGAGTTGCTGATGGAAACGTCGGAAGGCCCGGCAGAAAGCCGTGAGGCCAAGCTGGAATCGGAAGGGGGTGGTACAGCGGTCGGTGCTCAGAGCGCCTATTTCGAACACCCCGCCAGTCAGCCACTTCACATGAATGGTGAATCTACCCGGCTGGACCCAGGCGCGGTGGTGATTGCGGCGATTACCTCCTGTACCAATACATCCAACCCCAGCGTGATGATGGCGGCTGGCCTGATTGCCAAAAAGGCCGTGGCCAAGGGTCTGAAAACCAAACCCTGGGTCAAAACCTCACTGGCGCCGGGCTCCAAGGTGGTGACCGACTACCTCAAAGTGGCCGGCCTTCAGGATGACATGAACCAACTGGGTTTCAACCTGGTGGGTTATGGCTGCACCACCTGTATCGGTAACTCCGGCCCGCTGCCGGATGAAGTCGAGAAAGCCATTACTGATGGGGATCTCACCGTGGCCTCGGTGTTGTCCGGTAACCGCAATTTCGAGGGCCGGGTGCATCCGCTGGTGAAAACCAACTGGCTGGCCTCGCCCCCACTGGTCGTTGCCTATGCTTTGGCTGGCAACGTACGGGTGGACCTTACCAAGGATCCTCTGGGCGCAGACCAGGATGGCAACCCGGTGTACCTGAAAGACCTGTGGCCAAGCCAGGCCGAGATCGCGGAAGCGGTCGAGAAGGTCAAGACCGACATGTTCCGCAAGGAATACGGCGAGGTCTTCGAGGGCGACGACATCTGGAAATCCATCAAGGTGCCGGAAAGCAAGGTGTATGAGTGGAGTGACAAATCCACCTACATCCAGCATCCGCCCTTCTTCGAAGGCATGGGTGAGCAGCCCGAGGCCATCGATGACATAACGGATGCCAACATCCTGGCCCTGTTGGGAGACTCGGTGACCACCGACCATATTTCGCCGGCCGGCTCCTTCAAGCCGGATACACCGGCGGGCAAATACCTGCAGGAACATGGTGTAAAACCAAAAGACTTCAACTCCTACGGCTCCCGCCGGGGCAACCACGAGGTGATGATGCGCGGCACCTTTGCCAACGTGCGCATACGCAATGAAATGCTCGACGGCGTGGAAGGCGGCTTCACCAAATTTGTGCCCACCGGGGAACAAATGGCCATCTACGATGCCGCCATGAAGTACCAGGAGCAAGGCACGCCACTGGTGGTGATTGCCGGCAAGGAATACGGCACCGGCTCCAGCCGCGACTGGGCCGCCAAGGGTACTCGCCTGCTGGGCGTGAAAGCCGTGGTGGCGGAATCCTATGAGCGTATTCACCGTTCCAACCTGATCGGCATGGGGGTGATGCCGCTGCAATTCCCGGAGGGGACTGATCGCAAGAGCCTGAAACTCACCGGGGAGGAAACGATCAGCATTCAGGGACTGTCTGGCGAGATCAAGCCGGGCCAGACCCTGACCATGACGGTGAAATACAAGGATGGCTCTACCGAAACCTGCGAGCTGAAGTCACGGATTGATACTGCCAACGAGGCAGTGTATTTCCAGCATGGTGGTATCCTGCATTACGTGGTGCGGGAGATGCTGAAAAACGCCTAGGCGGCCGGGACTTCCAGCCAGAAGGTGGCTCCCTGGCCAGCTTCTGACGTGAAGTCGACGTCGCCCTCCATCCTGGCCATCAGCTCTTTGGTGATGGCCAGGCCAAGGCCAGTGCCACCCTTGCTGCGTCGATCCGAACTGTCGGCCTGGGAGAACTTCTGGAACATGCGCTCTCTGAATTCCGGAGCGATACCAGGTCCCTCGTCCTGCACGTAGATTCGAAGCCCTTGGCCATGCGGTTTTGTCCAGATACGAATCTGGCCGTTGACCGGTGAGAACTTGATCGCGTTTGACAGGATGTTGTTGAGTGCCTGTGCCAACCTTTGTTTGTCCGCCTTAACCGTGGATGCTGAAAGTTCTTGAGCGTTGAGAGTGATGTTTTTTTCGGTGGCATAGTTCTGGATGTTTTCCAGACTTTCGGTGATCGCCTCAGACACAGGAAATTCGACCACATTGAAATCCATCTTGCCCGCAATCAGTTTCTCGATGTCCAGCAGGTCATTGATCAGAAAACCCAGCTGATCGCTGTTTCTTTGGGCGATCTTCAGCAATTGTTGTGCTTTTCCTGAAAGCTCTCCGCCAGCATTGGTCGTTAACAGCGACAGCGCCCCGGAAATGGAGGTGAGGGGGGTTCTGAGTTCATGACTGACGGTCGAGATAAACTCGTTCTTTAATCGTTCCGCCTCTTTTCGTTGGGAAATGTCCTCGACGATGATCCAGATAACGGACTCTTTTCCCTGGAGGTCCAGGCGCAAACCGTGGAGCATGAGCGGCTGGAGAGTCCCATCTGCCATTGGGAAGAAGCCTTCAACTCCGGTGAAGCGAACCTGGCTTGCCAGGCGGTTGGATATTGAAGGTTCGCTGCGTTGTTGATCGCCGGAAAGGCTGCGCACATCGTCGAAATACCCGATGTTCTTGGCTTTCGAGTCCAGTATTCGGGTGAAGCCCGGGTTGGCCTGTAGCAACTCCCCTGAGATCGCGTCATAGAGGGCGATGCCGAACGGGGCGAGTTCAAACAGGCCCCAGAATCGGAGTTGCATCTGGCGATCACGGAGGATGAGTGTCGTTATCCAGAGTGTGCCGGCAATGATGATCAGAGTGACCAGCCCGAGCAGACTACGCAGCAGCCACGGAGAGTCCGGATGATCCGGCCATCCATCCGCTGGCTGAGCGTAGAGCTTCCAGGAAAATCCCGGCATGGCCATGGTTGTTGACACGGGCGCTTGCCAGGCTGCATCGGGCTCACCGAAAAACAAGCCTTCATCTATGTTGCCGGAGCCTGTCGTTGAGAGCGCAAAGACCACCTCGGGAGGGAGGCTGTCCAGCCCAATCGCGGTGTAAAGTCGATTCAGATCCAGAATGGCGGAGATAACCCCCCAAACCCGTCCCGTGTCGTTCTCGAAAATGGGAATACGCGCGGCCAGGCCCTGGCCTCCCTGTACCAGATTAATAGGGCCGCTGAAGACTGCTCGCCGGCTTTCCAGTAGCAGGGCCATTTGATCTCTTGACAAACTCTGAGCCTGAAGGTCGAGCCCGAGGGCAGCCTCATTTCCATCCAGAGGGTAGATGTGTTTTATGACAAATCCGGGGGCCAAACCGATATTCAGCAGTTCTGGTGCCAGTTTGAAGATGACGGAAGCCAGCCGCTGAAATCGCTCTTCGCCGATGTCGGGTTGGACCGCAACGTTTGCGGCGAGACCCCATACTGTCTGTGTGTTTTGCAGAATGGTGGCGCGCAGACGCAGCCCCAGATCATCTACCTTCTCTTGCCAGTTCGCCCGCACATCAGCCCGGTGTCGTTCCGTTGCGGTTGAGTCGATCGCCAGCGCGAGCCCGACCGTCAGCAGGCAAACCGTCAATCGAGCAAGCCAGACCAGGCCGAAAAAAGCTTGTTCTTGTTTTTGTGTGCTCATGTCAACGCAAGCTCATGTTAAGGGTAACTCCAGCCAAAAGGTGGAACCCTGCCGCTCGGCCGAGTTGAACCCGACACTGCCACCCATCTTCGTCATGATTTCTCTGGTGATTGCCAGTCCAAGGCCGGTCCCGCCTTGTCCGCGGGTAACAGAGCCATCTGCCTGCGCGAACTTCTGAAAGATCCTGGATCGGAAGCTCTCAGGTACGCCGATCCCCTGGTCTTTCACCAAGATGCGCACCGTCGATTCTGACGATTCAATATCGACGAGGACTTCGCTGCGCTCATGTGAGAACTTGACGGCGTTTGACAACAGGTTGGTGATAGCCTGTTTCAGCCGAATGCTGTCAAACAGCGCCGTGAGCCCCGGCGAGCCGTCCCGCAGTGTGATGCGCACCTGACGCTGTTTGGCAAAGGGCTGGATTTCTTCAATGGCGGCGGTCACGCACGTTCCAATGCCTTGCTCCTCAGGCGCCATGGGCATATTGCCCGCAATCAGTTTTTCGATGTCCAGGAGGTCGTCTATCAGCAGTTTCAGATGGTCGGCGTTGCGCTTTGCGATGGAGAGCATGTGCCGGCTTTTTTCGTCGATGTTCCCCGTAATACCACCCAAAATCAGCCCCAGGGACCCGGAAATCGAAGTGAGGGGAGTGCGCAGTTCGTGGCTGACGGTGGAGATGAACTGGTTCTTCATCTGTTCGGCTTCGTATCGCTCGTTGATGTCTACGATATAGCCGTGCCAGAGAATGCTGCCATCCGGCAGTTTTTCGGGGTTGGCCTGCCCCTCGACCCAGTGCCAGTTCTGGCCTTGCCACTGAATTCGATAACGCTGGTGCCAACGGCTCAAGTTGTCTGCGGACTCTTGAATGCTCTCAGCAACCTGTGGAAGGTCTTCAGGGTGGATGACGCCGAAGACTGGGCCGGCATCGTTTGCCGCAGCTTCGGCGCTGATGTTGTAGATCTGCTGGATACCTTGGCTGGTGTAGGGAAAAGTGCTGTGACCGTCTGGCCAGAGGCGGTACTGGTAGAGCATTCCCGGGGCGTTGCTGACGAGTTTTTCCAGGGTCTCGGCCTGCCGGGACTGGTGAATGGCGTCGGCGACCCAGCGGGCCAGCAGGTTTACAAACATCTTTTCCGTTTCGGTAAACGGTGGTTTGCGCGGTATGGAGGATGAAAAGTTCAGGGTTCCGAACAGTGTGTCATCTATCCAGATTGGCGCGGCCAGGTAGCTTTCCAGACCAAACTCGGCGTAGCAGGGGTGGTCCTGAAATCGCGAGCGCCCCATGTGGTTGATGGCGAGCACGTCACCCCGCTCGAGAAGAATGGAGCAGTAGGTTTGCTCAACGGGCAAGGTGAGTCCGTTCTCAAGCGCCTTGTTTCGGCGCGCATGGTGCCAGAGTACGGTGTAGGCGCCACCATTGATTTCGCTGACAATGGCCGTTTCTGTCCCCAGGAAATGGTTGGCCTTGTTGAGCGCTAGCGGAATGGCGGTATCAAGGTTGCCTTTCACTTCCAGAACGATTTCGTTCAGTGCATTCAGTGCCCGGGTGCGCTCACTGTAGTAGTTGCCCAGCTCCTGAAACTGGAGTTCGCGTTCGATGATATCGGCCAGGTCTCTGAGTGTTTTCTCGTCCCGGTTCGAAAAGCCTCGAGGTTTTTTGTCGATAATGCATAGGGTGCCAATGCGAAAGCCCGAGCGGTCTTCCAGCGGCGCGCCCGCATAGAAACGGATATGGGGTTCTCCTGTGACCAGGGGGTTGTCGGAGAACCGCTCATCGGCCAGTGCGTCGGAAACCACGAAAGCCTCGGATTTCAGGATGGCATGGCCGCAGAACGAAATGTCACGACCGGTTTCCCGGACTCCCAGGCCATAGCAGGACTTGAACCACTGGCGTTCCCGGTCGACCAGTGACACCAACGCAATCGGCACATCGAACGCCTCGGCGGCAAGCCTTGTTACCCGATCGAAGCGCTCCTCCGGGGGAGTGTCGAGCAGCTTTGTCGCCTCCAGGGCGGAGAGCCGTTGTGGTTCTTCGGGTGGGTACTCAGGTGACTTCATGATCAGGCTCCCTTGAGGTCTCCTGGCGGGGGATGTCGAGCCAGAAATGGGCCCCTTGCTGGTAATAGTAGCCCACCTGGCCGTGCATCAGATGGGCCAGCTCACGGCAAATGGCCAGCCCCAGGCCAGTGCCGGACTGTGCCTGTTTTGAGGATGGGTTGGCTTGTGCAAACCGCTCGAACAGATGTGGGATAAACTGCTCATCCACCCCCGGGCCGTGGTCCGAAACGATGAATCGGATGGTGTTCTGATTAACCGCTCGGGCGGACAGCTGAACGGCGGCACCAGTAGGTGAGAACTTGATGGCGTTGCTGATAAAGTTGTCCAGTATCTGTCGCAGTCGCTGGGGGTCGGCTCGGACCACCAACGGTTCAGGGGCCGGGACTGCGCTCAAAGAGACACCATAATGGGTGGCCATTGAGCGATTGCCTTCAATGGCCTGCTCCAGGGCTTCACTGACCTGGATTGTGCCAATCTGCAACATCATTTTTCCGGCGATGGCTTTATTGAAATCCAGCAGATCTGAAATCAGCAGCTGCAGTTGTTCGCCGTTGCGCAGCGCTACTTGCACCATTTTCCGGGCCTTTTCCGGAAGCTCGCCGGCCGCCTCCCGGTCCAGCAGTTTCAAAGAGCCGTTGATTGAGGTCAGAGGCGTTCTCAATTCATGACTCACGGTGGCCACAAACTGGTCTTTCATCTGGTCCAGAGCTTCCCGTTCCTCCATCAGCCGGTTGAAGGCCAGCGCGAGATTGCGGGTTTCCGGTGGCCCCTTGGGCTTCAAGTGGCGGGTATCCGATGCGCCATCCACCATGGCCCTTATCCGCGTGGACATGTGTTCCAGGGGCCGGGTGGCAGTGCGCCCGAGTAGCCAGGCTGCGGTGGCCAGAATCAGTGCAGCCAGTACGCTGAGCAGCAGAAAGTTTTCAAATGAGGCCCTGGCCGGGCCGGTCACGCCTTCATAGGGCTCTGCGCGCAGAAACAACCAGCCGACACGCTCCAGATGACGGGTCGCATAAATCCAGCGTTTACCGGATTTGTCGGTCACGACACCCGATGTGACGCCAGACAGCGCTGCGTCGATAATCAGGTTCTCGCCGGGTGGGGGTAGCTCAGGCATCGGAGCGCCGGGGGTCAGCGAATCCACCTGAGTGAAATGCCCGGTATCGAGCACCTTGAAGATGGCGTTGCTTTTTTCACTCAAGGAGTCGGGAATGATGCCGGATTCAGCCAGGTTGATGCTGCCGCCCGCCAAGCCCAGCAGATCGCCGTCGTCACTGACAATGGGAGCCAGAAAAGACAACAGCGGCAATCCGGTGGTACGGCCGATAATGGGGCGGCTGATCACCGCTTGTCGGCTGGTCAGGGCTTCCCGGAAATGCGGGCGGTCTGAGTAGTTGGTGCCGATTCGTCTGGGCACAAAACGGTTCTCTGCAATGGCGACACCCTTGTCATCAAAAATGAGCAGACCGCCTTCGAAATAGCGTTCAAGACTGGGTTGGCGCCCGAGAAGCTCTTTCAACTCAGGCAGAGGGCGCAGGTTGTCGCCGTCTGTGAGAAAAGCCGAGAAGGCCTTCAGGGCCTCCAGGCGAATCTGAAGTTGTTGGTCCACGATGCGCGCAGCCGAGTCGGTTTCCAGCAGCTGCCTTTGGGTCAGAACGTTCTCGAAATCCCTTACCAGCCCGTTGTAGGCAAAAAACAACACGGCTGCCATGGTCGCAATACTGCTGGAGATCGTAATCAGGGTAACGCGTATACCTAACGATGGGGATCTCAACGGTAATCCTTAGTGGCGTGGTCGAGAGCGGAAAAACGTGGTTACATAGAGCTTAGAGTATTTCCAGAGTCGGAAAAACCAGGATTCGGGGAGTTTTTTTGGATAACCAGCAGCAAGATTACATCAGTGATCGCCTGAACGTTTTGAAACTGCGTTTTATCGAGCGATTGAGGGGCGAGTTGGCGTACCTTTCAGGCTTTGCTGACCAGGTTAGGAAAGGTCATGTTGATGAACTGGCACTTAATGACTGTCGTCAGAGACTTCATAAGTTGGCGGGATCTGCAGGCACGTTTGGTTTCCCCTCCCTTGGAGAATTTGCACGAGATCTCGAAAAACGTCTCAAGCGGGAGCAGAAAGCGTTGGCGAAGGGATCCGACGCCCAGTTCGATTTTCTTCCCGTTGATGAAAACGTCGCCGACCAGCTCGAACTCCTGATTGGCATCGCCGACCTGGATAACCCGTTGTCCACGGAGCGGGAGCGGTCGGCGCAAGCCGATGAAGAGCTGGTCTCCCATGGCATGCAGGTTCGGCTGATCGTGGTTCTTGACGCCACGGATCAACTGGAGTCCTTGCCGGATGAATTGCAGAAATACGGGTTTTCTGTCGAGACGATAGAGAGCCGGGAAGGCGTGGTGAAGGCCTCAGGTACTGATCCTGGTAATGCCGCAGCCGTGCTCTGCAGCGATGCCAGTATTGAAAGTGTGGCTCGTTGGTTGGAGGCCCATCCCCGCGGCGCCTATCAGCCACCGGTGCCGGTTGTTTGCATCGGACAGGCCGAAAACTTCGATCGTCGCTATCATGTTGCCCAGCACGGGGCACGTGCGTTCATGTCGGCGCCGGTGGATTTGCCCGAGCTGGTGGAGCGGCTGGAAACCCTGGTTCAGGAACTGGCCGCCGGCACCAAGGGCCGCGTGATGATCGTCGACGACGACCGGGAACTGGCCGAGCACTATTGCCTGGTGCTCAATTCTGCCGGTATTGAGGCCCATGCCGTATCGGACCCTTTGACGCTGCTGTCAGAACTTTATGCGTTCGAGCCTGAGCTGTTGCTGATGGATATTGAGCTAGGCGCGCATTCTGGCGTAGTTCTGGCTCGGATGATCCGCTTCCATGCTCGCTGGTTGAGCCTGCCGATTGTTTATTTGTCTTCCGAAGATGATCCGGAGCGCCAGCTTCGGGCGCTGTCCGGCGGTGCCGATGAGTTCCTGGTCAAACCGATTTCCGATGATTACCTCATCCGGGCCGTCCAGATGCGCTGTCATCGGGCTCGGCAGCTGTCTGAGCTGATGAACCGCGATAGTCTGACGCGACTGCTGAAGCACTCGGTAATCAAACAGGAAGTGGAAAGGGAGCGTCAGCGTTGCACCCGGGGCGATTACAGCTCTGTTGCGGTACTGCTGGACATTGATCATTTCAAGCAGGTGAATGACACCTGGGGGCATGCACAGGGTGATGTCGTCATCCGGACTCTGGCCAATCTTTTGCGCAACCGGCTGAGGGAATCCGATGCCATCGGTCGCTACGGTGGTGAAGAATTTCTTGTGGTACTGCCGCATTGTGAGCCGTCAGCAGCCCTGCGACTGATGTCCGGTATTCTTGAGAGCTTTTCTGAACTGGAGTTTTCCAGTGAAGACGACGTGTTCCACGTGACGTTCAGCGCGGGGGTCGCAAAAATCAATGATTTTTCTGCCGGTGATCAAATCATCGAGGCGGCTGACAAGGCACTCTATGAGCGGAAACGAAACGGCCGCAATGGCGTTACGTTGTATACCGATAACGCGTAGGTCAATCATGTTGCGGAGAATGCCTTGAAAGCATTGGTGCTTGAAGACGATGATCTCTTCTCGGAACTGCTGGAGACCGTAGTGGCGGGACTCCGTCCAGGCATGCGGGTGACGGTGGCGAGCCGGCTGTCCGAGGCCTTCCGGTTTGTTGACGATGACGATTTCGATCTGATTATTGCGGACTGGAACCTGCCGGATGGTTCGGGGCTGGAACTGGTTCGCAGGGTTCGTTCAGCTAAAGCGACCATGCCCGTTGTGATCGTCTCGGCCCGGGCCGATCGGGACTCCGTATTGAAGGCCGCCCATTACGGCATCAATGGCTATATCACCAAGCCTCTGGACGTTCGTGTCCTGCATCAAAGACTCACGGAGCTTCTTTCTGACACACCCGCCCGGTTGCCCGCGGTCTCGAGTTATCTGGCTGATGCTCTGGAGAACATCACGCAGTTGCCGTCCGATCTGGATGCTGCTGAGATTCTGGATTTATACCGGCGTCAGGAAGAGCTTTCTGCTTCGCAACTTGCAGAACGGTGGCGGGATCACCCAGCGCTGACGCTGCGCCTGCTGGATGTGGCCAACAGCACCTCCTTTCGCCGTACGGGTGAACCTCTGGATACAGTCCGGGACGCGATCAGTTCGATCGGGGTTGCGATGGCGTTAAACCAGGCGCTGGCATTGTCTCTGGATGTCTCGCGGAATATCCAGCATCCGCCGTTGCGCGCCCGGGCTGACGTCTATTATGGCCAGGCGCTCAGTGTCGCAAAATCCGCCCAGGCTCTGGCGCTGAGACTCAAAAAGCAGCCGATGCTGTTCCAGCAGGCTGGCTTGCTCAGTCGCCTTGGTGAGATGGCCCTGGTCAAAGTGCTGGATGAATACGTGGCGCTGGGTGGCGAGGTCGAGGAGGCCGCGTTTGAAGCCCTGTTTCGGGAATGGTCCGCACCGTTTGGAAACCGACTGAAAATTCACTGGCATCTGCCACTTGGTTTGAGGGAATTGATTGGGGCAGTGCATTCGCTTGGTTCTGACTGTACCCGTGAAGACCGGCTGCTGATGCGGGCGGCCTCTCTGGAAGCGGCGGGGGCGAAAGCCGGCGAAGAATGCCAGCGTTTACTGCGACGGCTGGGCCTGGATGAGACACAATCAGAGGAGTTAAAGCCCTCGTGAGCCAACAAGTTGATCGCGTGCTTTACGTTGAAGATGATGAGGACATTCGCAGTGTGGCTGAGCTGGCACTGGTGGATGTGGGCGGCTTCGACGTCTGCCTGTGTGCCTCTGGTCAGGAAGCCTTATCGCGCATTGAGGAATTTGGACCGGATCTGGTTTTACTGGATGTGATGATGCCGGGTATGGATGGGCCTCAGACTCTGAAAGCCTTGCAGCAGCGCCCGGAGGGGCTGAATATTCCGGTTATCTTTATGACCGCTCGTTTACAGCCCTCGGAAATTGAGGAATACCGGTTGCTGGGCGCCATTGGTGTCATTCCGAAACCCTTTGATCCCATGACTCTGGCCGATGATATCCGGCGTCTGGTGGCCGACAACCCGGAGCGTTGAACCGGATGCGTCGTCGTCGGTTTTAGGGTAGGCTGGCGCCCCGCAAATGAACTGATCACCGAGGTTGTCATGTCATCCCCCCAGTCGCCGGAAGAAATCAAGGCCAAACTCAACCTGGAGACCTCCCGCATTCACTGGCATGAGCTGCAAACCTATTATGCCCGGGGCCAGGTGGTGCGAGTGGCGCCAGAGCTGGACCTGCTGAATGTGGCGGCCCAGTTGGCGGCGGACAACAAGGCGCAGTTTGAGCACTGGATGTCCGGTGGGCAGGTGGGCGAGGTGGCACCGGACCTCGCGCGCGCCTGGTACGACCGCAATGCGGAACTCTGGGCAGTCGTCATTGCCCCCTGGGTGCTGGTACAGGACCGTTCTGGTGAGTGTCTTCACTGAACTGCACCGTTTTTATCCCTAGCTGTTCTGCTCTTTATCCCTGTCTTCGTCCGAGGTTTTCATGCTGACCGGTGCGCTCCTGATCCTGGCCCCGTTATTTCTGGGCTTTGCCATTGCCCTCTCCAATCGTCAGTTGATGACCGTGATTCACTATTCGGTGGAGGGCCTGGTGTATTTCATCCTGGCCCTGTTGGGATTGGGGCTGGGACAGATGGAAGGGCTATTGGGCCAACTGGGTACCATGGCTGCCCAGGTAGCGGGGCTGGTGCTGGTCCTGCTGGTGGCGAACATGGCGGGCCTGTGGCTGTTTCACCGTTGGCAGCCCATGCACACGGAGGCGGCTGAAACCGGTTCCAGGCCCGGTTATGGCCGCTTGTTTCTGGCAGGCCTCAAACCGCTTTTGTCCGTGCTTGTCGGTGCTCTGCTCGGGTATTTCCTGTTCCCGGAACTGCCGATGGTGGACGACGTGGCCACCTGGGCGCTGATGTTGTTGCTGTTCCTTATAGGGCTTCAGTTACGCAATGCCGGCCTGTCATTGCGCAAACTGCTGATGAACCGCCAGGGGCTGGGGATTGCACTGGCTCTGGTGGTTAGCTCCCTGGTGGCGGGGCTGGCTCTGGTGCCGGTACTGGATATCCCCTGGCATCAGTCTTTGGCCCTGGCCTCCGGGTTTGGCTGGTATTCACTTTCAGGCATTGTCATTGGCGATGCCCTGGGACCCGCCTGGGGCGGCGTCGCTTTCCTGAACGATGTGCTGCGGGAAATTATTGCCCTCGCCCTGATACCGTTGGTAATCCATACCCGGCCAGCCATGGCCATCGGCTACGGCGGAGCCACCGCCATGGATTTCACACTGCCGGTAATTCGCAGTAGTGGTGGCCTGGCCTGCGTGCCGGTGGCCATCGCTTCCGGCTTTCTGCTGTCTTTCCTTTCGCCGGTGCTGATGGGAGTCTTTCTGTCGCTGGGATAGCTTGATTTTGCTCAATTTGACCCGGTGCAATGCTTTGGTCAGATTTACGGTTATAGTGGCTACGGATTAGTATGCAAAGAATACCCACCTCTGTCCCGGAGCTTCTGGATGCACCGCCGTCACTTTCTGCACCTGACAATAGCTGCCGCTGTTGCTGCGGGAATGAGTGGTTGCTCCCGGCGAGATCCTCTGAGAACCGGTATTCATCCCTGGATTGGTTACGAACCCCTGTACCTGGCAGAAGAATTCGGCTGGCTGCCGGAGACAGTGCAGTTGGTGAAAGGCCAGGCGGCCAGTGATTCCATCAGCGGACTGGTCTCCGGCAATCTGGACGCCGCAGCCCTGACTCTGGATGAAACCCTCAGGGTTCTTGTCGCCGGGGTGCCCGTAAAGGCCGTTGCCGTCACTAATGTTTCCGTGGGCGCGGATGTGCTTCTGGTGCGGCCTGCAATTACCAGCCTTTCGGGTTTGCGGGGCCGACGGGTCGCGGTGGAGCTCGGCGGCGTGTCCGGCATCATGTTGTTTTCTGTGCTTGAGCGCGCCGGCTTGACCAGTAACAACATATCGGTGGTGGATTTACCGGTCCACGAACACATCGGGGCCTGGCAGCGTGGTGATATCGACGCTTCCATCAGCTACGAACCGGAGGCCTCCCGGCTGGCGGCCGAAGGCGCGGTGCGTCTGTTCGACAGCAGCCAGCTGCCGGAAACCATCTTCGATCTTCTGGTGGTCACTGATGCAGCGGTCAGTCGGCAGCCAGGCGCGGTAAGGGATCTGGTAAAAGGTCATTTTCTGGGCCTGCAACATCTGGTGCGCAACACGCACGATGCGGTCTATCGTGTTGCTACGCGCCAGCAGGTATCTCCGGAGATGGTGCGTCAGTCTCTGGCGACGGTGATGTTGCCGGAACTGTCTGCCAACCACCGCTATCTCACCCACAATGGCCGGCTGGAAGTGGTGGCAAAGATGCTGGCGAGTATTATGGCTCGTGAGGGGCTGATAGATGCGCCCCTGCACTATGAGCATCTGACCGATCCGGCTTTCCTGCCTCGGAGCCTGCCATGATGAAGGGGATGCTTTACCGCTGCCTGGTTTCGCTGTTGGTGGTTGCTGTCAACGTGCCGGCGCAGTTGGCAGCCAGCGACTCGGTCACGCTCGGCGTTTTTGCCTACCGGCCTGACAATGTGATCAACGAACGCTATCAGCCGCTGGCCGACTACCTGACCCTGGAAACCGGCATGGCAGTGAACCTGAAGGTTTTCAATCAGGATGACATGAACCGTGCCTTGGCGGCCAACCAGATCGACTTCTTCCTCACCAATCCCAGCCACTTTCTGGTGATTCGCAGTGAACGCAGTCTGACCGGAGCCCTCGCAACCCTGCGCCGCAGCTGGCGGGGTGAAACCACGGGCAGTATTGGTGGCGTGATTATTACCCGTGTTGAACGGGACGATATCAACCGCCTGCAGGATCTGGAGAAAAAGAGTATTGCCACGCCAGGGCTGACCTATCTGGGTGGCTATCAGGCCCAGGCGCTGGAGTTGGCCAGCGTGGACGTGGATGTTCGGCGCCATAACCGGATGGTGTTTCTGGGTAATCACGACCGGGTGATCCGCTCGGTGCTGACGGGCGATACCGATGTCGGATTCATCCGAACCGGCATCTATGAAGAACTGCTGAACGAGAACCCGAGCCTTGCAGATGAGCTGAAAATCATCAATCCGCAGCAGCTGCGAGGCTATCCGTTTGTTCTGTCCACCCGGCTGTACCCGGAGTGGCCTCTGGTTTCTCTGCCCCATGTCGACAGCAGGACGGTACGCCGGGTTGCTTCCGCCCTGTTTGCTCTGGAGCCAGAGCATGCGGCGGCGCAGGCGGCGGGTCTGGCCGGGTTTTCGCCGCCTGCAGATTACCAGTCGGTCGAAATGCTGAGCCGAAGCCTGCGGATGCCGCCGTACGATCAGGTGCCGAGGGTAACCTGGGTCGACATACTCCACCAATACCGTAACTGGGTGATTACCGTTGCTGTGCTGTTTGTACTGCTGGTAATCACCAGTCTCTGGCTCGGCCGCAAGAAAAAGCAGCTGGCCTCTGAAGAGCGCAGGCTGCGCACACTGATTGCCAGCTGGCCCCAGCCGATGCTGATGATCCGCAATGGTGAACTGGTGGACTGCAACCGGGCGGCCGTGGATCTGGTTGGCTATACCTCCGAAGCTTCTTTGTTGGGCAAGTCCCTGGCGGCTTTCTCTCCCCATAGCCAGCCGGATGGAGCTCCGTCGTCACAGAAATCCGAGGCGCTCTTTACCCGGGTGACGGCTGGAGAGGTGTCCCAGACGGAATGGCTGTTTGTGCGTTCGAACGGGGAACGGGTGTGGGTGGCCATGACCCTGGCCCCGGTTTATGAACACGGCAGCGACATCCCTTCGGTACTCTGTTCCTGGCATGACATCACGCGCAGAAAGCAGGCCGAGGAACAGCAGCGGTTGGCGTTAAGGGTGTTCAAGAATGCCCGGGAAGCGATTTTTATCACCGATGCCCACGGCGTGGTGATGGACATCAACGAGGCCTACACCCAGATCACCGGGCGGGATCACAAGTCTGCTATTGGCAGCCTACCGCCCATGCCGGTAGATGAAGGCAGTGCCATACTGGTGGCCGCCAGCAGGCATGGAGTGTGGAGCGGAGAGTTTGCAGCCCGGCATCAGGACGGCCAGGCCATTGTCTTGAACCTGAGTCTGAGCAGTGTGCTGGACGAGCAGGGCGAACTGTCCCATTTTGTGGGTGTCTTCAGTGACATCACAAGGCAGAAAGAGATCGAGAAGCAGCTCCGGATCATGGCCCACTACGACGCCCTGACCAATTTACCGAACCGGGTACTGTTCTCGGATCGTCTGCACCAGTCCATGGCCCAGGCCCGTCGGCAGAATTACCGGTTGGCGGTTGTCTACATCGATCTGGACCAGTTCAAACCGGTGAATGATGCCTTTGGTCACGATGCCGGTGATGGCTTGCTGGTGGAAGTGGCCCGGCGCATGCGTGCGACCCTCCGGGAGGAGGACAGTCTGGCACGATTGGGCGGCGACGAGTTCGCCGCCATCATCGTCAATGTCCCGGACGCGGTTACCCTGGATATATTGCTCTCGCGTTTGCTAACGGTCATTGCCGAACCGGTGTGGGTGGCCAATCACAGCGTTGAAGTGTCTGCGAGTATGGGTTACACCCTGTACCCTCAAGGCGAGGAAATAGACGGAGATCAGCTGCTTCGCCAGGCTGACCAGGCCATGTATCGGGCCAAGCGTGAAGGCAAGAACCGCTATTACTGTTTTCAGGATGCCGATGCCTGATCATGGCTTTGGTTGAGTAGCCCCACGCCGTCCTGCCAATACAGCGCCTTGCTCCACTGATCGGTGAGCCGGCGCACGGCGCTGAGCTCATCCAGAACCTCGGCCCCCAGGCTGGAACTGAATTCCCGCCGGATCATCTTCTGCAGGGTGGCTGCTTTCAGCTGATGGTAGACGGTTTCGGCTTCCTGTAGCTGCTCCGGTACGGGCGTTTCTGAGGCCACCAGCGCCCGAATAACCTCGAAATAGCGGTTGAAAACCGACTCCAGCGTCTCGAAATCCCTGCGCCGGGCCAGCGCCCGGAGTCGAACCAGATGCAGGGTCAGCTCGGTGGCTTCCGCCAGGTAACGGCAGGTGCGAATGCTCAGCGTCAGGGCATCCACCACCGACGGATGCATTTTCTCGGCTCTCAGGCGCCCGATGTAGTCGGTAATGGCCAGGTTCAGGTTGCGCACGGCATCGGCCTTCGGGCGCACATCGGATTCCTCCAGGCTTTCCCGGTCCAGGCATACCCGCAGCAAACCCCGGCTGTGACCAATCAACCGCTTCATTTCCTGATCCACGGCGCCGATGGCCAGTTCCGGTGTCGTCACCAGAGTGTCATCGAGATAGCGGGGTTCGGCGTTGTCCTCTTCCTTGCTGCGAAACAGCCGGCCGAGAAAACGGGCGAACGGTTGGGTGAAGGGCAGCATGATGGCGGCACCCAGAACGTTGAACAGCGTATGGAATAAGGCCAGCGAAACCGCCGGGTTGGCTTCCAGGTCCAACAGGTTGGTCAGGGTATTCACCAGCCAGAGCATGGCCGGCAGCACCAGCAGGGCGATGACGCCGGTGACCAGGTTGAACAGGATATGCCCGGTGGCCAGCCGGCGGGCGTTTGCCGTGGCTTTCAGGGCCGACAGCGCGGCAGTCGACGTTGAGCCCAGATTGGCCCCAATCACGGCCGCGGCGGCATTGTCGAGCGGGATCAGGCCGCCAGCTGCAGCGGTGAGTACGATGGCCAGGGCGGCGCTGGAGGACTGGGTAAGAACCGTGGCCAGCAGGCCAATCAGCATGAAGGCCGGCAGGCCATAATCGGCGTTGATCAGGTGGCCGTTCTGGAAGCCGAGAGCCGAGGATTCGAGCGCGGTTTTGAGAATCGACAACCCCAGGAAAAACAAGGCAAAGCCTGCCAGAGCTTCCCCCAGAAACTGGTTTCTCGGGTTGCGGCTGACCAGTTTGAAGCCCACCCCGGCGGCCAGCAGTGGCAGCGCCATGGCTTCGATCTTGAAGCCGAAGCCAATCAGGCTGACCAGCCAGCCGGTCATGGTGGTACCGATGTTGGAACCGAAAACAACGCCCAGGGACTGGGCCAGAGTCATCAGGCCGGCATTCACAAACCCAATGGTTGCCACGGTTACCGCCCCGGAATGCTGCACGATACCGGTAATAACAAAGCCGGCGAATAGTGCCCGCAGAGGCGTTCTGGTCCAGTGCCCCAACATATGGCGGAGATGATGGCCGGCGGCGTTTTTCAGACCATTGGTCATCATCTCCATGGCCAGGAGAAACAGGGCCAGACCGCCCAGAACCTGGAAAACCGATGACAGCATGATGGATTATCTTTTTTATGGATGGGGCGTTAACACAAGCCTAGCAGAGCCCGGGCAGCTTTCAGAGTGTCAGACCAGAAACTTTCGGATATCGAGTTTGTAGTCGTCTGGATCGACCGCCCGAACGATCCGGTCCTGGTTGCCGGGGCGAGACAGATCAATGGTATGCACGGTTACAGGCATTCGGAACTTCGTGTTGTACATAACGCGCACCACGGGCAGTCTCTGGTCAGATTCATTCGTTTCGATGACCACGCCCAGCTTGCCGCTTTCAAGCAAGACCAATGAACCTATCGGGTACAGCCCAACGCAACGGATAAACTGTTTCACCAGCGTCGGATCCAGGTGATCCCCGGACCATTCCAGCAGTTTCTTCAGCCCTTGAGTCGGCGTCAGGCCTTTGTGGTAAACCCGGTCAGCAGTGATGGCATCGTAAACATCCGTGATGGCAACCATGCGTCCGTACTCGGTGATTTCGTCGCCTTTGAGACCCTCCGGATAGCCGCTGCCGTCCAGTTTCTCATGATGTTGGGCGGCGGTTATCACGGTGATCTCGCCGATGCCTTCGGTGCTGGCAAGAATGTCACGGGAATGGCGGGCGTGCAGCTTCATGACCTCGAATTCTTCCGCCGTCAGTCGGCCAGGTTTGTGCAGAACCTCATCGGGCGTAAGAATTTTTCCGATGTCGTGCAACAAAGCACCTACGATGGTCTGGTGCAGAACATCCTGAGAGAGGTTTCGGTAATGTCCGAACAGTGACATCAATACGCTCAGGTTGACTGAGTGTTCCAACAGGTAATTGTCTTTCTCGCGGATCCGTCCCAGGCAGCTCAGGGCATTGGCATTGCGTAGTACTGAATTTTGCAGCTCGTCTGCGAGCTGGTGGATCGGGGCCACATCAATTGCACCACCAATCTTGACGTTGGTCATGAAGCTGCCCACCAGGCTTTGGGCCTGGCTGTGCACCTGTTGAGCAATAACTATTTCTTCCGCCAGAGGGGCCTTCGGGGTGTATCCCGGCTTCAGGGCTCCGGCGTTCTGCAGGGCCGTTTCATTGCGCTGATCCACATGCGCCGCCGGCTCGGAATCCTGGCAGTCGGCGCCCCGGCTGACATCAATGTAGATGTATTGCACGCCCATCTTGCGGATTTTTTCAATGGTCTCTTCCCGCTTGATCACCCCTTGCTTGCGCTGTGTGTTATGGGGGATCCAGTCGTTGTTCAGGTCGGTGATGTACATGCCGACCTTCAGGGCGGAGACAGGAATGCGCTTGATCATTGATGGGGGAAAAACGTTCTCAGGCTGTTTTGATAGGTCTGACTTAATACCTGATCCATCGGCAACTCCTTAACGTCGGCAATTTTCTCGGCCACGAACGGCAGGTAAAACGGTGCGTTTTCGCGGCCGCGATAGGGTACGGGTGTCAGGAACGGGGCATCGGTTTCCAGCAGGATCTGTTCGATGGGCGTCATGCGTACGATATCGCGCACGTTCTCGGCCTTATTGAAAGTGGTGATGCCGTTGAAGCCCAGGCACCAGCCCTGGTCGATGGCGTATCGTGCCAGCCCGGGCCCGGAGGTGAAGCTGTGAATAACCCCCCGGCGCTCAAGAGAATGCTCGAACTCTTTCAGAATAGCTATGGTATCGTCGTCGGCGTCGCGGCTGTGAATCACCACCGGACGGTCGCTGTCGCAGGCAATCTGAAGCTGCCGGCGAAACACCTCTCGTTGCACGGAGCGATCGGCATTGTCGTAGAAATAATCCAGCCCGATCTCGCCCACGGCCACGATCTTGTCGTCGGTGGCATGCTGGCGGATTTCCGCTTCCACCTCATCAGTATAGGTTTCCGCTTCATGGGGATGAATGCCCTGGGTGCCAAACACCCAGTCAGCGGAACCCGCCAGTTCGCGCACGGCGGCGAGGTTATCTGGCGACACCGCAATGGTGATCACCTTTTCGATGTTGACCCGCTGGCTTTGCTCCAGAGTATCGGACAACGGCCGGTCTTTCAGGTAGTCCAGATGGCAGTGGGTCTCGATGATCGGATGATCAAATACGGGAATCTCCCGACGTTTCTTGCTCATGCCAGGGTACTAGACTCCATCAGGGTCGGTGTATGGATGCTATTCTGAGAATCTGATCACGTAAGTGTATCACTTTGTACGATTATTGACCTGCAACGGGGCGATAGGGAGTTTCCTTGATGAAATATACGGCATTTGCCCGTTCCTGGTTCTTGAATCCTGATCAACCGGCTCTCGAAGGTTATCCGTCGCTGTATGAGGGCGACGACAAGTTGCCTGCGCTTGAAGCCAGTCTGGAGGAGATCGGAGAGTACCAGCGGCGGTTGTGGGCCAATCGTAAGCAGGCATTGCTGGTCGTCATCCATGGCCCGGACACCAGCGGCAAGGACAGCCTGATCCGGACGCTGGCCACCTACGCTGATCCGGCCGGCTTTCACGCCTGGTCATTCGGGCGACCCAATGCATCGGAAGCCGCTCATGATTTTCTCTGGCGGGTGACACCCTATCTCCCCGCCTATGGCCAGATGGTGGCCTTCAACCGCAGTCATCACGAGGCCGTCATCGGCGAGCGAGTATGGCCCGTGCGAGATGCCGGCACCTATCACTGGCCGGCCCGGTTCGAGGCCATACGGAATTTTGAGCGTCACCTGGTCAGCGAAGGCACCTGTGTCGTAAAAATCTGGCTCAACCTCTCCGAGGATGAACATAAACAGCGATTGCTCAAACGCCTGGACAAGCCCAGGAAGCGCTGGAAGTTTGACCGCTCCGACATCGAGGGCTGGAAGCAGCGCGCCCGTTATCAGGCCTTCGCCGAGGAAGCCCTGGCGCAGACCCACACCGAGGAAGCGCCCTGGTTCATTGTGCCCGGGGACCGCAAACCCCAGGCCCGGGCGATTGTGGCGGCCTTGCTGGCCGGGGTGCTGAAACAGCTTGCGCCGGACTACCCGGCGGAGCATCCGGATGTACTGGAAGACTATCGTCAGCTGCTGGCAGCGAATGGCGTCAGCTAATGGAGGCAATATGCACATCGCAGTGGTAGGGGGTGGTGTGGTCGGTGTTACTACCGCCAGGGAACTGATTCGCCGGGGGCATCAGGTAACCCTGCTGGAGCGACACGACCTTGCCGGTAACGAGACCAGCAAAGGCAACGCCGCCCAGCGGTCTTACGGCGTGGTTTACCCTTGGGCTGATCCCTCCATGGTCTTCAAGGCACTGCCCTGGCTGTTTAAAACCGACGGCCCACTCAAGCTGCGAGTGCCGCCTTCGGTGGATGCCATCAAGTTTATGTTTGCCACCCTGCGCTACGCCTGGAGCCCGGGTCTGTTTGGCCTCAACAAACGGGCCATGCTGCGCCTGGGTGTCCACAGTCGGGAGCGATTTCTGGCTCTGGAACAGGAGCATGACCTGAACTTTGATGGCGACCACAAGGGCCTTCTGCACCTGGCCAGCAGCCCTGAGGCCATGGACGGTTATCGTGAGATCCACGACCTGCTGAATGAGCTGGGCATCGCCTCGCAGCTGCTCACGCCCGAGCAGGTGCGAGCCACAGAGCCGGGTATGACCGGAGACGGGCCCCTCTATGGAGCCATCAGCTATGACACAGACGGCACTGGCGACTGTCACCTGTTCTCCCGGGCACTGGCGCAGGTGTGTGAACAGCAAGGGGTAACCTTCCATTATGGTGTCGAGGTTGAGCGGCTGTTGTTTGATGACGAGAAGGTGAACGGGATCGAGTATCGAGCCCGCGGCGGCGAGTTAGCCACCCTGGAAGCCGATGCGGTGGTGGTTTGTGCCGGATGCTGGTCACCGCAGCTGGTTCGGCCTCTGGGGCTGGAGCTGCCGATCTATCCGGTCAAGGGTTACAGCCTGACGGTACCCCTGAGTGATCCGGACAAGGCCCCGGCCAGCACGATCCACGACGATAACCTGAAGGTGGTGTCTACCCGGTTGGGTAACCGGCTCCGGGCCACGGGCTTTGTCGAATTGGCGGACTTCAATCGTGACATTCCCGAGGCGCGCATCGCCACCATCAAGAAATCCGTGCGTTCACGCTTTCCCGGCTGCGCGGATCTTGAGGCTGCCGAAACCTGGACCGGTTTCCGCCCCATGACTCCGGATGGCCCGGCCATTATTGGTCGCGGACCCCGCCGGAACCTGTTTCTGAATACCGGCCATGGCACCTTCGGCTGGACCCTGTCGGCGGGCAGCGCCTCGGTGATTGCCCAGGTCATCGACGGTGAAGAACCGGCCGTGTCGCTGGATGCGTTCCGGCCCGGGAGGTTTCAGGAGTAGGCTCAGAGTTTGCGCTCGAGGTTGCCGCACAGGGTGTGAGCAAAGCCGACGTCCCGTTCGGAAAGCATGGGCAGGCGCTGGAATACCCACTGCGACAGCTTGCTGTCGGCCGGTGCCTCCAGCGCCGGTAACAGTGTTTCCAGGCGTTGTCGCAAGGCGCCGAGGCTGGCATCCGAGGCGACCTCGGGCGTGCTGTTACTCTGGCGCGCCAGTCCGGACAGCTCCCAGGCATACAGCATGACCGCCTGGGACAGATTCAGGGACGGATAGCTGACCGCCATCGGAAAGCCGGTAAGCAGATCGCACAGGGCCAGTTCTTCATTGGCCAGACCCCGGTCCTCACGACCAAACACCAGCGCCGCCGTCGCCACCGAGCCGCCTTTATTGGCCAGTACCGAGCGCAGTGCGCCGGGTTCATGCCAGTCCTGCCGATGATGACGGGGCTTGGCTGAGGTGCCCATCAGCAAATCCGCGGAGTTTCTAACCGCGGCCAGATCGGGGAAAATGCGCGCATTATCCAGAATGTGGTCACTGCCATGGGCCAGCCAGTGGGCTTCGGGCCGCGTATGCAGGTCGGAATTGACCAGCCATAGCTCGGAAAAACCCATGGTGCACAGGGCCCGCGCAGCGGCGCCGACATTTTCCGGGACTTTCGGTTCAACCAGTACAAAGGCCAGTTTCATGACATTACCTCCGGCGGCGAGTTTACACCAAGCCTCGGGTTGTTTTTACCAGCGCTGGCAGTCTTTGAATGACTGGCTGCGGGAACTGGAGCCACTCTGGCGCCCCATCCCGTTCATGGAACCTGCCCCCGCCTGGCGCGACGCGCATCCGGACCTGGCGCGCTGGCTGGAGGCGCTTCCTGAGGAGGACTGTCAGGACTGGGAGGAGCGGCTCCCGGAACTGTCCTCGTTGTTAGCCGGGCATGTCCCGGCGCTGGCCCGGTACCGGGATCTGCTTGATTTACCCCGTCTGGCGACCGAGGCCGAGGGCCGGCAGGCGGAACTGGCGGAGGTGGCCGCCGTTGATATGCCTGGCCGAAAACGACAGCAGGCCGGCGCATTCGCCGCTGCAATTTCACCCTTGGGCTATCCGGTACTGGACTGGTGTTGTGGCAAGGGTCACCTGGGCCGGACCCTGGCCCGGCGGGGGGCGATGGAAGTAACCGGATTTGAATGGAATCCGGAACTGGTGACCGATGGCAACCGCCTGGCCGAGCACTATGGCGACCCGGTTCGCTTGTCTCATCAGGATGTGATGGTCGAT
The DNA here is from genome assembly GCF_016464145.1 of Marinobacter sp. bablab_jr008. Classification (NCBI taxonomy): domain Bacteria; kingdom Pseudomonadati; phylum Pseudomonadota; class Gammaproteobacteria; order Pseudomonadales; family Marinobacteraceae; genus Marinobacter; species Marinobacter sp. bablab_jr008. Next base: position 72,789 of record NZ_JACDWW010000070.1, read on the forward strand.
GGGCTTAAACTGCCTGAGTGCCACCATGGGGTGGCGCTGCACGCCTGTGGTGATCTGCACCGCCGGCTGATGCAATCCGGTGCCCAGGCGCGTTTGCCCCGGCTCAGTCTCTCACCTTGCTGCTACCACCTGACCGGGGATGAGCGGTATCAGCTTCAGGCCCGGCAAACCCGGGAGTATGGCGAGTGTTTGTCGGTAGACCGCAACGATCTGAGGCTGGCGGTTCAGGAGACGGTCACGGCACCGGAGCGGGTGCGCGAGCAAACCACACGCATCAGTACCTGGCGCCTGGGGTTCGATGCGCTGCAACGGGAGCTGACCGGTAACGGGCACTACCTGCCGGTGCCGTCGCACCCGGCCGGGCTCAATAATGGCCGTTTCGAGGACTTCTGTCGCTGGGCGGCGGCAAAGAAACAACTGACTCTGCCCGCCGATGTTGACTGGGCAGAGTGGCTGGCACGCGGTGAGGCACGATATCGTCAGGTGCGCCGGCATGAACTGCTGCGCCATCTTTTCCGGCGGCCCCTGGAGCTCTGGCTGGTCCTGGACTACGCCGTGTTTCTGGAAGAACAGGGTTACCGGGTTCGACTGGGCACCTTCTGTGATCGTCAGCTGACGCCAAGAAACCTGCTACTGGATGCGGAACGTGAGGGCGGTTGAAAGCCTGAGCGCTTTCTGACTGCGGAATCAAAAAGAAAGGCGCCCGAAGGCGCCTTACCGAGGTTGCCCGGATTGCCTTAACGGCGAACCTGGATGCGTGCCTCAACACGACGGTTCTGGGCACGGCCAGCCGGCGTATCATTGGTGGCAACAGGCTCGGCTTCACCATAGCCCACCGCGCTGACACGGTCCGGATCGACACCCAGAGGCCCGGTCAGTCGACCGGCAACCGCTTCTGCCCGGCGCTGGGACAGAAACTGGTTATAGCCCGCTTCACCGGCGCTGTCGGTATGGCCAGCGATCTCAACGGTGGTTTCCGGGTATTCCTCCATGAAATCGGCGACGCGACGAATTTCGTTGTCATAGGCGTTGTCGATAACAGAGCTGTTGGTGGGGAACTGAACCCGCAGTTCAATGGTTTCCACCGTTTCAGTAATGCCCTCACAGCCGGTTTCATCCACCGTGGCGCCCGCGGTGGTGTCCGGGCATTGATCCTGGCTGTTCACCACACCATCGTTGTCGCTGTCGAGCTCACAGCCGCGACTGTTAACCTCGGCCCCGGCTGGGGTGTTGGGACACTGGTCGCGGCTGTCCGCCACGCCGTCATTGTCGCTGTCCAGCTCGCAGCCGCGGCTGTCGACGCTGGCCCCGGCCGGTGTGCCCGGGCACTGGTCGCGATTATCGGGCACGCCGTCGTTGTCGGCATCGGCCGGGGCTTTCGGGGCCGGGGCAGAAACCGTGCGGGTAAAGGCCCAGCTCAAGCCGAGCGAGACCATGGTGTCGAAGGTGCTTTCATCAATGCCATGGAATTCCCGCAGATCGCCACGAATGGAGATGCCATCACTGACGTTGTAGCGGAAGCCGGTACCCACATTGACACGGGTTTCATCGTGATCAGTACCTGCCGAGCGGTAGGAAATGGAGTCTCCCAGCCCGAAGTCGGCATGGCCTGCACCAAGAGAAACGTAAGGGTTCCAGGCAGCTTCCGGGCCGGCGAAGTAATAGGTGCCGTCTACCCGGACTTCGTCGAAATCGGATTCGCCAGCCACATATTTGCGGTCGGCATCGGCCCGTGAGTACACGGCTTCAACTGACCAGTGAGGGCGGAAACGGTACTCAACACCTACACCGAAGGTGCCGGTTTCACTCAGGTCCCGTTTATCGTCGAAGAGCTGGAAGCCGGCAAACGGGTTGATGTAGATGGTTTCCTGGCGTTCCGCCAGGGCTGGCGTCGTAAGGGATGTTGCAAGGGCGGCCAGAGCGACCGGGCGCATGAGTTTCATGCAGAACCTCCTGTCTGATTATTATGTCCTGAAGCTGTCTCCGTTGAAGACGGATAAACTCCGGTAAAACACCACGTTACTGAAAATCTAGGCCAGTAAGCCATAAAACACAAAATTTGGCATCTCTCGACGTCTTCGCATTTGTACGCAGCCTTCACAGGCGACAGATCAATCACCCGCTGGCGTGAAATACAGGTGCGCGCTTTTTTTACTGAAATTCAGGGTGTCGCCATTGCCAAACCGGACCTCGAACGAGCTTTCATCTTCTGAGATAACCTCACCTGTGCCAAAGATGGCATGGGTCAGACGCTGCTGATGCCACACTGGTTCCGCCGTGTTTTGGCTCACTGTTCCTTCGCTTTCCAGCTGAACGCCCTCGCGTTCAGCGTATCGCAGACTCACGGGGGTTAACGGGTGGTCCAGCCTCAGGGGCTGGTCTGTCGGGGCAGTACCGGTATCCAGCGCGGAGCCGAGTTCCTGAGCTAATCCAAAGCACAGTTCGGAAACAAATCGACTGGGACCTTGGTCGCCCGACAGATGCGGGCTGGCCGGGGTGGGCCGGGTAATCAGGTGCAGATGGTGGCGGGTGCGGGTCATGCCCACGTAAAGCAGCCTGCGCTCGCTTTCCAGCAGGGCCCGGGCATCGTCCTGGGGACGAGGGCTGTAGGGCAGATATTTCTCCTGCAGGCCGGGAATGATTACCACGGGCCATTCCAGTCCCTTGGTTCGGTGGATGGTGGACAGCAGGACACCCTCGTCCCGATGTTCGCTGGCCTGTTGTTTCAGCAGGCTCAGGTGGTCCAGGGCTCCGTCGGCATTGACTTCCAGGCTTTTCAGGTAGTCGCGAAAACCCTGAATGGTATCAATCCGCTCCTCGGCACTGTCATGGGTCAGTGCGAGACTGCGAATACCCTCATAGAGATCCATGTGCTCGGCATAGACTGTGATCAGGCCAGCTACCGGCCCCTGATAGCGGTCGAGTTGCTGCAGGACTTCACCGAGTTTTTTCAGCTTTCTGGCCGCCATGGGCGCCAGGGCGTCGAAATCCAGACTGAGCAGCCGTTCGTGCCAGCCGGTGTCGAACGCCGCCAGGAACCGGGCCAGGTTTTCCAGTTCCGGTTCTTTCAGGCCCACATGGGGGAACCTCAGAATCTGGCGGGCAATGTCCAGTCGGTCATTTTCTGCGAGCTTGTCGAGCCGACGGGTAACCACCAGCAGCAAGGCCTGCACCGCCTGAACCTCGCGGCTGAACAGCGCGCCCTTACCGGCGTCGATCCGGTAGGGGATCTGGCGTGCCAGCAGTTTCAGTTCAATCGGCACGCTCTGGCTCCAGACCCGGAACAGGATGGCGCTCTGGCTCTGTTGTTCCGGCGCGAGTCCCTGCAGGATAGAAAGCACCTGGTTGCCATCGTTTTCGGCCTGATGCAGATGGATTTCGGTGTCGGGGGTGCCCGGGTGGGAATGGCACATCACATCCCGGCGGCCGGTGTTGTGGCAGATCAGATGGTTGGCCAGCAGTGCCACCCGGTGGCCGTAACGGAAGGTGTAGCTGAGGGTCTGCTCAAGCGGGCTTTCAAACTCATCACTGAACTTGCGCAGAATGAACTCGGGCCGGGCACCACGGAATTCGTAGATAGTCTGGTCCGGGTCGCCGACCACGGTTACCCGGGCGCGGTCACCGGCCACATAACGCAGAAGCAGGTGCTGGATCTCGTTGGTGTCCTGGTACTCGTCCACCAGGATCAGATCCATTTTGTTACCCACCAGGCGCTGCAATGGCGGGTTCTGATGGATGGCCATCACCGGCTCATACAGCATGTCGGCGTAGCTGATACGGCTTTCGCTTTTACGCCACTGCTCGAAGGAATGGAACAGGTCGATCAGGTAGCGGTGTTTGTCGGAGTAGCCCAGCTCCTCGAATACCACCTCCGCGGGTGCCAGCCCGGTTTTGACGCGGTCGATAAAGCCGGTGGCGGTTTCGACAAAATCCTTCTTGTTGCGGCGGATTTCATCGGCCAGTTCCTCCGGTGCCAGCCGCCGGGTCAGCAGCCAGGCCTGGAAGCCGATCTCCTGTTCGGTCAGGATCTTTTCCGAAAAGCCCGGCAGATAGCCTTCGCGGACGAACCGACGATACAGCCGAAGGCCCATGGCGTGGTAGGTGCGGATTTCCGGCAGAGCCAGCCCGCTCTGACTGCAGACGGACTGTAACTTGCGCTCAAAGTCCACCTTGGCGCTGCGGTTGAACATCAGCACCAGCATCCGGTCCGGATCGTGGCCCTGGGCCAGCAGGTAGCGGATGCGCCAGGCCAGCGTGGAGGTTTTGCCACTGCCCGCGACGGCGGTTATCACCGCGTGCTCGTAGCCGGAGGTGATGATGGCGCGCTGCTCGTCGGTCAGGTAATCCGGTAAGGACAGGTGGTCGGGGGCTTGGGTTTCGCTCGGCATAGTCGCTATTGTACTGGCCAACTGGTAGTGCGGATAGCGCTGCCGCATAATCCCGGCATAGCTCAGGCGCAAATACCTTCTTATGGCCAGCAGGTCTGAATTGACGTGAATGATAAAACCGAGACAATCGCCTCAGGCTGGCGCGCGTTCCAGCAAATCCTGGCAGCTCGCGGCCATCGCCGGCTGGTATTGGTTGAGGGTGATCGGCAGGCTGCGATCGCCCGGGTAGCCGGGCTCTTGCCGGAATTGTCGGCCGCGCAGGGGCTATGGGTCGGTCGTGAACAGGATGCGATCATGGCCGGGCTTGGCCATATCCGTGTCAAAGATTACCGGCGCGTACTGGGGCAGGAGTTGCCAGTTCTGGTCTGGGATGGCTGGGAGGGAACGTCTCCAGACGCCTTTGCGGCACTGTCCGGCACCTTGCGGGCGGGTGGGTTGCTGTTCTGGCTGATGCCGCCGTTGGCGCAGTGGTCGGATTTTGATGACCCGGACTATAGACGAACCGGACTGGACCGGGCCAGCGGCCATCCCTTCGCCGCCCGGTTGGCAACGGTACTTGCGGAAGATCCCGATGTCATTCGCCTTGCGGCGGACAATGGCACTGTGCCTGTTCTTAATCGGCCGGAGCCGGGCAGGGCGGACTTTCAACCCGGGCAGACGGCCGAGCAGCAGACGCTGGTTGCGGACGTGGTGCGCGCTGGCCAGGGCCGCCGCCGACGGCCGCTGGTGATTACTGCCGATCGCGGCCGAGGCAAATCGTCGGCCCTTGGCATGGCTGCTGCCCGCTTGCTCGAAACCGGCCGGAAACGGGTGCTGGTAACGGCACCTTCGGCTGATAACGTGGCTACCCTGTTCGCTCACGCCCGGCAGGCACTGGGTGATGCTCTGGCACTGGATACGCCGACCCATCTGACCACCCGGTCCGGTCATGAACTTTGCTTTCTGCCGCCACAGGAGTTGCTGTCGCAGCGGCCGGAGGCGGAAGTGGTCTTGGTTGATGAAGCGGCGGGTTTACCGGCCCAGTGGTTGAAAGCCGTGTTGCTGGGCTGGCCGAGAGTGGTGTTTGCCAGTACGGTGCATGGCTATGAAGGTACCGGCCGGGGCTTTGCCTTGCGCTTTCGACAGATTCTGGAACAGGAAACTCCGAACTGGCGCGCCGTCAGCGTTCGCGAGCCCATTCGCTGGGCGCAGGGTGACCCGCTGGAGCGACTGGTTTTCCAGCTGTATCTGTTATCGGCAGACGCGCCGGAGCCGCAACCGTTCGTCGCCGGCGACGTGCGCATTGAACGCTGGCAACCTGCCGCGACCAGCGAACAGACCCTGGCGGAGGCCTTTGGTCTGCTGGTCAATGCCCATTACCGGACCACGCCCGCCGATCTTCGGCAATGGCTGGATGACCCCGCCGCGATGACCTGGCGGGCCAGCGTAGAGGGGCGGACCATTGGCTTGCTCTGGGCATCCACTGAAGGTGGCCTGGCTCCTGATCTGGCTGAAGAGGTGGTCGCTGGAAAACGGCGGCTCAGGGGCCATATGCTGGCCCAGTCACTGGCCAATCATGGCGGCGCCCCCGCCGCTGCTACCCTGAAAACCCTTCGAGTGGTCCGCGTAGCGGTGGCGGAATCGGCACGCAGGCTTGGGGTCGGCCAACGGTTGGTGGCGGCTGCCCATGAGGCCTGTGTTCAGGATGGAATGGATGCATTGGGTACCAGCTTTGGCGGCGAACCGGGTTTGTTGGCGTTCTGGCACCGATGTGGCCTGCGCATCGTGCGTATGGGTCTGAGCCAGGAGGCGTCCACCGGAGAGTTTCCCCTGCAAATGCTGATGGGCACCTCTGAGCCGGGGCAGCAACTTCAGCAACAGCTGAGCAGCCGGTTCGCCCGACACCGGCAACATCTGGTGTCCCGCCATTGGTACCAACTGGACCATGAACTATTGCTGGCCATCTGCGACGCCCTGCCATCATCGGCGTGGCTGGATGACGATGATCGCCGGGATCTGACTAACTTCGCGTATGGCTTTCGCGGCTTTGAACTAACCTTGCCGGTTTTGCAGGAGCTCTCTGCCTGCAAGGGTATGGCTCAGCGAATTCAAAGCCATCCGGAGGCAAAGCTCTGGTGTCGTGCGGTATTGCAGGGCTGGTCCTGGGTGCAGTTGCAGGAGGCCGGCCTATGCCGGGGCCAGCGCGATGCAGAGGCGCGGCTGCGGTTGCTGGCTCGAGAACTTCTGCAAAACGAGACGGAGTTGTGACCGGTTCGATTTAATTCCGGTGACTGGCTGAGCAGAATAGCTGCAAAACGCAAACAAGAGACTTCCGACATGGGCAGGGACGCGAGCAGCTATTTCCACCTGGTATTTTTCCTGGCACTGACGCTGCTGGCCGGATGCAGTACAACCGGGTCAGCACCTGAAACCGGAGAGGCCGGTGCCGGCCCGGAGGAACTGATGGCTGCGGTGCGCGCCAATGAGGATCGGGCGGTACTTGAGCTGCTGTCCAGGGGGGTAAGGCCGGATGCCCAGGCCGGAGCGGAGCAAACTCCGCTTATGGTGGCTGCCACCAACGGTAACCGCCGCATTGTCCGGTTGTTACTGGCTGCGGGCGCAGAGGTGAATGCACGCAGTGCCGACGGCAATACCGCGGTTATCCAGGCTGCTGAAAATGGTCATCTTGCGGTGGTCCGGGCCTTGCTGGCGGCGGGCGCCAACGTGAACGTCAGCCAGGGTGGCGAATCCCTGTTGATGAAAGTGGTGGCCAGCGGTGATCTTCTGACCGCCGAAATGCTGCTGGCGGCCGGTGCCGATGTGCACTATCGCCGGGCGGATGGCACCACCGCTCTGGATCTCGCCCGCGCCAGCAACAATCAGGATCTTGAAATGCTGCTGGTGCAGGCGGGCGCCGCCCGCTGATTCAGAGGCTGTCCAGCATCATTGGGTCGGTCGTGTCGTCCCACACTGGCTGGAAATGCCGTTCAACCACCTCTTGCGGCACTTCGGCAACCGAGGGGTAAGACCACTCTGGGGAGCGGTCCTTGTCGACCAGCAGGGCGCGAATGCCCTCGGCCAGATCGGGTCTCCGGGTGCATTCTTCGGCCATGGCCAGTTCCATACGGAATACATCTTTCAACGACATCTGCTGGCCTTTCTGTATCTGGTGCCAGATCAGCCAGGCGGTGACCGGGCAGCCGGTCTTCAGGGTATGGATGCACGCCTGCCACCAGGGGTCGGTACTCTCCGAATTCCCCAGTTTTTCAACGATGGCCGGTAGCTCATCGCCTGCACTCAAGCGTGCGATGGTCTGTTCGTGCTGTTCCAGGTGCCCCGGAGCCAGCGTGCGGTAATCCAGCGCTTCCAGCTGGTTCAGCAGGCGGAACAGGCGGTTGTCGTCGGCGGCGGTTTCACCGCTCCAGCGTTCCTCCTGCAGCCGTTCAAGCAGGGCGCTGCTCTGGTCTGCTTCGATCACCATATCAGCCAGGCCCACTCGCAAGGCGTCGGCGACATTCAGTCGAGCGCCAGTCAGACCCATAAACAATCCGAGCCGGCCCGGGAGACGGTTCAGGAACCAGCTCGCGCCCACATCGGGAAACAGACCGATGCTGATCTCGGGCATTGCCATGGAGACATTCGGGTAGATTAACCGGTAGCGGCAGGCTGCCAGCAAGCCCAGGCCCCCGCCCATGACAATGCCGCCGGCCATGCCCACCACCGGCTTGGGGAACCGGTGCAGGGTAAAGTCGAGACGGTATTCCGCCGCAAAGAACCGCGCGGGCGCGGCTTTGTCGCCATCGCCTGTCAGTGCCGGGTACAGGGCCCGGATATTGCCTCCGGCACAGAACGCCCGGTCTCCCGCCCCCTGCAGAACCACCAGGCAGATACGGGAATCCTCCGCCCATTGCGCCAGCGCTTGCTGCGCCTGGTGGACCATCTCCTCGGTCAGGGCATTGAGTGTGCCCGGCTCGTTCAGGGTGAGCAGGCCGATGTGTCCTTCCCGGCAGGGGAGCTCCTGTACCTCAACTGGCATGGCTTGGTTCTCCGGTGGTATCTCTGATTGGGTATTTGTGGTTTGTTCGTACTGTCGTTCACAATGCTCAGGCGTAAAAGAGGACTATGGTCGCACGAAAGTCCTTGATCTATCACATTTGAGCTCACGGGCGGGTGTGCTATAAGTGAAACCTGAGTTACTGACCGGTTCTTATGCCGGAATGTGAACGTTAAAACGATGAGAGGGTGAACACAATGAATCTGAAGCATCTTGCAGTAGCGGGCCTGTTCGCAGCTGGCGCGATGGTACCGGTCGCTTCCATGGCCGCTGGTGACATCGAGGCTGGCAAGGCCAAGGCCGCCGTTTGTGCTGCGTGCCACGGCCAGAACGGTATCTCCCAGGTGCCCATCTACCCGAACCTGGCTGGCCAGAAAGAGCAGTACCTTGTAGCTTCTCTTAAGGCCTACAAGAATGGCGACCGCAAAGGTGGTCAGGCTCCGGTGATGCAGGGCCAGGCGACAGCCCTGAGCGATGCTGACATTGCCAACCTGGCTGCTTACTACGCCAGCTTGCCGGCCGACGGCGGCAAGTAAAGCGTTGTGTTTGTCAGTGCTGCGGCTCAGGCCGCACCACTGACAATCCGATAGCTGGGCCGGTAGGCCGACGAACCGGGTAGTTTCATCCGGTTTTGCGCTACGAACTGCTCCAGCATGGCCTCCAGAGGCTTGATCAGAGTGGGGTCGCCGGCGATTTCAAACGGCCCTTTCTCCTGCACCTGCCGGATGCCGCTTTCCTTTACGTTACCTGCCACAATCCCGCTGAACGCTTTGCGCAGGTTCGCCGCAATCAGGTGAACCGGCTGATCGCGATGCAGTTCCAGAGCCCGCATGTTGTCATGGTTCGGCTCGAACGGTAGCTGGAATACCGGGTCGATTTTCAGCATCCAGTTGAAGTAGTAGGCATCCTGCATGGCGCGGCGGAAAGTCTCCACGTCTTTCATGCCCTGCTTCATGGTCTGGGCGACCCGTATCGGATCATCGATGATGATCTCGTATTTGCTGGCGGCCTCATCGCCCAGGGCGTTGCGGATAAACTTGTCGATCATTTCAAAGTATTCCGCATTTTCCTGGCGACCGGTAAATACCACCGGGTATGGCAGGTCGACGTTGTCCGGGTGTAGCAGAATGCCGAGCAGGTACAGAATCTCCTCCGCGGTACCGACGCCACCCGGGAACACAATCACGCCATGGCCGCAGCGGACAAAGGCCTCAAGACGCTTCTCGATATCCGGCATGATCACCAGTTCGTTCACAATCGGGTTGGGGGCTTCGGCACCGATAATGCCCGGCTCGGTAATACCGATGTAACGGCCGTTCTTCACCCGTTGCTTGGCGTGGCCGATGGTGGCACCTTTCATCGGGCCTTTCATGGCACCCGGGCCGCAGCCGGTACAGATACTCAGGCCGCGCAGCCCAAGCTGATGACCAACATCCTTGCTGTACTGGTATTCATCGTGGCTGATGGAATGGCCACCCCAGCACACCACCAGGTCTGGCTGGCGGCCTGCTTCCAGTACCCGGGCGTTGCGCAGGATGTGGAACACCAGGTTGGTGAGGTCTTCCGGGTTGTCCTTGCGGAAGCCAGCCACGCTGTTGGGCAGGGAGTGGCTGTAGACGATATCGCGCAACACGGAAAACAGATGTTCCCGGATGGCGCGCAGCATTTCGCCGTCCACAAAGGCGTGGCCGGGTGCGTTGATCAGCTCCAGTTTCAGCCCCCGGGGCTGGGGTACCAGCCGCACATCGAAATCGGCGTGGGCTTCCATCAACTCCTTACAATCGTCGGTTTCGACGCCGGTATTGAGCACGGCCAGTGCACACTGGCGGAACAGGCGATACAGACCACCCTCGCTCTTGTCCTTGAGCCGGCTTACCTCGTAATTGGAAAGAATCTCGAGGCTGCCCTCGGGGGAGACCAGGGCATTCATGGTGGTTTCAGTCATCGGTGGTGAAGCTCCTGATGGTTTCGGCAATGACGGATTTTGAGCCAGTCTGGCGAAAGGGTACACTAAGGCCTTTCCGGCTTTTACGCCACCCGACGTTATTCCGATCAAAGTCTTTTTTTATGAAATTGCTGATTCGTCCCGCCCCGGAAGTGGCTATCAAGAGTAAACCCGTTCGCCAGCAGCAGATGCGCCAGTTGCGGCAGAATATCCGTAAATTACTGGCCCGGCTGGATCCGGAGATCCGTGTGGATGGCAGCTGGGACCGGGTGGATGTGGATGTGCCCGATGGCCGCAGCCTTGCCGGCCCGGTGATTGATGAGCTGGTGCGCATTCCCGGCATCTCGACCATCCAGGAGATCGGGGTGTTTCCCTTTGTCGATCTTGAAGACGTCGGCGAAAAGGCGGTGCAGGCCTACGCCGAACGCCTGAAAGGCAAGACGTTTGCCGTTCGCGCCCGCCGCCATGGCGATCATGATTTCCGTTCCATTGACCTGGAGCGTTCAGTGGGCGCGGCGTTGTTGCAGGGCTCCGACGCCAAAGGCGTAGATCTGAAATCACCGGATTTGGAAGTTCGTATTGAGGTAAAGGACGACAGCTACCATATTGCCCATCGTCGCCACGAGGGTCTTGGCGGTTATCCGCTGGGGACGGTAGAAACGGTGATGACGCTGATTTCCGGCGGCTACGACTCGTCGGTGGCTGCCTACCTGATGATGCGCCGTGGTATTCGCAGTCATTATCTGTTCTTTAATCTGGGCGGTGCGGCCCATGAAGTGGGCGTGCGCCAGGTGGCTCACTACCTGTGGGAGCGTTATGGTTCGTCCCACAACGTCAAGTTTATTTCTGTGCCGTTTGAGGGTGTGGTCGCCGAGATCATGCGCTCGGTCAACCATCGCCACTGGGGCGTGGTGCTCAAACGGATGATGCTCAAGGCCGCTGCTGAGATCGCCCGGGATTACAACGCCTCGGGGCTGGTCATGGGCGATGCGGTGGCTCAGGTCTCCAGCCAGACCCTGACCAACCTGAATGTGGTGGACCGTGCCAGTGACGAGGTTGTGCTGCGCCCGCTGATTGCCATGGACAAGCAGGAAATCATCCGAATTGCCAAGGACATCGGTACCGAGCCGTTTGCCCGCAACATGCCGGAGTATTGCGGCGTGATTTCCAGCAAGCCGGTCACTCGCGCCAGGCTGCATCGGGTGGAGGAAGAAGAGGCGAACATGGACCCGGCCGCCCTGGCCGATGCCATCGCTAACCGTACCGACACCATAGTCAGCCAGCTCCTGGACAGCACCCAGACGCCGGAAGAGGTGGAGTTGATCCAGACGCCGTCGGTAGACGACGTGATTATCGACGTTCGCCACCCGTCGGAAGAAGAGCGCTCGCCACTGACCCTGACCAACAACGATGTGCTCAAGATTCCTTTCTACGAGCTGAATCAGCAGGTGGCGGAACTGCCGGGCAACCGCCAGTACCTGCTGTACTGCGACCGGGGCACCATGAGCCGCATGCACGCCGGCCACCTGAAGGCTGAGGGGCATGGCAATATCAAGGTGTATGCCCCGGCGGTCTGATCAGCCCTCCAACCCCTTGAAAAACTGCTGGACGTTCTCGCTGAGGGCGTCCAGATCATACCCGCCTTCCTGCACCACCAGCGTGGGTAAACCCAGCTGACGAAGGTGCGTGCTCAGCCGACAGAAGCCTTCGGAAGTCACCGATACTTTCGCCTGCGGGTCGTTCTTGTAGATATCGAAACCCAGGGTCAGGATCAGCACATCCGGCTGGTACAGGCGAATGGCGGCCACGGCTTCATCCAGTTTGGCGAAGAAATCCTCCTCGCTGGAGCCGTGGGGCATGGGCAGGTTGATGTTGTAGCCATAGCCTTCGCCTTCCCCACGTTCGTCCTCGAAGCCGCTGACCACCGGATAAAAGTTGGTGGGGTCGCCGTGGATGGAGATGTACAGCACGTCGCTGCGGTCGTAGAAGATCTCCTGAATGCCCTGGCCATGATGCATGTCGGTGTCCAGGATGACCGTTCGCGGGAACCGGCTCTTCAAGTGCTCGGCCGCGATGGCGGCGTTGTTCAGGTAGCAGAATCCACCGGCGGCATCCTTGCGGGCGTGATGCCCTGGTGGCCTGCACACAGCGTAGGCGTTGCGCTCTCCGGCGATCAGCGCGTCGGCGGCACCCAAGGCGGTCTGGGCCGACCAGTAGGCCGCCTTCCAGGTATTTTCGCCAATGGGGCAGCTGCCGTCTGCCAGGTAACAGGCGGCTTCGGCCAGGACGCCCCGCATGGCGTTGGGGGAACGTACGAAAATATTCGACATTACCTCGTCGCCCCAGTCTTCCATTTCCATCCAGCGCCGGTGGGCGGATTCGAGGAATCGCAGGTAACCCAGGTCGTGCACCTTGGAGATCGGGCCGGCGCCCTGGTCGGCCGGCTGCAGTACCGGGATGCCCATGGCTTTCAGGCCTTCGAGCATCTGGCCGGTGCGATCAGGCACCTCCTGAGGCTGGCGCATCTGGCCACGGGTGAAATAGGTTTTCGGGATGTGCAGGTCCTGCGTCGGATGAAAAAATGCTTTCATGAATCCGTCTCCTTGGGGTGTCAGGGAGAGCCTGTAAAAACTCTCCTTCGAGTATAGGCAGTCACCCGCCCGGGTCAAAAATGACGGCCAGGAAATCTCCCCCTGACTTTACAGGCCGCCACTCAGGATCCACTATGAAAGGCACGCGTTGCTTTTGAACTCCGCCCCGGTCCGGGGCGTCACCAGTCATGCAAGAGGAGCCGAGATGATCGAGTCACCACTACTGGAAAACCTCACAGGCTACATTGGCGGGCGCTGGAAAGACTCTGCCGGCGGTGCCACGTTCGACGTTTACAACCCGGCCACCGGCTCGGTGATTGCCAAGGTTCCGTCGATGCCGGAGGAAGATGTTGTGGCAGCGGTGGAGGCTGGACAATCAGCGCTCCGGCTCACCAATCCCTGGCCGATTGAAACCCGCCGCAAGTGGCTGGAGGATATTCGTGACGGCCTGAAAGAAAACCGCGAAGAGATTGGCCGCATCCTGTGTATGGAGCATGGCAAGCCCTGGAAGGAAGCCCAGGGCGAGGTGGATTACGCCGCCGGTTTCTTCGATTACTGTGCCAAGCACATCAGCGCTCTTGATTCCCACACGATTCCGGAGAAGCCCAAGGACTGCACCTGGACGGTTCACTACCGGCCCGTGGGCGTGACTGGCCTGATCGTGCCCTGGAATTTCCCCATTGGTATGATCGCCAAGAAGCTTTCGGCGGCCCTGGCAGCGGGTTGTCCTTCTGTCATCAAGCCAGCCAGCGAAACCCCGCTGACCATGATCGCGTTCTTCAGCGTGATGGATAAACTCGACCTGCCGGATGGCATGGTCAACCTGGTAATGGGTAAGGCCAGCGTGATCGGCAAGGTGCTGTGTGAGCACAAAGACGTACCCATGCTCAGCTTCACCGGCTCCACAGAAGTGGGCCGCAAACTGATTGTCGACACCGCCGAGCAGGTGAAGAAGCTGGCACTGGAGTTGGGGGGCAATGCCCCGTTCATCGTCTTTGACGATGCCGACCTGGAGGCCGCCGCCGATAACCTGATTGCCAACAAGTTCCGCGGTGGCGGCCAGACCTGTGTCTGCGCGAACCGTATCTTTGTGCATGAGAAGGTGGCGGATGCCTTTGGTCAGAAGCTGGCGGAACGTGTGAACAAGATGACCGTGGGCGATGGTATGAACGATGGCATCGACATTGGCCCGCTGATCAACAAGCAAGGCTTTGATAAGGTCAAACGACACCTGCAGGACGCCCTGGATAAGGGCGCCAGCCTGGTGGCCGGCAAACAGCCAGCGGAACTGGGTGATGGCCTGTTCTTCCCGCCCACGGTGGTGCAGGGCGTGGACCGGGAGATGCGCTGTTACCAGGAAGAAACCTTCGGCCCGCTGGTGCCCATGGCGCTGTTCCGGACCGAGGAAGAAGTCATCGAAGCCGGTAACGATACCGAGTTTGGTCTGGCCTCGTACGTGTTCACCGCCGATGCCGAGCGTGCCCAGCGGGTAGCCGCCGGTTTGAGGTTTGGCCATGTGGGCTGGAATACCGGTACCGGACCAACGCCGGAGGCGCCATTTGGCGGTATGAAAGCCTCGGGTATTGGCCGGGAAGGTGGTCTGGAAGGGCTGTTTGAATTTGTGGAGGCCCAGACTGTGCCGAGAGGTTTCTAGGCAGCCGGTCTTCAAACAGCAAAAAGGCGAGCTTCGGCTCGCCTATTTGCGTTCTGCACGGCAGAGATCAGGGCGTCAGGATAACCTTGACACTGTCGTCCACATCCGCGGAATCGATGTAGCCGATGGCGCCTGGTGTGGAGGCGACCTGGGCCTTCATGCCCGAAGCACTGCCGGCTTCCGCCGGAGGTTGACCACGACCGGTGAACACCTGTTGGGACCAGAAGGCCTTCAGTTGGGCATCGTTACGGCCGGTCACCTTGTCGTGGAACTCGGCACGGGTGGCGTTGCCTTCCGGGAGTTCAAACGGCTTCGCGCTCTGGCCATTCGGCAGGGCTTTGCTGCGGTTCAGATACAGATCCCGTACTTCGTTGGCGCTGATGCTGTCCGGGCCAGACGGGTTGCCGATCACCACGACTTCAGCCAGGGCCAGGGGGCTTGCCAGCAAGCTGGCCGCAAACAACAGGCTAAGCTTTTTCATGGGGCCTCCTTAGAATGCCGAGTCGATTTTGAGGGTGTAGACGTTGGTGCTGTCTGTGTCACTGGTCAGCATGTGTTGGGTGTTCAGGTTGCCGAACCCTTTTTGTAACCCGGTAACGTGGGTAACGTCAGCCTTGATAGCAACGCCCGGCGTGATGTCCCAACGCGTACCGATACTGTATTCGTTGCGTTGATAGTTCAGGATGGACTCGGGAACAACCACGCGTCGGGCTGGTTCGTTGATGAACAGCCCAGTGCGCTCATTGTCGTCTTTACTCTCAGTCCAGCCAGTAGCGATGTAAGGCGTCCAAGCACCAAATCGATGGCCCACAGACAGGTAGGCTGAGTCTGTGTCCGCAAATTGACCGTCAACTTCGACTCGGGTCACTTCGCCGATGATCTGCCAGCTACCATCGTCGTAGCTCGCTCCCAGACCAAAGAAATTACCTCTGTCTCCGTCTGCGAGTGTGGTGTCGACCACTACTCCAGCGGCTGCTGCCTGTGCCGCAAGCCGGGTCGCATCAATATCCGCCTCGGCGGTCGCCGCCACACCACGCAGGGTCCACACGTAGTCGGTCCAGGTCAGGTTCATGCCTGCGATGTTGCGCAGCTGTACGTCGCCGGAGTTGCCATCTTCATCGGTAAAGCCGGTGAAGCCGGTTGCGGTCAGCGAGGAGTTGTCGAAGTTCAGGTTGTAGCTGGCATCCGCACCAACATAGCTGGTCACGGCAATCGGGCCATACACGCTCTGGGGCGGGCGTGCCCACGGCTGGGCGTAGCCGACTTCCAGGGAGTCGGAGTACATGAAGAACGGAATCCGCATCTTGCCGGCCCGAATCTGCAGGTTGTTGGTGGGGCGGTGGCTCAGATAGGCCCACTCCACCTGGGGTTCCCAGTCATCTTCGCCCCGGCCGACCAGTTGCATCACAATCTGGCTCTTCTGTGTGACGTCAAAGGTGCCTTGCAGGGCGAACAGGCTCAGATCCGCCACTTCGGATTCGTCGGTGATTCCGGCGTAACCGGCATCGTTGCTGGCCCGGGCGAAACCGGTGCTGAAAAAGCCGTTGAAGCGAATGCCGGTGTCTTTCGCGGAGTTCAGCTGTTGTTGCATGGCATTCAGCTGCTGCTGCATGCGCTCGAGGGTGTCCTCGGTACTCTGTGCCAGAGCCGGGGGCGCGGCAATGGCGAGCGCCAGAGGCGCTGCAGTAAACAGTTTTTTCATCAGGAGTTTCCTTTTTCTCGGGTTTTACTTAAACGCGGAACTGCCCGGCCACGCTCTGCAAGCCATTACTGACGTCCTGGATCTTGCGACTGACCGTATCCAGCTCATCGGTGCTTTCCATCACGGCCTCGGCGTTGCGATGCATGTCGCCCATATGGCCAGTGACTTCGCTGAAGGTGGTGCTTTGTTCATAGGTGGCCGCGGCAATCTGCTCGTTCAGTTCGCTGATCTGCTGAACATTCTCGAGAATCTTGCGCAGGACCTCGCCAGACTCGGTGGTCGCATCCACGCCCTGCCTGGCCATGTCTACGCTGCCTTGCATGGAATGCACGGCGGCGCCGGAGGCTTTCGACAACTCGGAAATCACCTGCTGGATTTCTTCCGTGGCCTTGTGGGTGCGCACCGCCAGGCCACGAACCTCATCGGCGACCACGGCAAAACCGCGGCCGTGTTCGCCGGCACGAGCGGCTTCAATGGCAGCGTTCAGAGCCAGCAGATTGGTTTGTTCGGCGACAGTCTGGATGGTTTCCAGCAGACCGCCCACTTTCACGGAGAACTCGTCAAACTGGTTGACCAGGCTGGCAGTGTTCTCGATTTCTGCCATCAGTCGCTGGATGGTCTGTATGTTGTCCTCGACCTTCTGTTGCCCGGTGGTCGCAAACTTGGATGCGTCCTGGGTCTGGTCGGAGGCGCTGGAGGCAAAGCCCGCCACTTCCTCAACGCTCTTGACCAGCTCTTCCACGGAATTGCGGGTGGAGGAGATGGCCTGGGCCTGCTGGCTGATGCGTTCAAGATTGGTGCGGCTGGTGCTACCCAGATGTGAGGCGACGCCGTTCAGCTCGCCAATATCCTGCTGGATGGTGGCAAAGGACTTGTGCAGTTTTTCAACAAATCGGTTGAACTGGTCCACCAGATCCCGAAGTTCATCCTTGCCGGTGTAGTCAATGCGGGAGGTCAGATCACCCTCACCGGAAGCCATGTCCCGTAGGGAAGTAATGATTTGTTGCAGGCTGCCGGATACCGACCGGCCAATGATCAGGCTCAGCGCAATCAGGACGACCAAGGCGATCACAACAATCGTCACGGATACGGTGGCGGCTTCACTGCTGGCAGCGGTGGTGTCGTCGATGGCCTGGGTCAGGCGGCTTCCCATGGCGTTGCGCATCTCGTCCAGGTCAGAGCGCAGGCCGGCCAGCCGCTCGGCGTTGGCGGAGGCTTCCTGGCCGATGCGATTGAAATCCGCAGTACCTTCTATGATTGCGGTGGCGATTCGGGTGGCGGTGTTGTAGTAACCGTTCAGCTCGGATTTCAGGGCCTTCACCTGATCACGCAGAGCCGGGTTCAGGGTGGCGATGCGGTCCAGATTGGCGGATATTTCTGCCAGCTGTTCCCTGGTGGCGGCAATCTGTTGATCATCACCGGTGGTGACGGCAGTGTTGATCTAGTTTTCAATCAGTTGCAGCAAACCGCGGTTGATCGTGGACAGTTCCAGGGAGGGGTAGAGCTGGTCGCGAACTTCGCTGAGGCGTTCGGAGTTATTGCGCTCGGTGACAATGGAGAAGGCCTGGCTGACCACAAAGGCAATAATGGCAACGATGACCAGCAATGCCAGTTTGTGAGAAATCTTCAGTGATGAAAGCATGTTGTAGTCCTTGTCCGCCCGGCCTAAGACTTTAGTCGGGGGCGATTCTAAGTCGTTTTTTGAACGTATGACACAGAATTCATGTGTCAGTGTGTTAAGGCATGTATCGGCTGGCGGCAGGAGATCTGAACCAAGGTGGATGTTAAATGCCTCAAATTTTTCCGGTAGTCGGGCGGGTGGCAGAAAGGAAGTCTTTGCGTTGTGCTGATATAATGCCCTGTAAATTTAACCAGTAGTGAAGCCTTGCTCCATGGATGTCTCTCATATTATCGATTCCCTGAACGACGCCCAGCGTGAAGCGGTTACCGCCCAGAACGACCATCTGCTGGTGCTGGCCGGTGCCGGCAGTGGCAAAACGCGGGTGCTGGTGCACCGGATTGCCTGGTTGATGACGGTGGACCGGGTGCCGCCCACCGGCATCCTGGCGGTGACCTTTACCAACAAAGCCGCCAAGGAAATGCGCTACCGCATCGAAGAAATGATGAACATCCCCTCCCGGGGACTGTGGTTCGGCACCTTCCACGGCATCGCCCACCGCCTGCTGCGCTCGCACTGGAAAGACGCCGGCCTGCCGGAGAACTTCCAGGTACTCGACAGCGACGACCAGCTGCGCATGGTCAAGCGGGTGATGCGCGAGTTCCAGATTGATGAAAGCCAGTGGCCGCCCAAACAGGCCCAGTGGTTTATCAACAGCCAGAAAGACGAAGGCTTGCGGGCGGACCATATCCAGGAAAACCCCGGTGACCACTTCACCAGCACCATGCTGAAAATCTACCGCCAGTACGAAAAACTCTGCCAGCAGGGTGGCCTGGTGGACTTTGGCGAACTGCTGCTGCGCTCCCACGAGCTCTGGCTGCACCGGCCGGAGTTGCTGAGCCACTACCAGCAGCGCTTCCAGCACATCCTGGTGGACGAGTTCCAGGACACCAACACCATCCAATACGCCTGGCTGCAGGTGCTGGCCAGCAACCGCGTGCCGCTCACCGTGGTGGGTGACGACGACCAGTCCATCTACGGCTGGCGTGGTGCCAAGATCGAAAACATCCAGCAGTACCAGCGGGATTTCCCTAACGCCCGCCTGGTGCGGCTGGAGCAAAACTACCGCTCCACCCAGATGATCCTGAAAGCAGCCAACGCGGTGATCGCCAACAACCAGGGTCGCCTCGGTAAAGAGCTGTGGACCGACGGCCCCGAAGGCGAACCGATCAGTCTGTACGCGGCCTTTAACGAACAGGACGAAGCCAACTACATCGCCGACTCCATCACCGCCTGGGTCAACGATGGCAACCTGCGCAGCGAATCCGCCATCCTGTACCGTTCCAACGCCCAGTCCCGGGTGCTGGAAGAAGCCCTGATGCGCCAGGGCATTCCCTACCGGGTGTATGGCGGCCTGCGGTTCTACGACCGCCAGGAAATCCGCAACGCCCTGGCTTACCTGCGCCTGGTGCAATACCACCGGGACGACGCCGCCTTTGAGCGGGTGGTGAATATTCCCACCCGGGGCATCGGTGCCAAAAGCCTGGCGGAACTGCGGGAATACGCCACCGAGCAGGGTATTTCCCTGTGGGAGTCGGCCGAGCGCCTGCTGGCAGCAGGGCAGGTGAAAGGCCGGGCGAAAACCGGGCTGCAGTCGTTTATGGCAATCATCAACGGCCTGTCTGAAATGGTTGGCGAGGCTTCCTTACAGGGCCTGATGAAACAGGCCATCGAAGCCAGTGGCCTGAAGGACTACCACGCCAGCGAAAAGGGCGAGAAGGGCCAGGCCCGGGTGGAGAACCTGGAAGAACTGGTGAATGCGTTGTCGGATTTCGAGGTGGAAGACGGTGTCGACCCATTGGCGGAATTCATCGCCCAGGCGGCCCTGGATGCCGGTGAAGCCCAGGCCGACGCCCATGAAGACAGCGTCCAGTTAATGACTTTGCACTCGGCCAAGGGCCTGGAGTTCCCGCTGGTGTTCCTGGCGGGTGTGGAGGAAGGTTTGTTTCCCCACAGCATGTCGCTGGAAGAGCCAGGGCGCATGGAGGAAGAGCGGCGGCTGGCCTATGTCGGCATTACCCGGGCCATGAAAAAGCTGGTGCTCACTTACGCCGAATCCCGCCGTTTGTACGGGCAGGAAAAATTCCACGCGCTGTCCCGCTTCGTTCGGGAGATTCCGGGTGACTGCCTGCAGGAAGTACGGTTACGCAATACGGTGACCCGGCCGGCGATGGTGTCTCGTCCCAATGAAAGCATGTTCAGCCAGGATTCGGCGCAGCAATCGGGTTTCAGTCTGGGACAGCGGGTGCGTCATCCCAAGTTTGGCGAGGGTATCGTAATGAACTCCGAGGGCACCGGGCACCACACCCGCGTGCAGGTAAACTTCGACGAAGGTGCCAAGTGGCTGGTGTTGGCTTATGCGCCTTTGGAGGCCTGTTAGACCTCGGTGCTTTTTTACCCCTAGCCTTCTTGTCTCGGTGGTGGCATGGCGGTGGGACGGTCTTTCCAAAAAGCGCTCTAGCCGTCCATGGGCGCTTGTGTTCCGCCATCCATGGCTCCACAAATTTTTGGAAAGACCGTCCCACCGCAATGCTTCGGCGTTTCTGAAATCCCAAGCGGCTTACAGGCGCTACATATACAAGGCTAAGGGATCTCTTTGAAAGCCAGCTGAGAGGTTTGGGGCAGGTATCGGGGTGGGCCTTCCAAAAATGTGCGGAGCCATGGATGGCGGAGCAGAAGCGCCACAGGGATGTGCCGTAAGGAGCGGTTTTTGGAAGGCCCACCCCGATACCAGCCTACCTCCAAGGCCAGAAATCGCGAGCGCTTTTTGGAAAGCCCTTCCTGATGCCTGCCACCCCCCCCAAGGTCGAGGCCGGCACCCGAAGAACGAAACTCCCGAATAAGCGCCTTACATCAGAACCGCGTAAATTACCCCGGCCAGAATAATCCGGTAGAGAACATACGGCCACATGCCCACTTTGTTGAGCCACTTCAGGAAGAAGTGGATGGCGGTGATGGCCATCAGGAACGAGGTTACGCCGCCAATCAGGAAGCCATTCCAGTCTACTATCACATCGGATGAGGCCACTTCCAGCAGCTTCACCGCAGATGCCAGCACGATAATCGGAATCGCCAGCAGGAACGAAAACCGCGAGGCGGTTTCCCGGGTCATGCCCAGGAACAGGCCGGCGGTGATGGTGACGCCGGAGCGGGAGGTGCCGGGGACCAGGGCCATGGCCTGGGCGATGCCGACGACGACGGCGTCTTTCCAGTTCAGGGTATCCATGGTGCGCTGGCGTTTCGGCAGCCAGTCGGCAATGCCAAGCAGAATGCCAAACACCAGGGTGGTGAAGAAGATCACCGAGGCGCCGCGCAGTTCGTTGTCGATCATGTCGAGCAGGGCCAGGCCAGCGAGGCCAGCGGGAATGGTGCCGATGACCAGGTACCAGGCCAGGGCGCCCTGGCCGACGATTTTGCGCTGGTGGATGGAGATCAGGCCGTCCCGGGCAACGCCAAAGACATCCCGGCGGAAGTAAAGCACCACGGCCAGCAGCGTGCCCACATGCACCGACAGGTCAAAGCCCACGCCCTGATCTTCCCAGCCAAAGAAAGCCGGTGTCAGAATCAGGTGGGCGGAGCTGGAGATGGGCAGGAATTCGGTCAGTCCCTGGAGGAGGCCAAGGAAAAGGGCCTGGTAAACATCCATTCTTTTAATTCCGGTCGGTGGTGCTGGTTAACGGGTTTGGCGCGCTCAGAAAACGAGCGCGATATTAGCAGGGTGGCTGCCGGCTGAACAGGCGCAGCAGGTTACGCTCCCAGCAGCACGCCGCCGGCGGCCATCACGATCACCACGCCCCAGGCCGGGAGTTTCCATACGCTTAGCAGCATAAACCCCGTCAGGCCAAGGGCAAACTCGCCGGGTCCGACGATGGCGCTGGCGAAGACCGGCTGGTACAGCGCGGCACCGAGAATGCCCACCACAGCCGCGTTGGCGCCGCGCATCAGGGCCTGGGCCCGGTGCCAGCGACGGAAGTTGTTCCAGTGTGGCAGTACCGCCATCAGGATCAGCATGCCGGGCAGGAAAATGGCCAGCAGGGCCAGCGCGGCCCAGATAATTGGTGCAGAGGGCCCCATCACGGCACCCAGATAGGCGGCAAAGGTGAACAGCGGGCCGGGGATGGCCTGGGCGGCGCCGTAGCCGGCGAGGAATTCATCGGCGGTTACCCGGCCGGTCTGTACCACTTCCGCTTCCAGCAGCGGCAGCATCACGTGACCGCCGCCGAAGACCAGGGCCCCGGCGCGGTAGAAGCCATCAAGCATATCCAGCAGGGCCGAGGGCGCGAGCCACGCCAGCAGGGGCAGGCCGGCCAGCAGGAAGACATACAAAACAGCCGTCAGCCGGCCGGTTCCCGCCGACACTGAGATGCCGGAATGTCCGGCGGCGCCGTCGTTGGCAGAACGGCACAGCACCAGGCCCGCAAGGGCGCCGACCAGAATCGCAGAAACCTGCCCGGCTGTGCCGCCCACAAACACCACCAGCAGAACCGCTGCCAGCGCGATGCCGGCCCGTTGCTGATCCGGGCACAGGGTGCGCGCCATACCCAGCACGGCGTGGGCCACCACGGCTACCGCTGCCACTTTCAAGCCGTGGATAATGCCCTGACTGACCGCGCCGTCGAGCAGGCTGGCGCTCAGGGCAAAGGCCACCAGGATGATGGCCGAGGGCAGGGTGAATGCGGTCCAGGCGGCAGCAGCACCCCAGCCGCCACCACGCTGCAGGCCAATGGCAAAGCCTACCTGACTGCTGGCAGGCCCGGGCAGGAACTGGCACAGGGCGACCAGGTCGGCGTAGTCCTGTTCGGACAGCCAGCGACGCCGGGCGACAAATTCGTTCCGGAAATAACCCAGGTGCGCTGCCGGGCCACCAAAGGAGGTCAGGCCCAGGGCCAGGAAGGCCAGGAAGATTTCGCGAATTCGTCCTGTTGTCGAACCGGAGGGCATGGTTGCTCCTGAAAGTCTCTGTGATCAGGCCGGGAACTTGTCCCGGGTGTTATTGGCTATGCGCACCAGCATCAGCATCAACGGCACTTCCACCAGCACGCCCACCACCGTGGCCAGCGCCGCACCGGATTGCAGGCCGAACAGGGCGATGGCGGCGGCCACCGCCAGTTCAAAGAAGTTGCTGGCACCGATCATGGCACCGGGTGCGGCGATGCAATGGCGCACCTTCCACAGCCTGGCCCAGCCGTAAGCGAGCAGGAAGATAAACACCGTCTGGATAATCAGCGGCACCGCAATCAGCAGTATATGCAACGGATTTTGCAGAATGACTTCACCCTGAAAGGCGAACAGCAACACCAGGGTGACGATCAGCGCCGCCGGGGTCACCGGGCCGAGGCGCTTCATGAACACGTCGTCGTACCACTGCTCGCCGTGGCGCGCGATAAGGGTGCGGCGGGTCAGGTAGCCAGCCGTGAGTGGAATGACGATGTACAGCACCACCGACAGGATCACCGTATCCCAGGGCACCTGGATGTCGGAAATGCCCAGCAGGAACACCACAATCGGGGCGAAGGCGAACAGCATGATGATGTCGTTCAGGGATACCTGCACAAGGGTATAGGCGGCATCGCCTTTGGTCAGATAGCTCCAGACAAACACCATCGCCGTGCAGGGGGCGGCGCCCAGCAGAATGGCGCCGGCCAGGTATTCGCTGGCCAGTTGCGGAGCGATCCATGGCTCGAATACCACCATCAGGAAGAACCAGGCAATGGCGAACATGGTGAAGGGCTTGATCAGCCAGTTCACGATGGTGGTGATGGCGAGGCCTTTCGGCTCCTTGCGCACCCCGACCACGGCGCTGAAATCAATCTGCGCCATCATCGGGAAAATCATCGCCCAGATCAGGATGGCGATGGGGATGGATACCTGGGCGTATTCGAAGCGGGACAGGGTCTCGGGGATTGAGGGGGCGAGCTGCCCGAGGGCTACACCGGCCACAATAGCCAGTGCCACCCACACCGAAAGGTAACGCCCGAACAGGTCCATTCCGCCTTCGGTGGCTTCAGCCGGGTTCACATCGCTGTTACTGCTCATTGCACATCCTTAAATGGAGCGTTGGTTCACACGCTTCGACAGTTCTTCGGCGCTTTCCTTGCGTTCGGAATAGCGGTCGGTCAGGTAATCGCTGCGGTCCCGCACCAGCAGGGTGAACTTTACCAGCTCCTCCATGACATCCACGATACGGTCGTAGTAGGCCGAAGGCTTCATCCGGTCGTTGTCGTCAAATTCCATGAACGCCTTGGGTACGGACGACTGGTTCGGGATGGTCACCATGCGCATCCAGCGGCCCAGCACCCGCAACTGGTTGACTGCGTTGAATGACTGGGAGCCGCCGCACACCTGCATCACCGCCAGGGTTTTGCCCTGGGTCGGCCGAACGGCGCCCATGGACAGCGGTATCCAGTCGATCTGGGTTTTCATGATGCCGGTCATGGCGCCGTGCCGCTCCGGGGAGCACCACACCATGCCTTCGCTCCACTGCACCAGTTCCCGCAGCTCCTGAACCTTGGGGTGGCTGGCATCTTCGGCATCGGCCAGGGGCAGTCCCCTCGGATTAAAGACGCGGGTTTCCGCACCCATCGCTTCCAGCAGGCGGGCGGCTTCTTCCACCGCCAGGCGGCTGAAAGAGCGCTCGCGCAGGGAGCCGTACAGCAGCAGAATCCGCGGGCGGTGGCTTGAATGTGTTGCGGCGAACAGGTCCGCATTGGTGGGTGTTTGGATCAGGTTGGTGTCAATGTTCGGTAGGTCGTCGAAGTTCATCATGGGGCCAGTTTGCTGTCTTTACTCTGTCACAGTTGACGGCTATTATCGCAAAAACTGAATATATGGCAATTCGAATATACGGAATCTCGCATGAGAAGAAGAGTCCTGTTTGTCTGCACCGCCAACAGCGCCCGGTCACTGATGGCAGAAGCCTTGCTCCGGCACATGGCGGGAGACCGGTTCGAGGTGGCCAGCGCCGGTACCGAACCTGCCGAACCGCACCCGTTGGCATTACAGGTGCTGCAGGAAGCCGGTATTCCGGTGGCCGGGCTTTACAGCAAGTCGCTGTCTGAGTTGCAGGGCCAGTACTGGGATTACGTGATCACCCTGTGTGAAAAGGCTGCCCGGGAGTGCGCCAATGTATCGTCCGGTGCCCAGCAGATTGCCTGGGACTTTCCGGACCCGGCCGAGGCCAACCGGCACGCCACCTTTGCCTTGACGCTGAAAGAGATCAGGGAGCGTATCGGCCTGTTCACCCTGGTGCATCAGAAAGAGACTAGCCTGAAACCGGCGGACTACAACCCGGTGGCTGTGTTCAAGGCCATGGCCGACGACCTGCGCCTGGCGGCCCTGCTGCTGATCAAGGATCAGGGCAAGCTGTGCGTGTGCGAGCTGACTGAGGCGTTTGAAGTCTCCCAGCCAAAAGTCAGCCGGCACCTGGCCTCACTTCGGGATGCCGGCCTGCTGGAAACAGAGCGCCGGGGCCAATGGGTCTATTATTACCTTCATCCGCATCTGCCAGACTGGGTAGTGCGGGTTCTGGAGGAAACCGCCCGGAACAATGCGGCACTGATCGGGCAGCCCCTGGCGAGGTTGCAGGCCATGGCAGACCGCCCGGCAGTGCAGTGCCCCTGATCACGAATTTACAAGGATTGCGAAACTCGCAAGGAGAACACCATGAGTAAGATCAAGGTAGGTATTAACGGATTTGGTCGCATTGGCCGTTTGGCTCTGCGGGCGGCCTGGGGCTGGCCGGAGCTGGAATTTGTCGCCATTAATGACCCGGGCGCAGACACCAATACGCTGGCGCACCTTTTGAATTTTGACAGTGTGCACGGCACCTGGGGCCACGAAGCCACCGCCGATGGCGATGACATGGTGATTGACGGCCAGCGCATCCGCGTGACCCACAACAAAGCCATTGCCGAGACCGACTGGTCCGGCTGTGACCTGGTGATCGAGGCCAGTGGCGTGAACAAGAAAGTTGCCGTGCTGCAGGGCTATCTGGATCAGGGTGTGAAGCGGGTGGTGGTGACCGCCCCGGTGAAAGAGCCGGGCGCGAAGAACATTGTCATGGGCGTGAACGAACACATCTTCGAGCCGGCCAATGACCGCATCATCACGGCGGCCTCCTGCACCACGAACTGCCTGGCGCCGGTAGTGAAGGTCGTCCACGAGAAACTGGGCATCAAACACGGTTCCCTGACCACGATCCACAGCCTGACCAACACCCAGACCATCATCGATGCGCCCCACAAGGACCTGCGCCGGGCCCGGGCCTGTGGCAGTTCGCTGATTCCCACCAGTACCGGTTCCGCCACCGCGATTATCGAAATCTTCCCGGAGCTGAAAGGCAGGCTGGATGGCCACGCGGTGCGGATTCCGCTGATCAACGCGTCGCTGACCGACTGTGTGTTTGAAGTGGAGACGCCGACCGACCGGGATACGGTCAACCAGCTGTTGAAAGAGGCCGCCGAGGGCGAACTGAAGGACATCCTGGGCTACGAAGAGCGCCCACTCGTATCCATCGACTACAAAACCGACCCCCGTTCTTCCATTGTCGATGCCCTGTCCACCCTGGTGGTCAACGGCACCCACGTGAAAATCTATGCCTGGTACGACAACGAATGGGGCTACGCCAACCGCACCGCAGAACTGGTCCGCAAGGTAGGGCTGGCCTGATATGAGCGCTGCCATCCGCCAGTACCTGGTGATTACCGGCAACTACTGGGCTTTCACCCTGACCGATGGCGCGCTGCGAATGCTGGTGGTGCTGCACTTCCACAAGCTGGGCTACTCGCCGCTGGAAATCGCCCTGTTGTTCATCTTCTACGAGTTTTTCGGGGTGGTGACCAACCTGGTGGGCGGCTATCTCGGCGCCCGTATGGGCCTGAACCGCACCATGAACATCGGGCTGTTTCTGCAGATTGTGGCGCTGGCCATGCTGGCGGTGCCGGCGGCCATGCTCACGGTGCCCTGGGTGATGGCGGCGCAGGCGTTGTCTGGCATTGCCAAGGATCTGAACAAGATGTCCGCCAAGAGCGGCATCAAGTTACTGGTGCCGGATGAGCAGCAGGGCACCCTGTACAAGTGGGTGGCGATTCTCACCGGCTCCAAGAACACCCTGAAGGGAGTGGGTTTCTTTCTGGGCGGCGTGCTGCTCATGGCCTCTGGTTTTACCGGTGCGGTAATCCTCATGGCAGTGGCGCTGGGCCTGGTGTGGCTGGCCAGCCTGTTCCTGCTGGGGCAGGATCTGGGTAAGAGCAAAGCCAAGCCGAAGTTCAGTGAGATTCTGTCCAAAAGCCGGGCCATCAACGTGTTGTCGGCGGCCCGAATGTTCCTGTTCGGCGCCCGGGACGTGTGGTTTGTAGTGGCGTTGCCGGTGTACATGGCCACGGTGTTTGGCTGGGATCACTGGCAGGTGGGTGGCTTTATGGCCAGCTGGATTATCGGTTACGGTTTTATCCAGACCATTGCGCCCAGAATCACCGGCCACGCCAATGGTAAGTCTGGTGCCGTGCTCTGGGCGGCGGTGCTGGCGCTGGTTCCGGCGGCGATTGCCGGGGCTTTGATGGCCGGCTGGTCGGCACAGGTGGTGGTGATTGGTGGTTTGCTGCTGTTCGGGGTACTGTTTGCCATCAACTCCTCGCTGCACAGCTACCTGATTGTCAGCTATGCCCGGGGCGATGGCGTATCGCTGGATGTGGGTTTCTATTACATGTCCAACGCCGCCGGCCGGCTGCTGGGCACTATTCTCTCTGGCTGGGTGTACCAGGCCTACGGGCTGGAAGCCTGTTTGTGGATTTCCGCTGCCCTGGTAGCCACAGCGGCAGCGTTGTCAGTATGGTTGCCGGAACGAGCGGAGAAACCAATAGGAGAAAAAGGCTATGTCTGATTCCAATGTGGTGGTCATTACCGGTGCCAATCGTGGTATTGGTCTGGAACTGGCCCGGCACTATGCCGCTGAAGGCTGCGAAGTGATTGGCGTGTGCCGGCAGTCATCGGACGAACTGGCCAGTGTGGCGGCCCAGGTGATCGACGGCGTGGATGTCACCACCGATGCCGGCATCGATAAGCTGAAATCCGGTCTGGCCGGCAAGCGTATCAGCCTGCTGATCAACAATGCCGGGCTGCTGCAGGATGAGCAGCTGGGTAGTATCGACTTCGATTCCATCCGTGCCCAGATGGAAATCAACGCCTACGCCCCGCTGCGGGTGGCAGAGGCCCTGGTGCCGTTTATGGGGCAGGGCAGCAAGATTGCCAACATCACGAGCCGCATGGGTTCCATTGCCGATAACGATTCCGGCGGCCGGTATGGCTACCGGGCGTCCAAGGCGGCGCTGAATGCTTTCGGCAAATCCCTGGCGGTCGATCTCAAGCCTAAAGGTATTGCCGTGGCGCAGTTGCATCCGGGCTATGTGAAAACGCGCATGGTGAACTTTGGCGGGCTGATCACGCCGGAAGAGTCTGCCAGGGGGCTGGCCGAGCGCATTGCCAATCTGACCCTGGAGAATACCGGGTCGTTCTGGCATAGCAACGGTGAGAAACTGCCTTGGTGAGCCTGCTTTGACAGGGTTGTTGCTTCAAGGTGTCAGCATTGGCGTGCTGAATGAGGTATCGCTAACTGTTCCCCGCGGGCAGGTGGTGTGCCTGTCGGGCCCCTCTGGCAGTGGCAAGAGCCGGCTGCTGCGCGCGGTGGCCGATCTGGAACCCCATCGCGGCCGGATTTCGCTGGATAACCTCGACCAACAGAGTGTGCCGGCACACCAGTGGCGGCGCCAGGTGGTAATGGTTCCGGCGGAAAGCCAGTGGTGGTTTGATGAGGTAAGCGCACACTTTCCTGAGGGGGCTTGTGAGCGTTTGCCTGCCGCTCTGGGTTTCACTGCCGAGGTTATGGACTGGTCGGTCAGCCGGTTGTCCTCCGGTGAGCGGCAAAGACTCGCGTTGTGGCGGGCCCTGGTTCAGGAACCAGACGCGCTGCTGCTGGATGAACCGACCGCCAATCTGGATAACGAATCGACAGAGGCGATCGAACGCTGGCTGTTGCAGGAGATTGAACAGCGGCAGATTGCCACCCTGTGGGTCGCCCATGATTCTGCACAGATTCATCGGGTAGCCAACGCTCACTACCGGATTCGTGGAACCGCACTGGAGTCTGTCCATGGAAGTGATTGACCTGGCCTGGTGGAAACTGGGCCTGGCGGCTTTGCTGGTGCTGGCGTTGGCAGCGACAGCCTACCTGGGGCGGCTGGGCATCACCCGCAGCCTGTTGGTGGCGGCCATACGAACGGTTATTCAGCTGGCATTGATTGGCCTGGTACTGGAAGCCCTGTTTGCCTCTTCCGCCTTCTACTGGATTGCGCTTCTGGCGGCGGTCATGCTGCTGGTGGCTGGCCGGGAAGTGGTGGCGCGCCAGGGCCGGCGCCTGAAAGGCGGGTGGGCGTTCGGCATCGGCACCGGCGCGATGTTCGTGTCGTCGTTTACCGTGACCGTGCTGGCACTGGCGGTGGTGATTGGTCCGGAGCCCTGGTATACCCCACAGTACGCGATTCCTTTGCTGGGTATGATGCTGGGCAACACCATGACCGGGGTCAGCCTGGCCCTAGATCGTCTGAATGATTCGGTCTGGCGCCAGCGGGCGGTAATCGAGAACCGGCTGATGCTGGGCCAGACCTGGCAACAGGCACTGGAAGACATCCGTCGGGAAGCCATGCGCAGTGGCATGATGCCCTCCATTAACGCCATGGCAGCAGCCGGCATTGTCAGCCTGCCCGGCATGATGACCGGTCAGATACTGGCGGGCAGCCCGCCCGCGGTCGCCGTTAAGTACCAGATATTGGTTATGCTGATTATTACCGTCGGCACGGGGTTTGGCGCGGTGATGGCGGTCAGTTGGGGAGGCCGGCGGCTGTTTGATGACCGGGAGCGCCTGCGGCTGGATCGTTTAACCAAACCGTGACCGGGCACCAAAGTCGCATGGGGTCTCAGTCGGGTTTCGAGCTAGGCTTGGCTTTCCGGTAACCACAAAGACAATAATATGACCAGCCTACTGCAACGTTATCCTTTGCCAGTCATTGTGCTCGCACAATTGTTCGGCACCTCCCTCTGGTTCAGTATCAACGGGGTCTGGCTATCCCTGTCCGCCGAACTCGGGTTAGCGGAATCGGATCTGGGCCGCCTTACGCTGTCTGTTCAGGCGGGCTTTATTGCCGGTACGCTTGCTCTGGCGGTGACCGGCCTGGCGGATCGCTTCGGCGCGAGCCGCATCTTCCTTATTTCGAGCCTGCTGGGCGCACTGGCGAACGCCGGCTTTGTAGCGGTGGCCGGGGTGTTCCCGCTGGACAGCCTGCTCCGGTTCGCTACCGGCCTGTGCCTGGCCGGCATCTACCCCCTGGGTATGAAACTGGTGATTGCCTGGACACCCAAGTACGCCGGTGCGGCTCTGGCCTGGCTGGTGGGAATGCTGACCCTGGGCACCGCGCTGCCACATCTGATGCGAGGGGCAACACTCGGTTTGCCCTGGGAGTGGCCGCTGTTTGCATCCTCATGCCTGGCACTGCTGGGCGGGCTGTTGGTGTTCCTTCTGGGCGATGGGCCACACCTGCCCAAAGCCAGCGGCCGGCTCCCGCTCAGTCAGGGACTGGCGGCTTTGCGTATGCCCCGGTTCCGGGCCGTGGCCGGTGGTTATTTTGGCCACATGTGGGAGCTTTACGCCTTCTGGACGCTGGTGCCGCTGTTGATCGGGCGGGAGCTACAACGGCTGGGGCAGGGTGATGCCTTGATCCCCTGGTTGTCGTTTGCGGTGATCGGTATGGGTGCGGCTGGATGTATTGGCGGCGGCCGGATCAGTCGGACTCGGGGCAGTGAGTGGGTTGCCCAGCGGGCGTTGATGGTGTCCGGGGCATTGTGCCTGCTCTATCCCTGGATGAACGGGCTGCCACCGGCGTTGTTGATGGCGTTACTGCTGGTTTGGGGCGTCGCTGTGGTGGCCGATTCCCCGCAATTTTCCGCGCTGGCCGCAGCAACGGCCCCGAAAGAAACTGTTGGCTCATCCCTGGCGGTCATGAACGCGGTCGGCTTTGGCCTGACGCTGCCGGCAATATGGCTCACCAGCGGGTTCTGGAGCGTCTGGGGTGTCTGGGTGGCGTTGCTGTTGTTGCCAGGGCCGGTGTTCGGCCTGTGGTCCCTGAGCCGAGGAAAGCCCCAGGCCTGATACACTTGCCGACGCCTTCATCCTCCAGTTATGGATCGCTATGACCCAACGCATTCTTTTATTGTCCGCTTATGATGCCGCCAGTCATCGGCGCTGGCGCGAGCAATTGGTTACCATGCTGCCCGGTTATCACTGGCAGACGCTGGCACTTCCGCCCAGATTCTTCCAGTGGCGGATTCGAGGTAATCCGGTGAGCTGGCTGGATCAGCCCCGCCTGGAAGAATCCTGGGACCTGGTCATTGCCACCTCCATGGTTGACCTGGCCACCTTGCGCGGGTTGCACCCCTCGCTGGCAAACACGCCGTGCCTGCTTTATATGCATGAAAACCAGTTCGCCTTTCCGGTCAGTGATCAGCAGCGGGGCCGGGTAGAGCCGCAAATGGTCAATCTCTACAGTGCTCTGGCCGCCGATGCAGTGGTCTTTAACAGTGCCTGGAACCGGGACAGCTTTCTGCAGGGCGTCGAAGACTTTCTGAACAAGATGCCGGATGCGGTGCCCGACGGTGTGATGGAAAAACTCAGGGAAAGGTCTTCGGTGCTGCCGGTGCCGATTGAAGACCGGTTGTTTATCGAGCAGCCACGGTCCGTGAACCGGGAACGGCCGCATCTGTTATGGAATCATCGCTGGGAATACGACAAGGGGCCCGACCGGTTGTTCGGCCTGCTGGAACAGCTGGAGCAGCGCAAGCTGGACTATCGCATCAGTGTGGTGGGTGAAGGTTTTCGCAGCCGCCCGCAAGCCTTTGACCGGATTTACCAGCAATTTGCCCGCCGCATTGAACACTGGGGCTTTCTGGAGCACCGGCAAGATTACGACCAGCTGTTGCGCAGTGCCGATATCGTGGTGTCGACCGCCCTGCACGATTTTCAGGGCCTGGCGATGCTGGAGGCGATGGCATCCGGATGCTTGCCGCTGGCACCGGACCGCCTGGCGTACCGGGAATATGTGCCGGCAGACTGCCGATACCGGAGCCTGGAATCCGATCCCGGCGGCGAAGCCCTGGCGGCCGCTGAACGGCTGGCGCTGCTGTTAAAGCAACCTCCCGAGCTTAACCCGCCACAAGCCTGGCGTGCTTCAGAACTGGCCCCGAAGTACCAGGCGCTGGTTCAGCACCTGATGGCGCGGGCTTAGTGATTCTGCTCCGGGACTTCCCGGATGCGCCCATGCTCATCAATCGCCACGTACACAAACAGACCTTCAGTCACCTTGCGGGGTGTCTTGGAGGCGCGGTCCAGTGTCCAGACTTCCACGTTGATTTTCATGGAGCTGCGGCCGATGTCCACCAATTCACAGTAGCAGCCCACCTGGGAGCCCACACGCAAGGGTGACAGAAACTCCATTCTGTCCATCGCGACGGTGGCATTACGGCCCTGGGAAATGCGACCGGCCATGGTCGCTGCCGCAATATCCATCTGTTTGACCAGCCAGCCGGCGAAGACATCGCCGTTGGCATTGGTGTCTGACGGCAGTGGCACCACCTGCAGCATCATCTCGCCCCGGGGGGCCGGTTTGTCATCATCGTACGCAGTCATCAGGATCGCCTGTACAGCTTGTGAGTTGTTTTCTGTGCATGGTAACGGGCTGGCGCGGGGCTGCAAGAAAATTTGAACAATGACAGCTATATTTCAAAAGCTGTAACAAAGTTGTCACAGAGTGCCCCTAGGATGCAGTCATCGGTAAAGCAGATCCGACACAACGTCCAAAGTAAATAATGGAGACTCGACGTGATGAAACTGAACAAAGCACTTGCAACCGTTGCGCTGGCCGGCTCTGTTGCCGCCCTGTCTGCACCGGCCATGGCCCGTGACACCATCAGCATCGTGGGCTCTTCCACCGTGTATCCGTTCGCTACTGTGGTAGCCGAGCGTTTTGGTGCCAACACCGATTTCCCGACACCCAAGCTGGAATCCACTGGCTCCGGTGGCGGCCTGAAGCTGTTCTGTCAGGGCGTAGGCACCCAGCACCCGGACATCACCAACGCTTCCCGTCGTATGAAGCCGTCCGAGTTTGATCTGTGCCAGAGCAACGGCGTGAAGGACATCACCGAGTTCCGCATTGGCTCTGACGGCATCGTGATCGCCAGCTCCAAAGAAGCCGAAAATCTTGAAGTAACCCTGGAGCAGCTGTTCCTGGCGCTGGGTAAAGAAGTACCCAACCCGAAAAACGAGAATGAGCTGATCGCCAACCCGTACAAGAACTGGAGCGACATCGATTCCAGCCTGCCGAACAAGCCGATCCGTGTGATGGGGCCGCCTCCGACTTCCGGTACCCGTGACTCCTTCAACGAGCTGGCTCTGCAGGGCGGCTGTGAAGACCTGCCTGCGGTTGCCAACATGAGTGAAGATGACATGGAAGGTGTGTGTCAGAGCATTCGCGAAGACGGCGCTTTCATCGAAGCGGGTGAGAATGACAACCTGATCGTCCAGAAACTGATTGGTGATACCGGCATGTACGGCGTCTTCGGTTACAGCTTCCTGGAAGAGAATGCTGATCGTCTGCAGGCCGCTACTCTGAACGGCAAGGTTCCGACTGCCGAAGCGATCGCTGCCGATGACTACCCGGTTGCCCGTTCACTGTTCTTCTACGTGAAGAAAGCCCACGTGGGCGTGGTTCCCGGTATCCAGGAATACGCTCAGGAGTTCACCGGCATGGGCGCCATGGGCCCGAATGGCTACCTGAAAAGCGTTGGTCTGATCGTTCCGCCGCGCGATGCGCTGATGGATCTGCAGGAGAAGGCTGAAAAGATGCCTAACCTGACCAAAGACGAGCTGATGTAAGCGCGGACTACCGCGAGTAGTGAGCGAAAGGGTGCGGCTCTGAAGGGCCGCACCCTTTCGCACGTAAGATAGTTCAGAGTGCGAATTGATTTTTAACGCTTTAAACTTGTGACCTGCTAAACGTGTCAAACAGGAATTTTCATGCAACCGGCTAACCTCATGCTATTGGTCATCGCTTTCGTGGTGGTGGCTTATGGTCTTGGATATGCCCGCTCCCGCTCATTGGCCATGCCCATGGGTGGTATCCGGCATCTCAAATCCCTGCCGTTCTATTACGGTGCCCGTGCTGCGCTCTGGTGTGGCATTCCGGCATTGATTGTGCTGGCATTGTGGGCGGCATTTCAGGGTAAAGTCATTCAGTTGCTGGTGATCGGCTCCCTGCCACCGGATCTGGTACCGGAAGGCGCAGGGCAAGCCAGTCTGATGCTGAGTAAAATCAGCAATGTGGCCAGTGGTGCCCTGCCTCCGGGATTTGTCGAGGCTCCGATTGTCGAGGCGGCCGAACGGCTGCAGGCGTTGCGTGCACAAAGTCGGCTCTACATGTCGGTGCTGGTGGTGGCCGTTGCGGTGCTGGCCGGTTTTCTGGGCTGGATCCGGATCAGCCCGAAGCTGAACGCCCGGAGCCAGGTTGAGATCACCCTGAAGTGGATCTTTTTTGCCTGTGCTGCGCTGGCGATCCTGACCACGGTTGGCATTGTCTTTTCGGTGGCTTTTGAAACCTTCCGTTTTTTCCAGAAGATTTCCTTCTTTGAATTTTTCTTCGGCACCCAATGGAGCCCTCAGACGGCGTTGCGGGCCGATCAGGTGGCGGCCGAAGGCGCCTTCGGAATGGTGCCCCTGTTCACAGGCACGCTGCTGATCTCTGCAATTGCCATGGTTGTTGCGGTACCGGTAGGGCTATTGTCGGCCATCTATCTTTCTGAGTACGCCAGCAAGCGGGTACGGGGTATTTTCAAGCCGCTGCTGGAAATGCTGGCGGGTATTCCGACCGTGGTTTACGGCTTTTTCGCTGCTTTGACGGTGGCGCCGTTTATCAGTGATTTCGCGGCTTCTCTCGGTATCAATGCATCTTCCCAAAGTGCTCTGGCAGCCGGTGGGGTGATGGGCATCATGATTATTCCTTTCGTGTCTTCCCTGTCTGACGACGTGATCAACGCCGTGCCGCAAACGCTCAGGGACGGTTCACTGGCACTGGGCGCCACCCAGTCCGAGACCATGAAAAAGGTTATCTTCCCTGCGGCGCTGCCCGGGATCATGGGAGGGATACTGCTGGCGGTATCCCGGGCCATTGGCGAGACCATGATTGTGGTGATGGCCGCGGGCCTGGCGGCAAACCTGACCGCCAACCCGCTGGAATCGGTGACCACCGTAACCGTGCAGATTGTGACCCTGCTGACCGGTGACCAGGAGTTTGACAGTGCCAAAACACTGGCCGCCTTCGCCCTGGGCGCGATGCTGTTCCTGGCCACGCTCCTGCTTAACGTTATTGCTCTGAAAATTGTCCGCAAATATCGGGAACAGTATGACTGATCAACGTTCACAGGCGGAAATTGTCCGCCAGTCACTCAAGCGCCGTTACCGCAAGGAGCGCCGCTTCCGTGCCTATGGTATCGCTGCCATCGCTATTGCCCTGTCAGCCCTGGTGATCCTGTTTGCCGATATTATTGGCAAGGGCCACACCGCCTTTATCAAAACCACCATAACCCTGGAGGTGGATATCGACGGTGAGGCCATGTACCTGGACGACGCGTCCGATGAGCGCCAGATGAAAATGGCCGACTTTGTCGAGCCCTTGATCCGCGCCTTGATGAAAGAAATCCCGGAGGCCGGGGAGTCGGACAGGGACGACGTCCGGGATCTGATCAACCCCTATGCCTCGAATCAGTTGCGGGATGCGCTCCGGGAAAACCCCGAGTTGCTCAACACCACCCAGACCATGACTTTCCTGTCCCATACCGATGTGGATGTGTACGTCAAACATGCAGGGGATGAGAGCTACTCCATCAAGCTGAATGAAAAGCAGCGCGGCTGGGTGGATGCACTGTATGAGCGCGGCGTGGTGGATACCGGTTTCAACGATGTGTTCTTCAGCCGTGGCGACTCCCGGGATCCGTCCCGTGCCGGCATTCTCGGGGCGATTGTTGGCTCGTTGCTGACCATGGTTGTGACTCTGGCGCTGTCGTTCCCGATCGGGGTGGCTGCGGCCATCTATCTGGAGGAGTTTGCGCCCCAGAACAAACTGACCGACTTCATTGAGGTCAACATCAACAACCTGGCGGCGGTACCCTCAATCATCTTCGGCCTGCTGGGTCTGGCCGTGTTCATCAACCTGTTCGGCATGCCGCGTTCGGTGCCAGTGGTGGGTGGTCTGGTACTGACCCTGATGACCCTGCCCACTATCATTATTTCCAGCCGTGCGGCGATCAAGAGTGTGCCGCCTTCCATCCGTGAGGCGGCCGAGGGCATCGGTGCCTCCAAGATGCAGGTGGTGCTGCACCATGTGCTGCCGCTGGCCATGCCTGGCATGCTGACCGGTTCCATCATCGGCATGGCCCAGGCCCTGGGAGAAACTGCACCCTTGCTGTTGATTGGCATGGTGGCCTTTATCGTGGATGTGCCCGATGGTTTCTTCGATTCCGCCACG
The DNA here is from genome assembly GCF_016464145.1 of Marinobacter sp. bablab_jr008. Lineage (NCBI taxonomy): Bacteria > Pseudomonadati > Pseudomonadota > Gammaproteobacteria > Pseudomonadales > Marinobacteraceae > Marinobacter > Marinobacter sp. bablab_jr008. The sequence continues at coordinate 109,400 of NZ_JACDWW010000070.1, forward strand.
GTATTGCCTGTACAGGTGTTCCTGTGGGCCGGCAGCCCGGAGCTTGCCTTTATCGAACGAGCGTCTGCAGCCATCATGGTGCTGCTGACTTTCCTGATTGGAATGAATGCATTGGCCATCTGGCTTCGTAAGCGTCTTGAGCGCCGGTGGTGAGGAGGAGTTTTATGAATACCCTGAATACAACGGTAACCAGTGAGGCTGATGTGCCCGAAGAGAAGGCCATTCCGGTGCAGGACGAACGACCGGCAGAGACAGTGATTGAAGAGGGTAAAACGGTCGGAACGCCGTTTGCCGACGATCCCAAGTTCAAGTTGCGCAACGTCGAGGTCTTCTACGGTGAAGACCGGGCCATCAAGAACATCAGCCTGGATATTGCCCGTAACGAGGTGATTGCGTTTATCGGGCCGTCGGGCTGTGGCAAGTCCACCTTCCTGCGTTGCCTGAACCGCATGAACGACAGCATCGACATCTGTCGGGTCAGGGGCTCGCTGCAGCTGGACGAGCAGGACATCTACGATTCCAAGCGGGATGTGGTGGAGTTGCGTGCCCGAGTGGGTATGGTGTTCCAGAAGCCGAACCCGTTTCCCAAGTCGATCTACGATAACGTGGCGTATGGCCCACGCATCCATGGCCTGGCCAATCGCAAGTCCGATCTGGATGACATTGTAGAGAACAGCCTGCGCAAGGCGGGGCTCTGGAACGAAGTGAAAGACCGTCTGGATGCCACCGCCACCGGGATGTCCGGTGGCCAGCAGCAGCGGCTGTGTATTGCCCGCGCGATTGCCGTGAGCCCGGAGGTGGTGTTGATGGACGAGCCCTGTTCCGCACTCGACCCGATTGCCACGGCCAAGGTGGAGGAGCTGATTGCGGAGCTGTCCGAGAGCTATACCATTGTCATTGTGACCCACTCGATGCAGCAGGCGGCCCGGGTGTCCCATCGCACCGCCTACTTCCACCTTGGCCACCTGGTGGAAGTGAACGAAACCGACAAAGTATTCACCTCTCCGGAACATGAGCTGACGGAGTCATACATTACCGGCCGTTTCGGCTGACGCATGTTCGGGGATAACGGAGACAGACACTATGCCTAATAAAAAGGACGACGTATACGGGGATCACATTTCCCACAAGTTCAATGATGAACTGATGGAGCTGAAGACCCAGTTCCTCAAGATGGGTGGAATGGTGGAGACCCAGGTTGAACGGGCGGTGCAGGCCCTGGTAGACGGTGACGGCCATCTGGCCGAGGAAGTGCGGGCCAACGACAAGAAAGTCGACAAGATGGAAGTGGATCTGGACGAAGAGGCGACCCTGATCATCGCCCGTCGTCAGCCTACGGCACGGGACCTGCGCCTGGTGATTTCAGTGATCAAGATGGTGGCTGACCTGGAACGGGTCGGTGACGAAGCCAAGAAGATTGCCAAAATGGCGATCAAGCTGACGGAAGAAGGTCAGGCGCCGAGGGGATATGTGGAAATTCGCCACATCAGTACCCACGTGCTGACCATGCTGCATGATGCACTAGATGCCTTTGCCCGGCTGGATTCCGAACAGGCACTGCGGATCATGAAAGAAGATAAACGGGTGGATGAAGAGTACCAGGCTGCGGCCCGTACCCTGCTGACCTTCATGATGGAAGATACCCGGAATATCTCCCGCTGTATGTCGGTGATGTGGGTGCTTCGTGCCCTGGAAAGAGTGGGGGATCATGCCTGTAACATTGCCGAGAACGTGATCTTCATGGTCAAGGGCGAAGACGTTCGCCATACCCCGATGGAGGAAGCGGAGCGGGTGGTCAGCCGCTGACCCGTAACCTTGTGAAACTGCTGCCATTGGTGGCAGTTTCCCCCTTGTTCCGGCCAGCAGTTGCGCTATCATGGCGGGGACAAATCCATTTCTGAGGCCCTATGATTCTCCTTGTCGCATTCGCGATTATCTCCATCGGCTTTTCATTTCTCTGTTCTATTCTCGAAGCAGCCCTGCTGTCTATCACGCCCAGTTACATTGCGTCCCTGAAAAATGATCGGCCGCAACTGTTTGCACGCTTGCGCCGGCTCAAGGATGAAATCGACGATCCGCTTTCCGCGATCCTGACCCTCAATACCATTGCCCATACGGCCGGCGCTACCGGCGTTGGAGCCCAGGTGGCGGTTGTCTTCGGTGAGGTCTGGCTGGGTGCGGCATCAGCGGCGATGACCCTGGCGATCCTGATCTTTTCGGAAATTATCCCGAAAACCATCGGCGCCAAGTACTGGCGTGTGATCGCCCCTTCGCTGCCGGCGGTGCTGGGATTCATGATGAAAGCCCTGCTACCTTTTGTCTGGCTGTCGAAGCAGGTTACGCGCAGGATTGCCCCGGGTGACGGCGATACCGATATTCGCGCCGAAATCAGTGCGCTGGTAGAGATCGGCCGTGATCAGCAGGCTCTGGATGAGGAAGAGCGCCGGATTATCCACAACGTACTTCGTTTCCACGAGATCAAGGTCAGTTCCGTCATGACCCCCCGTACGGTGTGCAAATTTATCGATCCGGACACCACCGTGCCGGAATTCCGGGAAAAGGTGATGAAGTCGCCGTTTTCACGCTACCCGATGATTGATGAAGACGGGGAGACCCTGGGGTACGTGCATCGGGCAGACCTGATCAGCATGAGCGACGATGACGACCTGCAAAGCCGGCTGCGCCAGATCAAACAGGTAAAGGCCAACACCAACATCGAGTTCCTGTTTTCGGAAATGCTGCGGGAGCGCCAGCACATTGCGGTGGTGTACGACGAGCTGGGAACCTGGCTCGGGGTGGTGACTCTGGAGGATATTCTGGAAACCCTGCTGGGTACGGAGATCATGGATGAGACCGATAATGTCTCCAACCTGCGCCGCTATGCTAAACAGCGTTGGAGCCGACGATTGAAGCGGTCGGCCGTGCAGTAATCAAAAAGGGCAGCCTCAGTGCTGCCCTTTGTCATTCTGTGCGACAAGTCTGTGAGAAGGATGCTTAGGCCTGTTTCATCTTGTCGGTGTACGGCGGCCAGCCCAGGGGTTTGCCGGCGAGCAGATGCAGATGAATGTGGAACACGGTCTGGCCGGAATTCTCACCGCAGTTCATCACTACCCGGTAGCCATCGTCGGCAAAGCCCATGTCTTTGGCCAGCTTTGCCGCCACCCAGTAAAGATGGCCGACCAGCTCACGGTCGTCTTCCTCAATGTCATTGATGGTGGCAATGGCTTTCTTCGGAATGATCAGCAGATGCACCGGGGCCTGTGGATTGATGTCCTTGAAGGCCAGGCTGATGTCGTCTTCGTACACGATGTCGGCGGGAATTTCCCGGTTGATGATCTTGGTGAATATGGTTTCAGACATAACGGCTCCTTGTGTCGAGTAAATGCGCGTACGCCACTATAGGCCACCCAGGCCGGGCAGGCGATTAACGATTTGTTGAATCGGCGCGGGCAACTGTTCATCCAGGCCCATGGCGTAGCGAGCGACGCGATTGCGTGCGAACGGCAGTACCCGGGCCGCGCCAAGCCCGAGATTGCGGGCCAGGTGCACCGGCGGAATGGCATTGCTGAACAGGTGGTAGAACAGATCCATGGTCAGCATCATCCGCTGGTTGGCGGGCCGGCGGCGATGTTCATAGAGTTTGAGCCAGTGCGTACTGGCCAGGTCTTCGCCCCCGCGCCGGGCTTCTTTCAGCACGCCCTGCAGGCACTGGGCGTCCTGGAAGCCCAGATTGACGCCCTGGCCCGCCAGCGGATTGATGGTGTGGGCGGCGTCGCCTGCCAGGACCACCCGGTTCTGGTAATAGTGCTTGGCATGCTGGCGGGCGATGGGAAAGCTGGCCCTGGCGTCAATGTGGGTCAGTTCCGGTAGTCGTTCGGGGAAATGCTGCTGGATCTCAGCCATCAGTTGCTGTTCGTCCATGGCCTTGAGTTCGTCCAGTCGGGCCGGGTGGTCGTACCACACGAGGGAGGCCCAGCTCTCTCCAGGGTGCTGCTCGCCAGCGCTGTGCAGGGGCAGGAAGGCCCTGGGGCCGCTGGGGTAAAAGCCCTGCCAGGTAATGTCTTCCACATTGCCCCGATAGCGCACCGAGATCACCAGGGCCTGCTGTTCGTACTGATCCCGGGTAACACCGATACCCGCTAACTCCCGCACCCGGGACATAGCGCCATCGGCGCCGACCACCAGCTGGGCCTGCAACTGGCTGCCATCATCCAGGGTCACCGTGGCGTACTCTGCGCTCTGGACCAGGTCCCGAACGCTGTGGCCTGTGATCAGGGTGACGTCAGTTTCCGTTTCGGCGGTTTTCCACAGAGCCAGTTGGGTAATGCTGTTCTCAACGATATGGCCAAGATGCGGCGCGCCCAGGCTGTTGGCGTCGAATTCCACCTCAGTGAGGCTTCGGGGCACCAGTCGTTTGAGCGGATTTGGTGTCTCGTCCCAGACCGCCAGGCGGCAATATGGGGTAGCGCGCATGGCCAGTATTCGTGGCCAGGCACCCAGGCTGGCCAGATAGCGCTCGCTGCCGGCACTGAGGGCAGATACCCGGATATCCGGGTGGCTGTCTGGCTGATAGGGGGCGGGGGAAGCCTGGTCGATCAGGGCCACGCGGATGCCCTGCTGGCCCAGCCCGGTCGCAAGTGCGGCGCCGACCATGCCGGCGCCTACGATGATGGTGTCAAAGGTCTGTGTCATATCCGGTTCCTGTCTGCTGGCCTCAGTTTACGCGATGCCGTGCTGCAGACAAGCGACCGGGGTCAATCCCGGGTGGATCAGTAGCCGGCCATGGAGGTAGCCGGTGTCTCCTCCCGATTGCCGGAGCGGCGGGGGTTGCGGACCAGCCAGGCCGGTTTGCGGGCGCCCGGACGGGTGAAGCCCTGGTTGATAACCATGGGTTGTACCAGGCTCAGGAAGTCCCGGGTGTTCATGTGAATGGATTCGCTGTGGCTGCCGGCGGCAAAGGCCAGTTCCGGTTGCTCGGTTAAAGCCTCGGCGCAGTAAACGCTCATGCCAAAGAGGTTGCCAAACGGCGGCATGGCGCCCACTTCGCAATCGGGGAAGCGATCCTGAAAGGCCTGTTCGTCGGCCAGGTCGACAAAATCGGTGTCCAGAATCTTGCTCAGTCTGTCCCAGCGAATACGCCAGGTGGCCGGCATCACCAGCATGGCCATTTTGCCATCGAGTTCGATAATGACGGTTTTGACTACCCGATCTCCGGCGATCTTGACGTGATGGGCAAGTTCCTGGGCGGTGAAGGCTGGGGGGTGAGAGAGGCACATGTAGTCCACACCTGCCTCATCCAGAAATGTTTTCAGCTGCTTTGCCGGCATGTTCACAACCTCCTGACAGCATCGACAGTGTTGTGGAGCCATCCGCCTTTCCCGGGCCGGGCCCCGATGGCAGGCGGGGTTTTTACCCCGCCTTGTCGTCAGCTTAGTTCAGGATACGCACTTTGCGAGTTACCGGATGTTTCCATGTGAAACGGTTCCGTTTAATCAGCCTTGTACATGTGCACGTCCCGTTGCGGGAAAGGTATCGAAATGCCCTCGGCGTCGAAGGCCTTTTTCACCCGCTCCTGCATATCCCAGTAGAACGGCCACAGATCGGCGCCCTTGGTCCAGGCGCGTACCGTCAGGTCTACCGAGCTTTCGCCGAGGGCGCCAACAACAATCAGCGGCGCCGGGTCTTTCAGGGCGCGCTCATCCTCTTCGATCAGGCGTTTGCAGATGGCCTTGGCCTTGTCGATGTCATCGCCATAGCCAATGCCGAAGCTCATGTCGCAGCGGCGGGTTTCGTAGGCGCTCAGGTTGGTCAGGCTGGCGTTGGAAAGCTGGCCGTTGGGGATCACGATCCGGCGATTGTCGAAGGTGTCGACAATGGTGTAGAGGATGGTAATTTCCCGCACCGAGCCCAGAAAACCCTGGGCATCAATAACATCGCCGACCTTGAAGGGTTTAAAGATAAGGATCAGCACGCCACCGGCAAAGTTGGCCAGGCTGCCCTGCAGGGCCAGGCCCACCGCCAGGCCGGCGGCACCGATGATGGCGACAAACGAAGTGGTAGCGATGCCCACCATGGAGGCGACGGAGATCAGCAGCAGAATCTTCAGAATGGCGCTGATCAGGCCACAGAGAAACTTGTTCAGGGTCGGATCTTTTTTGCCAAGGCGGTTGTCCAGCACCCTGACGAACCGGTTGATCAGCCAGAGGCCGATAATCAGCGTAACAATCGCCAGCAGAACCTTTGGGGCATAAGCCATGATCAGGGCAATGGCCTGATCCGCCCATTCAGAGGCCTGCCCGTTAGCACCGAATAACTCTTCCATAGGGAAAAACTCCTTGATCGTTAATATTTTCTGAGTGAGTTCTTATCGACAAATGACGTGGTTCAGCGGGATTTGTCTGAACCAACTATATAGCAGACAAAGCTGTACACGGCATTACCGCCAACGGCCAGAATTACGCGCTGGCGCGGGATCTGGCCCACTCGGTGATGACTTCGGGGCCGCCCCGTACCAGTATTTCGCCATGTTTCTGGGTAAGCTGGTAGTCGTACATGGGGTCGTAGTAGTCGGTCAGCAGGGCCTCAATCCAGCCATGATGCCCTTCCAGGGAGCCATTGGCTTCCTGTTGATCCAGAGCCTGTAGCATCAGGTTACGGAGTTTCTGGTAACGCTCGCCGCCCAGTCGTTTGCGAATGCGGTCGATGGCGCTCAACAGGTAGTCCCGGAAATTCAGCCAGCCGGCGTCTTCACCGTCCCTGGCCCGGTAACTGGCCAGCATGCCTTCAACGTAGTCGGCCCGGATGATGGCAATACGCTCTTCCATGGCCTGTTCCAGAATCAGCAGGGGTGATTCAGACATCCGGGCCCGAAGGGTTTCCGGCAGGGCACAGCGGCCAATCAGGCGGCTTTCGTCTTCAAGGTAGATTGGCCCTCCCACCCGGTGCCTGGCCTTGAGCATGGCCACCGCCAGTCGGTTCTCGAAGTCGATCTGGGAGGGTTGGGGAGTTACCTGCCGGCCAAAGCTGGAGCCCCGGTGATTCGCCAGGCCCTCCAGATCGACCGGATTGGGCAGTTGCATCAGTACCCGGGTTTTGCCGGTACCGGTGCGGCCGCTGAGAATCCGGAACTGACCTGATTCGATCTGTGCTTCCAGGCTGTCAATCAGGAAGCGACGCAGGGCCTTGTAGCCGCCTTTCACCAGCGGGTAGTCAATGCCGGAGTCCTTGATCCACTGCTGGGTCAGGCGCGAGCGCAATCCGCCCCGGAAACAGAACAGATACCCCTCCGGGTGTCGTGCCACAAAGCGCTTCCAGGCTTCAATTCGCTGGGCCTTGATGTCGCCGGAGACCAACTGGTGCCCCAGTTCAATGGCCTTGTCCTGGCCCTTCTCCTTATAACAGATACCCACCCGGTGCCGCTCTTCATCGTTCATCAGCGGGGCATTTTCTGCAGACGGGAAGCTACCTTTGGAAAATTCCACCGGCGCCCGGACGTCCATCAGCGGCACATCGTTCAGGAACAGGTTGAGGTAGTCGTCGGTATCGGGTCTGCTGGCCATATCAACGGATCACTGTGATTCAGGGTGAGGCGGCAGTATACCGAACCGGCGATATCCCGGCATCCCGGACAAGGGTACAATCCCACGTCCTTTCAGCACTGACGAGGGAAAATTATGAGCCCCGATGTTCTCAACCGGCATCTTCAGAAAACGCTGAGCCAAGGCCGGGTGGCGGTTTCGGCGCCTGCGGGCTGCCCGGATATCCAGCTGTATCTGTTTGACCCGGGGGTGCTGGATGGACCGTTGAGCCATGATGAAGCCCAGGCTGTGGTGGCCGAGCCGGCGTACTGGTCGTTCTGCTGGGCCAGCGGGCAGGTGCTGGCCCGGTGGATTCTGCAGCATCCGGACGTGGTGGCTGGCAAGACCGTGCTGGATTTTGGCTCCGGTTCAGGGGTCGTGGCTGTCGCCTCCGCACTGGCCGGTGCTGCCCGGTCCATAGCCTGCGACATCGACGCGGCAGCGCGGGATGCCGCGGCCGCCAATGCCCGCCTGAACAATGTGGAGATTGATCTGTGTGACGACTGGGCAAACCGGCCCGGGAGCGTCGATCTGATTACCGCTGCGGATGTTCTGTACGACCCTGAAAATCGCCCGTTACTGGCGGCCTTCGAAGCAGCCGCGCCCCAAGTGCTGCTGGCGGATTCGCGAGTGAAGGATCTTGGTCATTCCGGTTATGTGCAGCAGGCTGTGATCGAAGCCAGAACCTGGCCGGATCTGAATGAGTTTGAGGAATTCAACAAGGTGAGGATCTATCTGGCCGGCGGTGACTGAATTTTTCTGACCAGAAAAAACAAAGGGCAGCCATCAAGCTGCCCTTGAACAGGTACTGAACCGCCGTCCGGGGCAGTTCAGATTCGGAACAGGTTGGCGCCTCCGTGCGCGATGGGCAACTGCCGTGTTGCCATTCCTTGCTGCCGTTCCCTGGTGCCAGCATCCGAGCCGGCGATCCGATTCGTTATCCCTTAAGCGAAGCGTCCCTGTGTCCCTGCTTCTCCCCGCAGTCCGTGCCGGGGTGCATCCAGTGCGTCGTCCTTTCCCTGTCATCCTTGACGGTGTTCATATTACCAATGCCAGCTTTACAAACGTGTGAACTATGCACGCAGAACGCGTTGCCGAACTCGTCAAACATGGGAAAGTTGTTACAAATCATTCATGTAGACTTTGGTTTGTAACTGGAATTACAGACTGCGTACGAGATATCACAGGGAGTTCCTACAGGTATGTAGGAAATATCTCACAAAGATTCGGGCGATTTTCGCAAATCCGATTCTTGAGCCAGTCGCAACCCAGGCCAGGGTAGCAGGCCAAGGCCGATGCCAACGGCATCCGCTGTCAGATCCGCGAGGGAGAAATCCCGGTACGGCAGGTTGGCTTGCACCACCTCCAGTATCAGGCCGAAAGCCAGCAAGGCGGGGGCGTACCAGAGCACCGAAAGCCGCGGCCATGCCAGGCGGGTCAACAGGGTGAGCTCCAGAAAGGCAATCAGGTGATTGATCTTGTCATTGGGCGCCGCGGGGATGGGGTAGCTGTTGCTGGTGGTAGCCAGATAAAGGATCGCAGCAATGGAAACAAACAGTGCTGCCTGCCAGAGCCGTTGCATGGTCAGAATGGAAACAATAATGGAACGGATGCGGGGCATAGTGGAATCCAGGCGTCCTCGCGGGCTGTGGGAATGGTTTCGACATGATATGCTTTGCGCCCCGTTATTGTCATGGCAGCGGAGGAACACCAGTAATGCTCAAGGGTAACTTTTTTCGTGGACTGGGCTATCTGGGGGAAGGCTTCGGGCTGATTCGCCAGCCGGGCCTCCGGTTGTTTGTGGTCATTCCGCTGATCATCAACATTCTGCTTTTCGGTCTGCTGTTCTATTTTCTGGCCGAGCTGTTCACCGCCATGATCGCCGCGGCCATGGCCTGGTTGCCAGACTGGGCCTGGTTGCAGGCACTCGACTGGCTTTTCTGGCTGCTGTACGGCGTGGTGATTCTGCTGATGCTGGCCTATGGCTTTGTGATCGTGGCCAACCTGATCGGCTCTCCCTTCTACGGCTATCTGGCAGAACTCACCGAGAAACAGCTGACTGGCCAGGAAGTGTCTACGGACGATAGCTGGTCCGCCATTATCAAGGACATTCCCCGCGCGCTCTGGCGGGAGGTTCAGAAGATTGCCTATTACCTGCCCAGGGCCCTGGGCTTGTTCATTATTGGCCTGATTCCTGTGGTCAACCTGGTGGCCGCTGTGCTCTGGTTTTTGTTCAACAGCTGGATGATGGCGCTGCAGTATGTGGATTATCCGGCCGACAATCACAAGGTCAGCTTTCCGGCTCTTCGTAAACTGTTGGGCGATACCCGGCTGTCGGCTCTCGGTTTCGGCCTGCCGGTTGCCCTGGCGGCGATGGTGCCGGTGCTCAACCTGTTTGTGGTGCCAGCGGCGGTGTGTGGTGCAACGGCCTATTGGGTTCGGGAAAACGGTTCAAACACTCAGTAATCAGTCATCGGAGGTTTCTTGGAAACATCGGAATTTGTCATCGGCCAGCGTTGGGTCAGCCACAGCGATACTGCCCTGGGTCTGGGTATCGTAACGGACATCTCGGGGCGCAGAGTCACCCTGGGGTTCCCCGCTGCCGATGAAGAGCGCACCTATGCCATCGATAATGCGCCCCTGTCACGGATCGTGTATCAACAGGGCGAGGAAATAGAGACCTTTGACGGTGAGCGCTATACCGTGCGGGCAGTGGAAGAGCTCGATGGCGTTCTGGTGTACCACGCCGATGACGGTGAGAATATCCAGCCGATTTCCGAGGTTAAGCTGGCGGGCTCTGTGAACTTTTCCGCGCCCCATCAGCGCCTCTTTGCCGGCCAGTTTGACCGCAACGGTGCCTTCCGGCTACGCGTCGCCACCCTGCAGCACATGGACCGTCTGCGGGCGTCGCCGGCCCAGGGGCTGATTGGGGCACGCACCCAGCACCTGCCACACCAACTCTACATTGCCCACGAAGTAGCGCGTCGGCATGCCCCCCGGGTGTTGCTGGCCGATGAGGTAGGGTTGGGAAAAACCATTGAGGCAGGTCTGATTCTCCATTATCAGCTGCAGACCGGTCGAGCCCGCCGGGCGCTGATTGTGGTGCCCGATTCTCTGATCCACCAGTGGCTAGTGGAAATGCTTCGGCGTTTCAATCTGCGCTTTTCCATTATTGATCAGGCCCGGTACGACGACCTCAAGGCCGAAGAAGATGATGTCGACGCTCTGGTTAACCATATTTTTGGCGATGACGATGCGGTTAACCCTTTCGAGTCTGACCAGTTAGTGCTGTGTAGCCTCGACTTCCTGGTGCGCAGCGAGAAGGCCCGCAAAGATGCGGTGGCGGCGGGCTGGGATCTGATGGTGGTGGACGAAGCTCATCACCTGGCCTGGTCGCCGGAACAGTCCAGCCCGGAATACGATGTGGTTGAGCAGTTGTCCGGTGCCAGCCAGGGCCTGCTGCTGCTGACCGCAACACCGGAACAGATCGGCGTGGCGAGCCACTTTGCGCGCCTGCGCTTGCTCGACCCGGCCCGGTTCCACAATCTGGAGACCTTCCGGGAAGAAGAACAGCACTATGAAGTGATCAATCAGGTGGTTCGGCGCCTGCAGCAGGCGCCGGATACTATCTCAAAAGACGATCGGCAGGCCCTGGCCGGTTGGCTGGGAGATGAGCTGGACGAATTGCTGGCCCGGGATGATGCCCACCAGGCGGTGATCGATGCGTTGCTGGATCGTCACGGCACCGGGCGAGTGTTGTTCCGGAATACCCGGGCCGCCATTCAGGGCTTCCCGGAGCGACAGCCGTTACCGGAACCCCTGCCGTGCCCGGACCTGTATGAACACCATCAATACGGTGTCACCGGGCTGGCGCCTGAGCAGGCAGTGGATGAAGAAGACTGGCTGGCCCAGGATCCCCGGGTGAGCTGGCTGGAGAAGAAACTGGTCAGCCTGCGCCCGGCCAAGGTGGTTGTGATCTGTGCCAAAGCCAGCACGGCCATGGCACTTGAGCATTATCTGCAGTTACGGGCCGGTATTCGCAGTGCAGCCTTCCACGAACACCTTAGTCTGATTGAGCGCGACCGGGCCGCGGCTTATTTTGCCGATACAGAGCAGGGGGCACAGGCGCTGATCTGTTCGGAAATCGGCAGCGAGGGCCGCAACTTCCAGTTTGCCCACCATCTGGTGCTATTTGATCTGCCGGCCAATCCGGACCTGCTGGAACAGCGCATTGGTCGCCTGGACCGGATCGGCCAGACCGAAGCGATCCGTATTCACATCCCCTATCTTCAGGGAACCAGTCAGGAGGTTCAGTACCGCTGGTTCCAGGAAGGGCTGAATGCGTTTGCCGAGAGTTGCGCGGTGGGGGTTGCCGTTCAGGAACACGTTCATGACCAGTGGCAGCAGGCCCTGGGCGGTGACGAGAGCGAGCTGGAGCCTTTGTTGGCGGCCAGTGCAGCCGAGACGGCGCGCCTGAAAGACATGCTGCACAACGGTCGGGACGCGCTGATTGAACTGAATTCCTGTCGTGTTGATGAGGCTGAGGCGTTGATCGCCGGGATCGAGGAAGAGGAGAACGCCGCTGAAGTCCGGGACTACATGATTCAGGCTTTCGATATCCTCGGCGTTGACCTGGAAGACCATAGTGAGCACGCGGATATCCTGAAGCCTGGCGAGCAGTTCCAGGCCGGCCTGGTGGCGGAGCTTCCCGAAGACGGGCTGACCGTTACCTGGGATCGTCAGCAGGCGTTGCAGCGCGAAGATATGGCGTTCATGAGCTGGGAGCACCCAATGGTCACCGGCGTGATGGATTCGGTGAACAGCTCCGGGCTGGGCAAGGCTGCCCTGGCCAATCTTTCGGTCAAGGCCCTGCCACCGGGTACGCTGCTGCTGGAAGCCGTATTCGCGGTGCACTGTCCGGCGCCCGAATCCCTTCAGCTGACCCGATACCTGCCGGTTTCACCCCTGCGCCTGGTGGTGGATGTGAATGGCCGGGATCTGTCCAAGGCTCTGCCCCATGAACGGCTGAATGAGCTTTGCTCCAATATCCGTCGACGCACGGCCCAGGCCATCGTGCCGAAAATCCGGGCCGAGGTGGAAACCATGGTCGACCACGCCGAGACACTGGCGGAGCCGCATCTGTCTCCGCTCCGCGAACAGGCGCTGGCGAGGGTAGATGACAGCTTCATACCGGAGATTCGGCGTCTGGAAGCACTGCAGAAAGTGAACCCGGCCATCCGCAACGAAGAAATCGACTTCCTGCGCAGCCAGCTGGAGGCCGCTCGCAGTGCCGTAGAACATGCGTCTCTGGCCCTGGAAGGTATCCGGGTGATTGTCACATCGTAATGGTGCTAACCGACTGAGCGCCGGTCATTATCTGGCGAACAGACATCTGTTAGGGTAAGTTGAACGTAACGAAGTGTAGTCAAAGGGCTCCGGCACTGGCCGGAGACTCCAATCCATGGAAGACAGAGAGATCCTGAGATGACTTTGATTCTTTTTCTGGTGGCTCTGGCCGGCCTGTTGTACGTGATGCGCCGGGAATCCGGTGCCAAGCCCGCCATTGGCGTGATGGTCGTGGTGGGTGTGCTGTCCCTGTTTATGGCCTCTGGCTGGCTTGCCTTTGTACTGCTGGCTGGTGCGGCCATTACTGCTTTGGCGGGTCTGCCCCAGTTCCGGCAGAGCTGGCTCACCCCGCGGGTGTTTGCCATGTTCAAGAAGGTGGCGCCCAAGGTGTCTGACACTGAGAAAGTAGCCCTGGAAGCTGGCACCGTTGGCTGGGATGGCGAACTGTTTACCGGCCGCCCGGATTGGCACAACCTGCTGATTAACCGTCACACCGGTCTGAGTGAGGAAGAACAGGCCTTTGTCGACAACCAGTGCACCCAGGCCATTTCCATGTGTAACGCCTGGGATCTGGCGGTTGAGCGTGCCGATCTGCCCAAGGAGCTCTGGGATTTCCTGAAGAAAGAGAAGTTCTTCGGCATGATCATTCCGAAGGAATACGGTGGCCTCGGGTTTTCCGCCAAGGCCCAGACTGCAGTGCTGCAGAAGCTGGCCGCCAACGAAATGCTGATGGTCACCGTCGGGGTGCCCAACTCCCTCGGCCCGGGCGAGCTGCTGGTGAAGTACGGTACCCAGGAGCAGAAAGACTATTATCTGCCGAGACTGGCCGATGGCCGGGAAGTCCCCTGTTTTGGCCTGACCGGGCCTCGCGCCGGCTCTGATGCCACTTCGCTGCCAGACACCGGCATCGTCTGCAAGCAGGAAGTGGATGGTAAAGAAGTGGTGGGTATCCGCCTGAACTTTGAAAAGCGCTGGATTACGCTGGCGCCGGTGGCCACCGTGGTCGGGCTGGCCTTCCGGATGTTTGACCCCGACGGCCTGCTGGGCGAGACCAAAGATTATGGCATTACCTGTGCGCTGATTCCCCGGGATACCGAGGGCATGGAAATCGGCCGGCGCCATTGCCCGATTGGGTCCCCGTTCATGAACGGCCCGATCAAGGGCAAGGATGTGTTCATTCCGCTGGACTACATCATTGGTGGCCAGGAAATGGCCGGTCAGGGCTGGCGTATGCTGGTTGAATGCCTCTCGGTAGGTCGCTGTATCACCCTGCCGTCCGGTGCGGCCGGCGCCGCCGCCTATGCTGTGGGCACGGCCGGTGGCTTTACCCGAATCCGGCGTCAGTTCAATACGCCGGTGGCGGAAATGGAAGGGGTACAAGCCCCGCTGGCCCGCATTGCGGCTAAAACCTACATTGCTCAGGCGGCGGTCAATCACACCGCCAACATGATCGACCGGGGCGAGAAGCCGGCAGTACCTTCGGCCATCCTCAAGTATCACCTGACTGAGTTCCAGCGTGAAATTCTGACCGATGCCATGGATGTGCACGGCGGTAAAACGGTGACCCTTGGTCCCCGTAATTACCTGGGCATCGGCTACAGCGGTGCGGCGGTGTCTATCACCGTTGAGGGTGCCAATATCATGACCCGCAGCCTGATGATCTTCGGTCAGGGCGCCATCCGTTGTCATCCGTACGTGCTGAAAGAGCTTGCCGCGAAGGACAATGATGATATCAAGGCGTTTGATGAGGCCTTCTTTGGTCATGCCGGGTTGATCTTTGGTAATGCGGCCCGTGCCTTTACCCAGGCACTGGGGCTGGGCAAGGCTGATGTACCGTTCGACAGTGCCTCCCGCAAATATGCCCAGGCTCTGGCGCGGTTCAGCTCTGCCTTCGGCCTGTGTGCCGATGCGGCCATGACAACCCTGGGTGGTGAGCTGAAAATGCGTGAGCTGATTTCGGCACGCCTGGGTGACATGCTGGCGAATCTGTACCTGGCTTCCATGGTGCTGAAGAACTGGCACGAAACCCAGCCGGTGGACGGCGAGAAAGAGCTGATGCAGTACAGCCTGGCCTACCTGCTGCATCGCACCGAGCTGGCGCTGGACGAGTTCCTCCAGAACCTGCCGAACCGGCCGGTGGCGTTGGCGCTGCGGGCTATCACCCTGCCGCTGGGATGCCGTTGGGATGCGCCCCATGATGAATTGGCGCGCAAGCTGGCCCGTTCCATCACCACGGATACTCCGGTTCGCAACAAGCTGATGGCTGGTGCCTGGACCACCGACGGCGAAGGCACGGTGGAAAATCCGGTCGCCCGCTATAACGGTCTGCTGAAGGACTACGACAAGGCCGAGCAGCTATATCGTAAAGTCACCAAGGCTTACGCCAAGGGCGAACTGCCGATGACCGCACTGCACCCGGAAGAGCGTTTCGAGGCGGCCCTGGAGGCGGGCGTATTCAGCAAGGAGGAGGCCGACTTCATGCGGCAGTATGAAGAGGTGGTGCTGGAAATGCTCACCGTGGATGATTTCCCGTTTGACGAGTTTGCCCGTAACCGGGAAACCCTGATCGACCACAACCCGGCCTGAGGCGGCCGGGTAGCATGTGGTGGTCGGTTCTTGCAGTCAGCGTTGGCGCCGTCATTGGCGCCAACCTGCGCTGGGGTCTTGGGCTATGGCTCAATGCCAGTTATCACGCCGTTCCCTGGGGCACACTGGTTGCCAACCTTAGTGGTGGCTGGCTGATTGGCCTGTTGATGGCTTTTTTCAGCCAGAGCAGTGTGCTTTCGCCGGAATGGCGTCTGTTTGCGGTGACAGGTTTGTGTGGCGCCCTGACGACTTTCTCGACCTTCTCGCTGGAGATGTTCGCCGCGCTTCAGGAAGGCAAGTGGGGCATGGCCCTGGTCGGAATTCTGGCCCACGTGGTTGGCTCTATCCTGATGACAGCACTCGGGTTTCTGACCTTTTCCCTGGTGCGTGGGTAAGCCTGCGGGCCAGTCAGAATCTGTGGGTATCACTACCTACACAAATTATTGAAATTACGCTTGGCAAGCCCGAAATTCCAGAGTAGAGTGGGTTCGTAGGAAAGAATCAGTAAAGCAGTTCATGAATAAGACGTACCTCCGCAGTTAGTAGTGACCGTCCTGTTTTTGATCCCGCGAGTTCTGTTTTTCCGTTACACGCTGACCAGCACCCTATGAGTGTGTGGCAGCAGATAATATGATTGATTTCAGGAAGTTTAAGTATGTCTACTACTACCGGTACTGTTAAGTTCTTCAACGAAGCAAAAGGCTTTGGCTTTATCACTCGTGAAGGCGGCCCGGACGTATTCGTTCACTACAGCGCCATTCAGGGCTCTGGTTTCAAGACCCTGGCCGAGGGCCAGCAGGTCGAGTTCACCGTAACTCAGGGCCAGAAAGGTCCTCAGGCGGAGAACGTTGTTGCTCTGTAATCCCCTGAGGATTCAGCAATAACCCAAAAAAGGCAGCCGAGGCTGCCTTTTTTGTTGCCTGTTTATTCCCCGAAAATTTCCTCGTAAAAGCGCATGGTGCCCTGCCATGAGCGCCGCGCAGCCGCTTCATCATAGGCGATTGGCATGTCGAACTCTGCCGCCACCTTATCGGCATTGGGATTGGTAAAGGAATGCTTCACGCCAGGGAAGCTGACCAGCGTCAGATCCACTTCGGCATTCTGCATTTCCCGAACCAGCCCGGCCACCTGTTCCGAGGGAACCATGTCATCTGCGCCGCCTGTGTAAACCTGCACTCTTGCTTTCACCGTGCCAGCTTCGGCCTGCAGCGGGCTGCCCAAGGCACCGTGGTAGCTGACTACGCCATCCAGATCCACGCCCATGCGAGCCATGTTCAGGACCACGGCACCACCGAAGCAATAGCCCTGAGCGGCAATACGGTCCGGATCCACGCTGTCATGGTTCTGCAGAAGTTCCTTGGCTTTCAGGAAGCGGGCTTTGACCTGCTCCATATTGCGGGTCGCCTCCTGCATGAACTTCTGGGCGGTATCCGGATGGTCGGCCTGCTTGCCGGAGCCATACATATCCAGTGCGAAGGCGGTGTAGCCGGAGGCCGCCAGCTTTTCTGCCTGTTCCCGGGCAAAGTCGTTGTGGCCCCACCATTCGTGTACTACCAGCACGCCGGGGCGTTTCTGGTCGAACTCGTCGTCCCAGGCCAGGTAGCCGGTGAAGGTTTCGCCATCTACGGTGTATTCAATGGTTTCGGTCTGCATTTCGGCAAGCGCCTGTGTACTGGTCATAAAAAGAGAGAGGATTGCTGTTGGTACTGCGGTTCTGATACGGATCATCGCGTTTGGTACTCCTTGCCAGGGTTGGTGACACTTCCATGGTTACGTTGGCAGCCAGAAAACCGATGCAGGCCTGGAGGCATGCCATATTTTCAGAACTAAACGGTCTTATAGGCCAGATCTGATAAGTAAAGAGCATCAATGCCGGCTTTCCCGAATCTGATTCTTGACTATAGTTAAGAGCAGGAACGGTTTTAAGTCCGAAATGGTTCGGGCACCGTATCCACCCATACCAACAACAGCAATAAAGGGGGTGGTTTATGCTTCTGTCCCATGCGTTTGGTCTCTTCACCCACCCGGAAGATGAGTGGGTATCCATTAAGAAAGAACACGAACATCCAACTCGTCTTTATGTGGCGTACGTAGTCATTCTGGCGGCCATAGCGCCGATCTGTGCTTACATCTCGACGGCCCATTTTGGTTGGTCTATCGGTAACGAACGACTGATCAAACTCACCGAAATCAGCGCGCTCCAGATGAGTGTTCTGACTTACCTCGCCATGCTGGTTGGCGTCTTTGCCCTGGGTTATGCCATTAACTGGATGGCGAAAACCTATGGCGCCAAGGAAGAACACGTGCCCTCCAACGGCATTGCCCTGGCTGCCTATTCCTGCACTCCACTGTTCCTGGCCGGTTTCGCGCTGCTGTACCCGGTACCCTGGTTCAATGCGGTGGTGTTCCTGGCAGCGGCCTGTTATGGCGCCTGGTTGATGTACGACGGCTTGCCGATCGTCATGGGCATCGAGAAGGAGCGGGCGGTCATGTACGGAGGGGCTCTGCTCACGGTGGCACTGGTGATCCTGGTATCCACCCGAGTCGGTTCCGTCATTCTCTGGAACCTGGGGCTCGGGCCGGTGTTCGTCAGCGGCTAGCCAAAAACGTTGTTCACTCTGACAAAACGGGAGCTTCGGCTCCCGTTTTTTGTGACTGCCGTCTGCTTGCGATGCACCTGTCGGAATTTGCCACAGCCCTGTCGCAATCCGGCAACGCGTTCTTCATATCTCTGGTCTAGCTTTTCAGGCCAACCGGTTTTGGTTTCCGGGCACGATAAAAAGCATATGACGAACATGACAGGGGTGGACAATGGCTAGACTGACGAGACGGGATTTTCTGAAAGCATCGGCACTGGGTATGGGGGCGGTGGCGATTTCCAGCGGCCTGGCGGGGTGTGTGCTGGACAGCGACGACAAACGGCGGGTTGATTTTACCCATGGTGTGGCCAGTGGTGATCCGCTACAGGACAGCGTTATTCTCTGGACCCGGGCCGTGCCCGAGCGCGGCAGCAAGGTGAAAGTAGGTTGGGAAATCGCCACCGATGCGGAGTTTGCCTCGGTGGTGCGCTCAGGAACCGCCGAAACCACCGACGCCCATGATTTCACCATCAAGGTGGATGCCCAGGGGCTGATTCCGGGCCAGCGCTACTTCTACCGTTTCCGCTCTTCTGGTGCCACCTCTCCCGTAGGTGCCGCGTCTACCTTGCCGGAAGGGGCGGTAGAGCAGGTTCGACTGGCCGTGGTGTCCTGCTCGAACTACCCGGCCGGTTACTTCCACGTTTACCGGGAAGTGGCAAACCAGACGGACCTGGATGCTGTGGTTCACCTCGGTGACTATATCTATGAGTACAGCAGTGACCCGGACAGCTATGCCTCGGAAGACGCTCAGGAGTTGGGCCGTACCTTCCCGGAGAACAATAACCGGGAGTTGCTGACACTGGCCGATTACCGCCGCCGGTATGCCATTTACCGGGAGGATCCGGACCTGCAGCTGGCACATCAGCGGCTACCATTCATTGTGGTGTGGGACGATCATGAAGTGGCCAACGACACCTGGCGCAATGGTGCTGAAAATCACGATGACTCTGAAGGCGATTTTGAGCAACGCAAACTGGCTGCTCTGCAGGCCTTCTTCGAATGGATGCCGATCCGGCCGGTAATCGAAGGCAACGACGAGGCCATCTATCGCAGCTTCCGCTTTGGCGATCTGGTGGATCTGCATATGCTGGATACGCGCATTATCGGGCGCGATCAGCAACTGGATTACCTGAACTATCTTAGCGAAGCCGGCCTGAATGTGGATCAATTCACGGCCGATGTGACCGATCCAAACCGGACACTGCTGGGCGCTGAACAGCGCCTGTGGTTGCAGAACAAGCTGGCCACGTCGACCGGGCGATGGCAGGTGCTGGGACAGCAGGTGTTGATGGGGCGTATGGATCTGCCTGCTGAGTTGCTGCTGGCGATTGCCACTGAAACGTTTGACGATTTGCCGGCAACACTTCAAGAACTCGCGACATTAAAAGGAATGCAGCTGCAGGGTATGCCACTGACGGAAGAGCAGGAAGCCCGAATCGGCACAGCCGCACCCTACAATCTCGACGCCTGGGACGGCTATCAGGCAGAAAGAGAAGTCGTTCTGGGCATGGCGCGGCAACTCGACAAAAACCTGGTGGTGCTGGCCGGAGACACACATAACGCCTGGGCCAATAACCTGAAAGATATGAATGGCAACCAGGTGGGTGTGGAATTTGCCACCGCCTCAGTGTCTTCGCCCGGACTGGAGGACTATCTGGGACTGCCTGATGCCATGATTGCCGATGCGGAGCAGGGCATTGGCCTGCTGGTGGATGGTCTGGACTACCTGAACATCAATCAACGTGGTTATATGGTGGTTACCTTCACACAGGAAGAAGCCCGGGCCAACTGGTATTTCGTGGATACCGTCAAGAGCCGGGAATACACCGTTGATAACAGCCGGTCCGCGGCGCGGAAGAGCTTGCCGGGCGCCGGGAATCGAACGGTCGATCCGGTATAGCCAACCGGGCGCGGCTATACCGGCCATCGGTTTGATCTGGCGCATTGGCGGTATCGGCAGAATCCTGTGTAGTTAACCCAGGCCTTATGCAGGGAGCAGGGATATGTCAGAAGTCAGTACGTCGGGTTCAAAGGGTTCGGTGGCCAGGGGGGAGCAGTCTCAGGCCTGGCATGCCATAGCCGCAGAACAGGCGCGGGTGTTTCTGGATGCACCGGAGCCTTTGACCGACGAAAGCGCGCAGGCCAGGCTGGAGACCTTTGGTCCCAACCAGTTACCAGAGGGTAGGACGTCCGGCCCCCTGGCCCGTCTCGGGCGCCAGTTACGTAATTTCCTGATCTACGTACTGCTGACCGCAGCGGCCATCACCGGTGCCCTCGGGCACTGGGTGGATGCCGGGGTGATTCTGGCGGTAGTGATTATTCAGACCCTGGTCGGCTTTATCCAGGAGGGGCGGGCCGAGCAGGCCTTATCGGCTATCCGTCATATGCTGGCTCCCCGCGCCCGTATTGTCAGGGCCGGCGGCCAGCATCAGGTGGATGCGAGTGAGTTGGTGCCCGGGGATACCGTGCTATTGGAAGCCGGTGACCGTGTGCCCGCCGATATTCGCCTGGAAAAAACCAACAACCTCAAGATTGAGGAAGCCATACTGACCGGCGAATCCGAGGCGGTGGACAAGTCCCCCGACCCGGTGGAGGAGCAGTCGGCTCTCGGCGACCAGACAGGCATGGCGTTCTCCGGAACCATGGTGGCCACAGGCACAGCCCGGGGCGTTGTCGTGCGCACTGGTACGCATACCGAGATCGGCCGCATTTCCGGCCTGCTGGCGGATACCACAAGCCTGAAAACTCCCCTGCTTGAACAGATGGACCGGTTTGCGCGGGTGCTTTCGCTGATCGTTGTAGCCGCCGGCATTATCATCTTTTTTGGCGGACTGGCGTTCAGTGGTCTGGAATTCCGGGAGCTGTTCATGGCCGTGGTGGGCCTGACGGTGGCGGCCATTCCCGAAGGCTTGCCGGCCATTCTTACCATTACCCTCGCCATTGGGGTGCGCCAGATGGCCCGTCGCAAGGCGGTAGTTCGCCGGATGCCGGTGATCGAAACCCTGGGTGCGGTATCGGTCATCTGCTCGGACAAGACCGGCACACTCACCCGTAACGAAATGATGGTGACCACGGCCGTGACTGGCGGTGAGCGTTATGAGATTACCGGCGAAGGTTATGGTACCGACGGCAGGGTCTGCCGGGAGGGCCAGCCGGTCACTGGCGATGGGGTGCTGGCTGAGCTTGCCCGGGCAGCTGCGCTGTGTAATGACGCCAGCATCATTGGCAAAGACGGGCAGCCTTCTATCCATGGTGACCCCATGGAAGCCGCGCTGAAAGTGTTTGCCGGCAAGGCGGAATTTGATCACCTGAACAGTGCCACCGCCTGGCCGCGAGTGGATGAGGTTCCCTTCGATACCCGCATACGGTTCATGGCCACATTGCACCACGACCACCACGGCCACGGTATTGCCTATCTCAAAGGTGCTCCGGAACGGATCCTGGCTATGTGCGCGCACCAGGTGTCCCCGGATGGTGGAACCGAGTCGCTGAGCAAAGAGCACTGGGAACAGGTCATTACGGAGATGGCTTCCGAAGGTCTGAGAGTGCTGGCACTGGCGCGCAGGCCAATGGCGAAAGGCAGCCGGGAGCTGGTGGTGGAGGAGCTGGAACAGGGCGCGGAACTGCTGGGGGTGGTGGGTTTGCTGGACCCGCCCCGGCAGGAGGCTATCCGGGCTATCGAGGAGTGCCATGATGCCGGTATTCGGGTGAAGATGATCACCGGCGACCATGCCTTGACGGCCGGTGCCATTGCCCGAAAACTCGGGCTGCGCAATACCGACCGGGTACTGACCGGCAATGAGCTGGATGAGCTGGATGAAGACCAGCTCCGGGATCTGGCCGGCGAGGTGGATGTGTTTGCCCGCACCAGCCCCGAGCACAAACTTCGGTTAGTGAAAGCGCTGCAGGCACTGCACGGTGTGGTGGCCATGACCGGTGATGGGGTCAACGATGCACCGGCACTGAAGCGCGCTGATGTCGGTATTGCCATGGGCGTAAAGGGTTCGGAAGCGGCCCGGCAGGCGTCATCGGTGGTGCTGCTGGATGACAACTTTGCCAGCATTGCTGCGGCTGTCCGGGAAGGGCGCACGGTTTACACCAACCTGCGCAAAGGCATCGCCTTCATGCTTCCGATTAACGGCGGTGAATCCGTCAGCCTGATCACTGCCTTGTTACTGGGACTCACGCTGCCCATTTCCGCCTTGCAGATTCTGTGGGTGAATATGGTCAGCTCAGTGCTGCTGGCCATGACGCTGGCGTTTGAGCCGCCGGAGCCCGGCGTCATGCGACAACCGCCAAGACCCCGGGATGAATCCTTGCTGCAGGGTTTTGTGGTCTGGCGGGTAGCGTTTGTCTCCCTGCTGTTTCTGGTGGGTATCTTCGCGGCCTGGTTCTGGGTGATGCATCGCCATCAGGATCCGGTGCTGGCCAGCACATTAGCGGTCAACACCCTGGTGGCGATGGAGGTCTTTTATCTGTTTGCGGTGCGTTATCTTGATAGCGCCTCAATTACCCTGCGGGGGGTTCTCGGCACGCCCGTTGTGCTGGCAGCGATCGCGGCGGTCGTGGCGTTGCAGCTGTTGTTCACCTATCTGCCCTGGTTCCAGAGCACCTTTACCACCGCTGCTCTGAGCCTGGAGCAGCTGGCATTTTCCGTGGTGGCCGGTGTCGTGGTCCTGGTGGTGCTGGAGCTGGAAACCGCGATACGCAACCGGCTCAAGGCAGCCCGCGGGTAATCACTCCCGGATCCCCTCGGCCCTCCACAGCGGCCAGTTCGGCGCTGGAAAGCCATTCTCCGGGAGGTTTGTCCATCACCTCGGCGCAGGCCGCCAGGGCATGGCCCCATGAGCAGCGGTTGGCGAACAGCATGCCTGCTTCATTCAGCGTGCCGCCCCGGTTGATATAACCCAGCACCCGGGATTGTCCGGGTTGCGGGAACAGTGTGTGCAGGTGTCCGCGGAACACTTCCGGCCGCATATGGGTCAGGGCGACCCGCCGGTGCATGCGATGAGGGAAAAGGCGCTCACGCTCAAACTCGGTCAGGCAGGAGGCCGCTTCCATCGGATCCCGGGGTTGGCGGAAGCGCCCGGGTTCCTGCAGGTAGACCAGCCGGAACGGTGTGCCGGTCTCGCGCAGACGCTCGCAAGCCCGTATGGCCTCGGAAAGCTGATAGGCGCCGTTGGCAATCAGCAGCAGGGGCTCCTCGCCAGCCGAGGTATCCTCGTCCACCACCAGGGCGCCATGTCGGGCCAATGCTTCAGCTTCGCTGCCATTGAACACGCACGGGCGCTCCCGTTTCGGGATAACGAGGCAACTGATGCGGCCCCGCTCCCGGTAAACCGATGGCAGAATCGCCAGGGCGCTGTTGTAGTCAGCCGGGAAAATCACCCGGGAGACATCGCTCATTTCTCCCAGTAAAGCCTCACAGAAGCTGGTGTCCTGGTGGGATTGCTCGTTCTTGCCGTTTTCCCATGTGTGCGAGGTGGCAATCACTGGCAGTCCCAGCCATTGGGGTGGCCGGCCCACTTCTTTCTGATGTCGGGCGAAGATCAACTCCTGGCGGATAGCGCCGAGCATTTTCACGCAGAAGGCTTCGTAGCTGGCCACCAGATTCAATCCCGCTTTATTGGCCAGGCAGGCAGAGACGACCGCCTCTTCATTCAGTGCCGTAATGATCTTGCCGTGTACTGACTCGGCCTCGTTCTCCGGGTCGTTCACGCGGTGCTTGAGGCTGTCGAGCACGCCTTTGAGTCGATTGCTGGCGAGTTCGTCCGGGTTGCCGACCCGGGGCCGGAGTTCCGGGTTGTCCGCGACCAGCGCCTTGAAGAATTCATCAACGGCGGTCATGGGGGAACATTTGTTCTGAGCCCAGGGCAAAACCGGAATGGCGGGTTCGGCGGGGCGGCGCAGCGCCAGCGGGTGATCCCGCTCCAGCGGCCGGCCTTGCTGGCCGTGTTCGTTCAGCTCGTCCACCGCCAGGTGCAGCTCCTGCGGTTTGACCCAGAGTGGAGCGGTATGCTCATTGAACAGCTCCCGGGATCGGGCATCCATGCGTGGACTACCCGGCAGAGGCAGATTGTGCGCTGCGTTTTCTCCGGCGCCAAAGAAACCATAGCCTTTTACGGTCTCGGCGATGCCGTAGGGTATGCGAACCGGGTAGCTGGTCTCACCTTGTTGCGCGGCGGCGCCATGGGCTGCAAGAGCCTGCTCCATGTCGTACATGGCGCAGACAAAGGCGGCGGGGTCACGGCCGTCGAATCGTACCGGATCAAAACCCCGGTGTTGCAGGTGCTGCTCAAACCGTTCCAGACCCTCACGGGTACCAAGCTCGGTTCGTTGTTCAATGCGCCGGCCATTGGCGATCATCACCGGCAGGACCAGGCCGCAGTCCTCGGCCCGCCACCATCGGGGTATCCAGTCACTGCCGCGCTGCTCTTCAGCGGCGCCATCGGAGAGAAAGGCTACCAGGGATTCCCCGGGCAGCGGCATATGGGCGTACTGCAACTCGGCAAACCCGAGATAGCCACCTTCGATAATGCCTCCGGCGGTGTGGGGGTTCACGTGGCTGCCCAGGGGCGCAGCCATGGTACCGTCCGGTTTCTGGCGATAGCTGTAGAAGTCGGAGGCCAGCCGCGACAAGCCCTCGGGTGCCAGGTAACGGGTGCGTTGCTCGGGATGCAGATTGCCGGTCAGCACGTTGAGGGCATCCACGGCGGCCACGCAATGCCCTTGCCCCATCAGCCAGCTGCGGGTTGTTCCGGTCAGATTGTTGAGGGCCAGATAGGCCGCGTAGGCGGGCACCATGTTCAGGGCGCCTCCGGTATGGCCTTCCGGTGAGGCCTTGAAATCCTGGGCAGCCAGGGGCGCACCGGCAATGTCCACCCGGTTGCAATAGGTCATATGTACCACCAGCCACAGGCCGGCGCTGGTGAGCCGGTCCAGGGCAATCAGCTTCCGGTAAACCGTGTCTTCATCCGGTTGGTGCCCGGCGCTGACCAGTTTGCTGGCCAGTTCCCGGACTCTGGCGGAGGTCTGTTCGGAGTGCCGGATAACGCCATAGCCCTGCTGCCAGCACTGGAAGGCTGAGCCTGGTGTTGCCTCGTTGGGCGCCGGAGCTTGTTCAATTGGCGATGACATGACGGCCTCCATGGCTGATGAGTGTGAAAGAAGTGTAAAACGGACCGCGGGCAGCCCCCTTGATGCAGGTCAGTCGTATCTGCATCTTTTAGCATGCACTGAGCTGGTGCTGTATCTCGGGGGGAGGGTAGGATTGGGCGATGTCGGCAGTTAACGGTTTTTGTGTTCCAGGCTGAACGGGCGGCCCCAGTAATAGCCCTGCCCATGCAAGCCCGGGAACTGGTGTAGCCAGAGGGCGATGGTTTCGTCTTCCACGCCCTCGACCACCACATCCAGATCCAGGGCTGTGCCCAGTTCCAGGGCCGCGCGCAGGATTTTCTGTCTCGACGGGTAATCCAGCACACCCTCCAGGAAACTCCGGTCGATTTTCAGCTCATCCAGCTCGAACTGTGCCAGGGCTCCGAGTGAGGAGTGGCCGGATCCGAAGTCATCCAGTGCAATCCGGAAGCCCATCGCGCTCAGGGTTCGGATGGTACTGCGGGCCGTGTCCGGATCGGTCATCATGGCGGTTTCAGTAATCTCCAGGCTGACATTGGCCGGTTCCAGCTTGTGCCGTCGAACGATGGCACCGGCTTCCTCGTGGAACAGGCTGTGGGCCAGATCCTTGGCGGAAATGTTCACAGCTACGGTGATATCGCGGCCATACTGTTCACGGAGCTGGTGACTGTCCCTGCAGGCACGGTCCAGCACCCAGAGTGTAACCGTGTGAATGATCCCCACTTCCTCGGCCAGGGGAATCCACTGGCTGGGCGATATCCTGCCGAATTCCGGGTGCTGCCAGCGAATCAGGGCTTCCAGTGAGCCAATCCGGCCATCGCGGATGTTGATCTTGGGCTGGTACTCCAGCCACATTTCGCCGGAACGCAGCGCTTGTTCCACATCCAGCATCAGCATTTGCTGGCGGTATTGCCATTCGGCAATGGCCGGATCATAAACCACCAGCGGCAGGCTTTCGTCCAGTGAAGCAAAGCCGGCACAGGCGAGTACGCCGGCCGGTTCCGCACCGTGTTCCGGGGCGTGGGCGACGCCAACCGAGGCGGCCCAGGAAAATGAAAAACGGCCTTCTCGGAAATTTTCGGATAACCAGCGGCTGATGGCCTGCAGGCGTTGTCTCTCCAGCGCCTCGTCGGGGTGGCGCAACAGGGCAAAGGCATGGTTGACGGTATCCAGGGTAGCCACGCTGTAACCGTTGATCATGACCAGTTGATCGCCCACCGTTTGCTTGAGATACCGGTTGAGTTGCCGGAGATACTGCTTCAGGAGCTCTTCTGCGGCACGGTAGCCCAGGGCCTGTTCCAGTTCATTGAACCGGGCCAGGCGGATCATGCACAGGGTGTAGGGCGTTTTGTGGCAGTCCAGCGCGCCCAGGGTTTCCTCCAGCATGGGCCTGTTTGGCTTTCCGGTTACCCTGTGGGTTTTCAGCAAACGGTCATAATCACGCTCGATGCTGGCCCGGAGTTTCTGTTCCTCCTGCACACGTATGTCCGAGCTCAGACGTTTCTTGCGCTCTTCCAGCAGCAGTTTACCCACACCACTGGTCAGGATCAGGGAGCCGGTGGCTGCGCCCAGGAAAAAGGCGGAGTCGGTCACCGCATTCACGGGTAGCCAGCCAACGGTACGAAGTGATGACGTGACAGCCCCGATCACGATCGCCAGTACCGACAGGGCATAGTAGCGGGCGTAAACGTGGCTGTTCAGTTGGCGCAGACTCAGGGCAAAGATGAACAGCCCGCCGACGGCACTGCTCATCAGGAAGGCATGTTGCCCCAGGAAATGAAACCCCAGAGGCGCAGCCAGCAGGTGCGCTCCGGCAAGAAGACTGAAGGCCCGGAGTATCCGGGCTTCAGTGCGGGCCAGTTGGAGGAAGTGTGGGGTGAACTCGCATAGCGCGATCAGGCACAGCGGCAGACTGATGCTGAGCAGGGCATTGAGCTCTGGCACTGCCGGCCAGATCAGCCACAGGCCCAGGCCGTCCATCACCAGCTGGCTGTAGATAACACTGATCATCAGCACGCTCAGCCAGGCCAGGCCTGGTCGGCGGAGCTTGGCCACAATACTCAGGTTGAGTAAGAGTGCAAACACCAACAGGCCGGTGACAAACGATTTCCAGGCGGTGATGGCAGTGCCAGCACCGAGCGCCTCAGCGCTGTCTGACAGGGTGACCGGCAACAGCACCGGGCCGCGATTCTGCACTTCCATCAGCAGGGTGGTGGTGCCCGGTTGCAGCGTGACCGGCCAGACCCACTGCGGCAACGCCAGGTAGCGTTGATCGAAGGGATATCGATCGCCCATCGCAGGCAGGCGTTCAATCTGGCCGTCCGGGTGAATCAGGGCCGGCTGCAGGTGATCCAGGTAGGGTGCGGGCACCGTCACCTGGCTGGTCGCAGGTTCTGACGCCGGGTTCTCAAGTGTCAGCCGGAACGTGGCGGGCTTGTAGGGGTAGCCGATTCCGGAATAGCCGGTATCCGTGCGGCTCCAGGCTTGGGATTGCCAGAGTTTGTCTTGCAGTACTTTGCCCAGAGGGTGGATCAGATATTCGATCTGGCCAGTGATCCGGGGGCCGGTTGCGGAGCTGTCGGTTTGAACCGAAGGACTGACCGACAGGGTCGGCAGTTCCTGCCAGAAGGTGGTGGCAAGTCCGTACGTGATGGCCAGGAGAAGGATGACAAACGGAAATGACTGGTGCAGCCACGCCGGTAATCTGCCCGAGCGGGTTTCCCTGGAGAGAGTCTGGCCGAGCGACGGAGAGTCCATCCTGAACGCATCCTGAAACTGAAAAGCGGCACCGTTACACTCTGGTTACAATGATTAACGATATGTAACGAATTGATTTGACTAATATTTTACATGAATTTAAGGTTTTTTGCATTTGCTGTTTAAAACGCATGATTGAAAATGAGACCTGCGCCCGGCCCATGTGCGCTGATATAGTTCGCGCTATCGATCAATTCCCAGTTAAGGCCTGAGAGGCAGGTAGTTCACCATGCGTTACTCCGTATTTCTCACTGTTGTCGTCTTTCTCCTGGCGGTGTCCTGCCAGAGTGCTGCCAGTCCGGAGCGGGTTCCGAACCTGGCGTCGGTGCAGGCAGCTGTGGCGGAGGTTGGCCAGGAGGGCTTGCTGTTCGGGAAGCATGCCGATCGTCCGGTACCTGTGGCGTCGATCACCAAACTGATGACCGCACTTGTGGTGGTGGAATCCGGACAGGACATGGACGAGTGGCTGACCTTCGAGAAGCGTCATGTCGAGGCTGCTGCGAACGCCTGGAGCAGGATCCGGGTGGGCTCTCAGCTTCGGCGCCGCGACGTGCTGCGGATTGCCCTGATGTCATCCGAGAACTTTGCTGCCTACACTCTGGCACGTACTTATCCCGGCGGCTTTGACGGTTTTGTGGCCGAGATGAACGCCAAAGCCAAAGCCCTGGGGATGCTTCAGACCCGATTTGTTGACCCGACCGGTCTCTCTACCGGCAATGTGTCCACGGCAGCGGATCTGGTGATCCTGGCACGTGCTGCGCTCAAGCATCCCGAAATTCGTGAAGCCTCGACCACCGGCTACTACCGGGCCGAGTTCCGCAAACCCCGGTACAGCCTGTCGTTTGGCAATACCAATGCGTTGGTGCATCGGGACAGCTGGGGCGTGAGCCTGAGTAAAACCGGATACCTGACAGAGGCGGGGCGTTGTCTGGTGATGGTGTCGGAGATGAACGGAACGCCCGTGATCACGGTTTTGCTGGACTCTCTGGGTACCCGGTCTCCGATGGGGGATGCCGGCCGAATCAAGCGCTGGCTTGCCACGGGTCAACCAGGTTCGGTGGCGCCGGCCGCGAAGCGTTATGCACAGGAAAAAAATTCAGCTCTGATGGCGGCAGAGGCAGAACAGTCTCGAACCACCACGGCGTCCTCACAATAAAGGAACAGCTCAGACCATGATTGAGATACTGACCACCGGTGGCACCATCGATAAGGTCTATTTTGATGCCAACAGCAAGTTTGAAATCGGGGACAGCCTGTTGCCGGAACTGTTGACGGAATCCAACATCCATGACGGCTATGAGGTTCGCCCCCTGATGCGCAAGGACAGCCTGGAACTGACCGATGCGGACCGTCAAACCATTCTGGCCGCAGTCAAGGCCTCAGCCAGCCAGCGTATCCTGATTACCCATGGCACCGATACCATGGCGCAGACCGCCGAGGTACTGAAATCGGTAGCCGATCGCACGATTGTGCTGACGGGCGCCATGCAACCTGCGCGCATGCGGCGCAGCGATGCTACCTTCAACGTTGGCTTTGCCTGGGCTGCGGTGTCGCTGTTACCGGCGGGGGTCTACATTGCCATGAATGGTGAGGTGTTTGAGGCAGGTTCGGTGCGGAAAAATCTGGAAGCCCAGAGGTTCGAGCGCGCTTAGGTGGGTGGTGGTCACTCGGTCACTGAGCGGATTTCCTGAGGTGTCAGAGCCCGGAATTCACCGGGCGCCAGATTATCGTCCAACTCGATACTGCCGATGCGAAAGCGGTGCAGAGCCTCAACACGATTGCCAACGGCGGCCAGCATTCGTTTAACCTGGTGGTAACGGCCCTCGCTGATGGTCAGGTCGATGACCTTGTCGCTGTGTACACGGACCTCGGCGGGCCTGGTCGCCGTGGTTTCACCGTTTAGCATGACGCCTTTTTCAAGCGCCCGGCGGGCCTCGTCCGGGATAGCCTCGGCCAGCCAGACCCGATAGCTTTTGCGGCATTCCCGCCGGGGTGAAGTGACCGCATGGGACCATTGGCCATCACTGGTCAGCAACAGCAGGCCAGTGGTGTCCTTGTCCAGACGCCCTGCCATATGAACCCGACTGGCCAGATTACCGGGCAGCAGGTCGAGAGCGGTTGGCTGACTGCTGTCAGTGGTGGCACTGAGCACCCCGGCGGGTTTATGCATCATCAGGTAGATATCGCCAGGTAAGGTAACCGGCGTACCGTCAAGATGAACAGATTGTTCGGCCTCCACCCGGCGGTTGGCTTGCCGACAAGTTTCTCCGTTCACCTTCACACGCCCCGCCGACACCACCTTTTTTGCCTCCTTGCGGGAAAGTTCTGTAGCGTTCGCCAGATACTGGTCCAGCCGCATCAGCAAGAGCTCCCCTGGTTGGGAACGGATAGGGTCGCCAGGCACAGTACCGGCACCTGGCCGGTCATTCGATCCCACAACAGGGGCAGTGCGGCCCGGTTAAGCGCCGGGCGGGGCAGACGATCGCTGGCCAGCGGCTGCAGTCCGTCTTCGGCGGTTTCAGCCAGGATGAAGGTGAAAGGGTGAGCGCCGGGTATGCCCAGCCGGATATCCGTTGCGGTTATCTGGGTGCCGTTCTGCTGGTAGTCGAGAAAACCACCGGTAAACCATTCCAGTCGCCGGGCTTCCGGCAGCTCGGCGACAAGGCGGGCAAGCTCTGGTTGCCGAGGGAAGCGCTCCAGCACCAGCTCACCGCTGGCATCAAGAAAGCCGGTCACCACTTCGATTCTTTGCTCTGCACTGACCGCCGTGGCACGCCACAGTACAGTGTTGAATGGCATCGGTTGAACCATCAGGGCTGCCTGCTCCATACCGGCGTTCGCCAGCGCTGGTCGCACCCGCTCGGTGATGATCTGTTGTGCAACCAGGGTCCAGCCGAGATAAAGGCTGGAAATAAGCAATCCGGCGGCAACGGTTCTCGACGCTGGCGGTCGATACAGAAAGGCCAGGCATCCTGCCAGCAGTGGCAAGGTATAGAGCGGATCAATGATAAAGATACTGTTGATCGCCACGGGCGGGCCAATGGGCCAGAACAGCTGGGTGCCGTAGGTGGTAAAGGCATCCAGCAACGGGTGCGTGATCAGGATCAGGCCAACCAGTGCCAGCCATCGCTGATAGGAAATGAGCGGTTTCCAGCGCCACAGGCCCCAGGCGATAAGCAGAGACAGTGGTGCCAGAATAAACAGAGAGTGGCTGAACCCCCGGTGCTGGGTAAAGTTGGCAACGGCTGTGCCATAGTCGATGACCACATCCAGGTCGGGTAATGTGCCGAGCAACGCACCGGTAAGAAGGGCCGATCGCCCCAGGGTTTTGCCGGCAACCGCGCCCGCAATGGAAGCGCCAAGGGCGGCCTGTGTGATGGAGTCCATAATGTCCCGATTCGTGGTAACTGGGTGATACCAGTATTATGCGCGGATTCGGGATTCAGATCACGGGAGGTAGGAATCGCCGGCAGCACAGGGTACTGCCGGCGAAGAGGGGATTGCTCAGACCTTACGGCGGCGCGCCAGTCCCAGGCCGGCCAGGCCGAGGCCCAGCAGCGCGAGAGTACCGGGTTCCGGAACGGAGCGAACGTTCAGCTTGGCCAGCAGATCGACAGAGGTTGCCTTGCCTTCCTGGGTTTCAATTTCATTCAGGCCATTGGCAAAGCCAAGCAGAGACAGAGAATAGATGTTGGAGCCGAACTGGAACTCGGAACTCTCGATCATGTTGTCAAGAATAACGACATCATCAACGTCCTGTTCGACGCTCCAGCAGAATACCCACCAGCATTCCTGACCGACATTCGGTGTTTCGTTGTGAATGAAGTCAAAGGTATAGGGGCCGGTTACCGTGTTGTTGCTTACCGTTGTGGAGAAGGTGGCGAATACATCCAGGCTCACGCCGGTGATGCTTTCACCGGTAATCCGGTTGTTGAAATGTGTAAAGGTTCCCAACACAAATGGGTCGTTTGAGGTGATGGTTTGTGGCAGATTGGCCGGTCCCTGAAAGCTGAAGCCACTTTGAGGTCCATTTGAGCATGTCTGCCACCACCACGGACCAGAGCAGGTCTTCTCGCCAGTGCCTCATTGGAGTGTATCCGTACCAACGCCTTGAATGTTGCTGCCATTGCTTGGTGTACCCCAAGATCCTGATACAGAATCAAGATCGACCGGGAAGGCCCAGGCAGTTGCGGCGAATCCAAAAGTGACCGCCGCTACGATTCCTTTCATTAATTTAAGCATTGTTCACACCTTACTGCTCACAGTTGTAGGATTGCCTGGAAATGGCCAGGCGCTGCTAAGGTGTGTAGCTAAATGCGTGCCAATATTTTTTGTCTAAGAAATACAATCCCTTATAGTTTATCGCTTCTTTAAGTGTAAAAAAGTTCGACGTTTTCATGAGCCGCTGTAAACCCCGAGAGCCGCTAATACCTGTTCTGATGGAAAGCCGTCAGCCACCAGGCCTTCCGCTTTCTGGTACGCGCGTATGGCCTTGCGGGTGTTGGAGCCGAGGATGCCATCGGGTTCGCCGCTCGGGTAGCCTTTGTCATTCAGTGCCTGTTGAAGCTCCAGCACCTGATTCCGTGACAGCGCGGGCTGATCCTCTGGTGGTGGGTTCTGAAGCTTTCCGGCGCCGGCAATCCGGTCTGCCAGATGGCCAACGGCGATGGCGTAGAACTCGGACCGGTTCCAGCCCATGATCACCCGGAAATTACTGTAAACCAGGAAGGCCGGGCCCTGGTGGCCGCTGGGCACGATCAGGGCCGCCTCAATGGGCTCGTTGGCCAGGTGGTTACCGAAGGCATCGGTGATGCCCATCTTGCGCCAGTCTGCCAGGGGCAGACGGCGACCATCGGCCAGACTGAAATCAAAGTTGTCGGGTAATAGCACCTCCCGCCCCCAGCGATAGTCGCCATCCCAACCCATGGACTGAAGAAAACGACCGGCAGACATCATGGCGTCTGGAAGGCTGTTCCAGAGATCCCGGCGCCCATCACCATCGGCGTCGACCGCGTGTTTCAGGAATACCGTCGGCATGAACTGAACATGGCCCATGGCACCGGCCCAGGAACCTTCCATCTGGTCAGCCGGAATGGCGCCTTCGTCAATAATGCGCAATGCGGCGATCAACTGTTCGGTGAAAAAGCTGCTGCGCCGGGCATCGCAAGCCAGGGTGGCGAGGGCGCTGGGCACCTGCATCTTGCCGAAGTAGCTGCCATAGTTGGTTTCCAAGCCCCAGAATGCCGCCAGATAGGGCGCCGGAACGCCGGTTTCCGCGGTCACGCGGTTCAGGAGTTCACGGTGTTCGGCCAGCAATTCCCGGCCTTTGCCGACCCGGGTGTCGTTAACCCGTCGGTTCAGGTAATCGGCAAAGGTGGTGGTAAATTCGGGCTGTCTCCGGTCCAGCTCAATCACTCTGTCGAGGTGCACCACGCCGGCCATCACCGACTGCACCGTGGATTCACGCACACCGGCGGCGACGGCTTTCTCTCCGAGTGCCTGTTTGCACTGCTCAAACTCCGGTGTGTTGGTTGCTTCGGTTTCTGCCCTGGCAACCAGCGCCAGCGTGCTCAGGGAAATCGCCACCAGGGAGCGGCGAATGGCAGTCCGGAAGGTCAGGTCGGGCACGGGAATCCTCGCAATAGAGTCATAAAGGCATTGGCTGCCATGTTAGCGCGTTTTCCGTGTTGGAAAATACCGCCATAACCTACAGTGTCGCGTGTTTTTTCGGTTGGGAATCTACTTATCGCCCTCCGGTTTTGTCGTCTTTTTGTAGCACTCCGGTCACGTCAAGACCGGGATGTTCTATAGTTGGAGCATGAGTGGAATCCGGAGCAGATGTCGTTATGGCAACACTGAAGGCGCTGGTCGTCGATGACGCCAGTTTTGTAAGAGATCTGGTGAAACGGACAGTGCGCCAGCGCTTTCCCGTCATTGAAACCACGGACGCCCAGAATGGCCGGCGGGCCCAGTCCCTGATGTCCAGAACCAGTTTTGACCTGGTGTTGTGTGACTGGGAAATGCCGGAGATGTCCGGGCTGGAGCTGCTGCAGTGGATGCGCCAGCAACCGCAGTACCAGAAGGTGCCATTCATCATGATCACCAGTCGCGGCGACAAGGATCATGTGATTGAGGCGGTCAAGGAAGGGGTGTCTGAATACCTGGGCAAGCCTTTTAGCCCGGAGGGGTTGAGCAAGAAAATCATCAAGGTGATGGGCCGCCGCCTGAAGGACGCCATGGATCGCAGCGGCAAATCACTGGAAGGGCCGGCGGATGCGTTCAAGGAATCCGCCACCCTGCTCACCCAGAAGCGGGAGGCGCCGGCGCCAAGGCCTGAAGCCTCAAAGCCTGAACCCGCGGCTGATAACCCGCTGCTGAATGCTGGTAGCGCAAAAGCGGCTGCAGGCAAGCCTCAGGCCCGTGGTGCCATGAGTATGGCATCTGTAAGGTTTTCCGACAGTACCCTGAAGTCGGTGGTCAAGGACATAAACCTGACGGAAGTGCGGGTGATCGCCAAGCGGGATCAGGAATTCCCGGGTATTCTTGATCAGGCCGTGGTGGATATCGACATGGGGGATGGCCAGATGGCTCGCCTGAACGGCTACGTGCATCAGTTGCAGGCGGTGGATAAGCGCCAGGATACCGACTTTGTCAGTGTCACTATTCGTTTTGTCGATGAAGACCCGAAGAAGCTGGAGGACCTGTCACGGTTCGTGGCCAGGTTCCGGGCCTCAAACCGTTAACTGAGGGTGTCTCAGTCCTCCGGGACTTGCTCGGGAATCCGTTCGACCAGGCGCTCCCTTGGAAAATGGCAGATAAACTCGCTGCCTTCGCCGACTTTGCTGCGAATTTCCAGGTTGCCGTCGTGATTGATCAGCACATGCTTGACGATAGCCAGGCCGAGGCCGGTTCCGCCGGTGTCCTTGTGGCGGCTGGGGTCGGCGCGATAGAACCGTTCGGTCAGCCTGGGGATATGGATCGGATCAATGCCGATGCCGGTATCCTTGACGGACAGATGGGCGCCTTCGCGATTTGTGCTCCAGGCAACTGTGATGGCTCCGCCGGCCGGCGTGTATTTCACCGCATTAAACACCAGGTTGGAAAACGCACTGCGTAGCTGGCTTTCATCGCCCTGCAGCAGGCGGTGGTCACTGATCTGAACACTGATCTGGTGGCCCTTGTCACCGCTCAGGGCCCGGGCATCATGACAGATCTGGTTCAGCAGGGCGTCGACATCGGTGAGTGTGTCGTCCACCGTATGTTCGCCGGTCTCGATGCGGGACAGCAGAATCAGGTCTGTAATCAGGGCTTCCATCCGTGAAGCCTGAGCCGCCATGGTATTGATGGCCCGGCGCCACTTGGGTGGCAGCTCTTCGCCATGATCCACCAGGGTTTCAAGGTAGCCACTGATCACGGTCAGCGGTGTGCGCATTTCATGGGAGACGTTGCCGACAAAGTCCCGCCGCATTTGTTCAAGCTGATACAGCCGGGTGACATCCTTGGCCACGATCAGTCGGTCATCGTCGCCGAACAGGCTGATCTGGATCTGCAGATGGATGTGAGGCTTGGCAGGAGAATTGATTTCCAGAGGCTCGCGGTAATCCCGGGCGTCGAAATAGGCCTTGAACGCCGGGTTGCGGATCAGGTTATGAATGTACTGGCCCTGATCGGTGCTGCGACGGAAGCCCAGCAGGTATTCGGCCGAACCGTTCCACCATTCCATGGCGCCCCGGGCGTCGGTCATGATCACACCGTCGCGCATGGCGTTGGTGGATTCCTGAACCCGGTTGATACGGGCCCGGAGTCGATCCTGGGTCAACAGATGATTCTGGTTCAGCTTGTGCAGGTTGTCGAAGATATCACCCCACAAGCCGATGCTCTGTGGGGCTTCATCAGCCGCGCTGGGATTGCCCAACCACTGGTACAGGCGTCGGGCCTGGACCAGGGTCCACCAAAGATAGGCAACAAGCCCAATCAACAGCCCGTAGAGCGGCTCGCCGAAATAGAACCCCACCAGGGTGGTGCCCGCGAGCGCGGTGATGATCAGTCTCAGGTAACGGGACCAGTTGTGTTGCATCCACTACTGCCTTGTCGTGTTGCCGGCGCTGATGCGGTGATCGCCGGACGATGATGGGCGGCCCGGGCCTGCCTTGAGGGAGAAATCAGGCTGCTTTGGTGGAAAACCGGTAGCCTGTTCCCCGCACGGTCTGAATCAGATGGTCGTACCTGTCTCCCAGCGCTTTGCGGAGGCGACGGATGTGAACATCGACGGTGCGTTCCTCGACATACACGTTGCCGCCCCAGACCTGATCCAGCAGTTGAGACCGAGTATAGACCCGTTCCTGGTGAGTCATAAAGAACTGCAGCAGGCGGTACTCGGTAGGGCCCATGTTGATGGCACCGTCGGCGGTTGTCACGCGATGGCCGACCGGGTCCAGGGTCAGGCCCTCCACTTCGATGGGGCTGTCGACACCCGGAGGCGTCGCACGACGCAGGACCGCCTTCAGACGGGCCACTAGCTCGCGGGGGCTGAAGGGCTTGGTGATGTAATCGTCAGCACCGACCTCCAGGCCCTGGATCTTGTTATCCTCTTCTACCTTGGCGGTAAGCATGATAATCGGGATATCCGCGGTGGCCTCTTCTTTCTTCAGCCGGCGAGCCAGTTCGACACCGCTGGTGCCCGGCAGCATCCAGTCCAGCAGGATCAGGTCGGGTTGCTTGTCGATAATCAGGGCGTGGGCTTCACGGGCGTCCGCTGCCTCCAGATAGTCGTAATCCGCCATTTCGAGCGCGACCGCAATCATTTCCCGGATGGGCGCTTCGTCATCGATGATCAGGACAGTTTTTCCACTCATATGCATCAACCTGTGTCAGACCTCGGGAGTTCTCTGATCAGAGGTGCGAACACACTCCCTTGTAATGTTGCCGAGTCATTACAACGCGTCTTTGTTACAAGTATATGACATGGGCGGGTAGTCAGAACGCCAGATCGAGCGCCAGGCCCAGAAACACCGCAAAGCCGGCCCAGTTGTTATTGAGAAATGCCTTGAAGCATCCTTCCCGGTTCCGCTCCCTGGCCAGGTACTGGTGGTAGACGAAGAGCGTGGCCATGGCCACGACACCGAGATAATAGAAAGACCCCAGTTCCGCCCGCTGGCCCACCATCACCAGAATCACCACCACCATGGTCTGCAGCAGAGCAATGATCGCCCGATCTGCATCACCAAACAGGATGGCTGTCGATTTTATGCCGACTTTCAGGTCGTCATCCCGGTCGACCATGGCATAGAGGGTGTCATAGGCGACCGTCCAGAGCACGTTGGCGGTAAACAGCAACCAGGTGAGCTGACTGAGTTGGTTGGCCTCAGCTGCCCAGGCCATGGGAATGGCCCAGGAAAAGGCGGCGCCCAGAAACAGCTGGGGCAAATGGGTGTAACGCTTCATAAACGGGTAGATAAAGGCCAGCAGTGCACCACCGAATGACAGATACAGGGTCAGGGTGTTGGTGAACAGCACCACCATCAGAAACGACACCAGGCATAGCCCGGCAAACAGGGCGACGGCTTCCCAGGCACGGACCCGGCCGGCGGTGAGCGGGCGGTCTTTGGTGCGTTTGACATGGCGATCCCAGTCCCGGTCGGCAAAATCGTTGATGGCACAGCCCGCGGCCCGCATGAAAAATACGCCCAGGGTAAAGATCAGCAGGTTGGCAAATGACGGGGCCCCCTCGGCCGCCAGCCAGAGTGCCCAATAAGTTGGCCACAGCAGCAACAAAGTGCCGATCGGGCGGTCGATGCGCAGCAGGCGTGCGTAATCAGCCAGGCGGGCATGAACGTGGGTGGGCAGGGTGATCTGCAACATAGGAGCTGGTATCCGCGTGTTGATGCGTGAGAGTGCATCCGATTATAGCCAGCGGTAGCGGTAGGGTTAACCCCGGTTGGGCGACTGGTATAACCGGGGCAGAAGATATTCCCCAACCAGAAGAGCGCAGGAACCCCGGTGGAACAGGGATCTGCGGGCAAGGCGAGGGTGACCGTTGCTACGGACTTTGCAGAGGCCTGTTTCCAGAGGCCCCCGCTGCCACTCCGGGCTGCTGAACAGATAGGCACCCAGGGGCTTGTTGCCAAGATTGCGCAGGCGGCGGCCATGGCCATGCAGACAGTTCTGCGGGATAACAGTCCGGGCCAGCACCCAAGGGCGGCCGTCACCGCAAAGGCGAACTTCCCGTACCCAGGCGAGCTGGCGCGGTGCCAGGTTCAGGCGCTTTGCCTCTTCAGGGGTTGGGGTCGAAAAACCCTCCCTGAGAATCTCAACGTGAAAGCGTTCCTGACATTTTTGCTGCAGGGCCCGGGTAAACGATCCCTCCACCGTTAGCCAGTAGCGGGCCGGGCCATGAACCTCAGGACAGTAAAGGCCGGCCGCCACCAGCGACCGGTACCAGAACGTGGGAGGTATGCTCAGCTCGGGGGGCTGGTCACAGTCCTTTAACGGCATAGATTCCCGGAGCGTTGCGCCAATAGCCTTTATAATCCATGCCATAGCCGAACAGGAATCGATCCTCAACGTAAAGGCCGGTAAAGTCTGCCTTCAGGCCGGGGCGTGCCTTGCGATCGTGCTCCTTGTCTACCAGCACCGCAGTCAGGACCTCGCTGGCACCATGAGCCAGGCAGTAATCTGCAATGGCGCACAGCGTCGTACCCTCGTCAAGGATGTCGTCGACGATCAGAACCGTGCGGCCTTTCATGTCGGCTTCCGGCTGCAGCTTCCATTCCAGAATGCCACCGGTGGTCTCCTGGCGGTAGCGGGTGGCATGCAGATACTCCGCCTGCACCGGAAATTTCAGTCGTGGCAGGAGCTGACCGGTCAGGATCAGGCCGCCGTTCATGACGCAGAACAACAATGGGTTGCTGTCTTTGAGGCGATCGGTGATGGCGCTGGCCATGGTGTCGATGGCGGCATGCACCTGCTCTTCGGGAACCAGGCAGTCAGCGTCTGCCATGACCTGGTTCATTTCAGCGACGGTATCGGTCATAACGATCGGGTCCTGTCCAAAACGGCGGATTATACCGAAGTGGGGCGATCGAAGGGAGGGGCGCGGCGGTATTGCCGGGTCTGTAATTGTGGCTATTGGCAGAAAACCCCGATCCGGGCTGTCGGTGGTGGCATTGGTCAACGCCGGTGTCGCGGTTATGATGGCAGCCGATCGGGTGAGTGGTGGTCGGCTGGAACTCGGTCGCATTTTGTGACCTTTGTGCTTGATTGCTTTATTGTTCGACAATAATATCCTCGCAGACAAATCGGTGGGAGTTAGTTATGAAGAAGTGGCAGTGTGTGGTGTGTGGTCTGATTTACGATGAAGCCGAGGGTTGGCCGGAGGACGGTATTGAGCCTGGCACCAAATGGGAAGATGTGCCCGAGGATTGGGTTTGCCCGGACTGCGGTGTGGGCAAGGAAGATTTTGAAATGATCGAAATCGGCTAAAGGCAGGACAGAGTCATGACCGAGCAGACACCTATTGTGATCGTTGGTACCGGTTTGTCGGGTTACTCACTGGTACGGGAATTTCGCAAACTGGATAAGGAAACCCCGGTCATTATGGTGACTGCCGACGACGGCGTCAGCTATTCCAAGCCTATGTTGTCGACCGGCTTTACCAAAGACAAGGATGCGGATGGTCTGGCCCAGGCCAACCCTGAGGCTATGGCCGAGCAGCTGGGGGTGGAGATTCGTCCCTGGTCCACGGTCACGGGCATTGATACCGATGCCCATGAGCTCAAACTGGGCGACCAGCGCATACGTTATGCCAAGCTGGTTCTGGCCTGGGGCGCCGACGTCATCCGCCTGAGTCTGGATGGCAACGCGCAGGATCGGGTTCATTCCATCAACGACCTGATGGATTACCGGGCCTTCCGTAAAGCCCTCGCCGGTGGCAAGCGGGTTGCGATTATGGGGGCGGGCCTGATCGGGTGTGAGTTTGCCAATGATCTGCGTAACGGTGGCTACGAAGTGGACGTTATCGCCCCGGATTCATCTCTGATGCCCAGCCTGCTGCCGGAGGCGGCTGCAGGTGCCGTGCAGGCCGAGCTGGAGAAGCTTGGCGTTCGGTTCCACCTGGGTACGGTGGTTGAGCGGGTAGAGCACCAGGGCAGTGGCGTTGAGCTGACACTCGGTAATGGTGAGCCATTACAGGCTGACCTTGTGGTGTCGGCAGTGGGCCTGCGCCCCCGTACTGAACTGGCTCGCTCTGCCGGGATCAATGCAGGCCGGGGCATTCAGGTGAACCGGGCTCTGGAAACCTCCGCACCGGATGTCTATGCCCTGGGTGACTGTGCCGAAGTGGATGGGCGCGTTCTGCTCTACGTGCTGCCGTTGATGGCCTGTGCCCGGGCGCTGGCGAAAACTCTGGCCGGTGAGCGCACGGAAGTCAGCTACGGCACCATGCCGGTGATGGTAAAAACCCCCTGTTGCCCGACCGCCGTCTGCCCACCGCCCATGGATGCCGAGGGCGAATGGCAGGTGGAACAGGAAGGGACAGACGTCAAAGCCCTGTTCCGGAGCCCGGACGGCGACACGCTTGGCTTCGCGGTGACCGGCCGGTTTGCTCTGGAAAAGCAGGCACTGGCGAAGGAAGTCCCCCCTATTCACCGGGCCTGAAGCCTGTGGCTGCCAGTGAGGATGGCTGGCAGCCGTTTGTCGTCTTTGGCAGTTTCAGCCGTTGCGAAACTTTCCTGTCTGGGGTAAAACCCGTTCGTGAGCTAACAAAAGACAGGAGCGCGCATGCTGGATGTAACCCGAAAACTGGTGGAGTTGCTGGATCTTTCCCCGATCGGAGACGATCATTTTCAGGGCGACAGCGAGGATCTGGGTTTTCCGCATGTATTCGGGGGGCAGGTTCTGGGGCAGGCCCTGATGGCGGCCAGCCGGACCGTCGAAAATCGCCTCTGTCACTCCCTGCATGCCTATTTCCTGCGCCCTGGCAATCACAGCATGCCCATTGATTATGAAGTCCAGCGCGTTCGGGATGGCGGCACGTTCTCGGTGCGCCGGGTGATTGCCCGTCAGGACGGCAAGGAGATCCTGACCGGCTCCATGTCATTCCAGGTCGCGGAAGACGGGCTGGACCATCAGGTGGACATGCCGGCAGCGCCGGACCCGGATACGCTCAAGTCCGAGCAGGACTGGGGCAAGCTGATCGCAGATAAAGTGCCGGAGAAAATGCGGGATATGTTGACCCGCGACCGGCCTATAGAGATCCGTCCGGTCGACCCGATGAATCCGTTCAAACCGGAAAAGCGCCCACCCCATCGCCAGAATTGGTTCCGGGCCCTCGGGCCTTTACCGGATGACCCGGTGCTGCATCGGTGTCTGTTGACTTATGCCTCTGACTTCTCGTTTCTGGGGACGTCCCTGACTCCTCACGGGCGCACCTTCATGAGCAAGAACATGCAGGTTGCCAGCCTGGACCATGCCATCTGGTTTCATCGGGATTTCCGTATGGATGACTGGCTACTTTATGACAAGGACAGTCCGAGTGCATCGGCGGGCAGGGGCTTCAATCGGGGCAATTTCTTTACCCGGGATGGTGTGTTGGTGGCCTCCACCACTCAGGAAGCACTGATCCGGGAACGTAAGGCCTGAGGATTGTAGTTGCCGAGCCAGTCAACCATTTCGTTAAAGGGTAGCGGTCGGGTTAGGAAGTAGCCCTGTACCAGATCGCACCCCATGTCGTGCAGCAGTGACAGGGTTTCCTCATCCTCCACCCCCTCGGCCACGACGGTGTAGCCGAGGCTGTGGCACATGTCGATGGTGGTGCGCACGATCACTCTATCCTGCTCCCGTTCCGCGATATCGGTAATCAGTGAACGGTCGATTTTGATTTCGCCGGCCGGCAACTGCTTGATGTAGGACAGGGACGAATAGCCGGACCCGAAGTCGTCAATGGAGAGCGGAATGCCCGCGGCATCAAGCGCATTCAGCGCCCGCAGGGAATTGGTGGGGTCCTGCATCATGGAGGTCTCCGTGACCTCAAAGGTGATGGCCCCGGAGTGGATCTGGTAGCTTTGCATCAACCGTTGCACGAACACGGCAAAATCCGGTTCCCGTAGATTGTTGGGCGAGATGTTGACGGCGATTCCGGCATCCCAGCCGATCTCCAGCAGCCGCCCGCGCATTTCCAAGGCCTCTTTCAGCACCCATCGGGTCAGGGGTTTGATCAGCCCGGTCTGTTCGGCCACCGCGATAATTTCATCGGGCCGAACCGGCTGTTCCCGCCTTGGCCAGCGAATCAGTGCCTCAAATCCGGTAATAGCGTGGGTACGCAGGCACAGCTTGGGCTGCAGGTACAGAGTCAGCTCGTTGTGATCGATGGCGTGGCGCAGGTCGGAGACCAGGGTCAGTCGGTCGGCGCTGTAGGAGTCCCGGGAGGATTTGTAGTAGGCAATTCCGCGGTCTCGGGCGCGGTCAGAACCTTCGGCGATCACCGCCCTGCGAATCAGGGTGTTGGCATCGTTTCCGTGAGTCGGGTAGAAAGCCACGCCGAGCTGTGGATTCAGGGGAACCTGCATGCCAAGGAAATCCACCGGGTAGCGGATCTCTTCAATGCTGCGCAGCACGATTCTGGGTACCGACAGCGCCTGGTCAGCATCCACCACAAAGGCAAAGGTTTGCGGGTCGAGGCTGGCCAGGAAGAAGGTTCGGTTGTCGGTCTGCTCCAGGGAGATGGCGCCGGGTACATCCTTGATCACCGCGTTGTAGTGTTTGGAGGCCAGTTCCAGTATGCGGTCGGTGTTGCGGTGGCCCAGGGTTTTGGTCACCGGGTACAGGTTGTTGAGGTGGATGATTACGACACCAAAGCGTTTACCACGCTGACTCCGGATCAGTTCGTTCAGGCGCATTTCGTAGCTGCTGCGATTGGGCAGGCCGGTGAGCGGATGGTGCAAGGCCTGGTCCATCAGCCGGAGTTCGGCTGTGCGCCGAGCTTCGAGTGCCTTGAGTTCCGCCTCCTGGGCCAGCACTTTCTCCTGGCGCTCGTGATAGATCCGGATGGCCAGAGCCAGGCTGAGCAGGATCGCCTGGAAGGCAGAACCCAGCTGCATGCCATAGACCGAGAAGAAACTGGTGGGAATCAGGCCATACTTGTTGGCGGCGGTAATGGCACTGCCCAGGGTC
Organism: Marinobacter sp. bablab_jr008; assembly: GCF_016464145.1. NCBI lineage: Bacteria > Pseudomonadati > Pseudomonadota > Gammaproteobacteria > Pseudomonadales > Marinobacteraceae > Marinobacter > Marinobacter sp. bablab_jr008. The sequence goes on from NZ_JACDWW010000070.1 coordinate 152,607, forward strand.
ACAGCCCCCCAGGCCAGGGTGTAGTACACCGCCTGTGGGTTGCCTCGGGCCCATTGCAGGGGGCCGACGACAGTAAGCAGCAGGCAACTGGGAATCGCCAGGGCCACGGTTAGCCGGATGCCAGTGCCGTAATCAATCACCATGGTCGACAGCGCCAGTGCTCCGTTCAGCAAGATAGTGGCGAGCATGAGACGGTCGAGCCGGGGGCTGCACTCGCGCAGCTTGAGGAACGACCGTGAGAACATGAGAGTGAACAGTATGGCCAATGGTATCGACAGCACCATGGCGTTGCTCTGAACTGCAGGGAGTGTCGGCCACAGGAACTGGTAGGTAGTACCGTTCAGGGTGCCGATCAGGATCAGGTAGCCCAGGGTCGAGAGCACGTAATACAGGTAGATGGATTCCCTGAGCGCCAGGAACACAAACAGGTTGAAGCAGATGGCGGTAATCAGGATGCCGTAGTACAGGGCGTGAACCTGGCTTTCAACGGAGGTCTTCTCAAAAAAGCTGCGATTGTTCCAGAGCCGGAGTGGCACCTGCATGGCGCCGTCGGTGTCGATTCTCAGCAAAATGCGGTAGTTGTGATCAGCTTCAAGCTGGAACGGGAACAGGAAATGGGGATGTTCCACCGGGCGCTCCGAGAACAGCATGCGGTCGCCGGTCTGATAGCTCAGCTGGATTTCGCCGTCCCGTAACAGATAGAAATCGATTCGATCCAGATGCGGGTAGGTGATCTCCAGGAGATTGGTGGTTCGGGGCTGGCTGATCGGAAACTGCAGCCAGACCTGGTCCCGGGTGTAACCGAAATTGGGCGTTTGTTCGTTCAGGATTTGCCAGTCGCCGGATTCCAGGGCCTGTTGCGGGCTGCGTTGGTCGTCCGGCGCCAGTCTCAGGTACTCAATGGCCGGAATATAGCCATCACTGGCAGCCATGGCGGGAAGCGAAAGCGCCAGAAGAATCAGCAGGGCTGCCAGGGGTCGGGCCAGTTGCATCAGAATCACAGGTTACCGTTCTTGTCGTTATGGCCTGAGTATGGCCTGTCGTCTGGGGCGGCTCAAGCCGTAACCGGCAGACTTTTGGTAACTTGTGTAATTATTGGTCAAATCCCGTTAATCCAATCCCGGACCCAGGGCAGGGCTTCGGCCTCCGGCTCCATGGTTTCCAGTGCATCAATCCGCAGGGTGTCACCGACCTTGCGGGCGCCGGTTTCATACAGCGCCTCTTCCATCAGGTCTCCGGCACCGCAAAAGGTGTCGCCATAGGAGCTGTCGCCCAGCACGATCACGCCAAAGGGGCGGCCAGGCTGCTGAGGCAATTGTTCGCGCAAGTCCAGATAAAACGGCAACAGGTTGTCGGGGATTTCACCCTGGCCAGTGGTGGAGGTACACACCAGCAACGCGTCCTGGTTGTCGGTGATATCGGCCAGGGTTGGATTTTCCAGAACCGTGACGGTGTGGCCTTCGGGTTCCAGTTCCTGCTTGATACGGCGCGCTGTCAGCAGGGCGCCCCCGTAAACGCTGCCGGTAAGAATGCGGATTGCTGCCATAACGACTGCCTGTGTTGATGGGGTAGGAATGTTCGGGGCAGATAGTAATGGCGTGACTGGTTTGGCTCAAGCCGGAGTCTGGGGGCCGGGCCTGGCGTCCTGGCTCCGTACCCTGGGGGCAATACGGTTCCGGCCACTCTCCTTGGCGTTGTAGAGCTGCACGTCTGCCTGCTTGAGCAGTTCGTTGATCGATCCGGATTTGGAAATGGAGCATACCCCGGCACTGATGGTGACTGGCAGGGTTTGTTCCCGATGATGAAAACGGGTGGCCGCCACTTCGGCGCGCAGGCGCTCAGCCAGGGTGAGGGCCTGTAGCAAAGTGGTGTCGGGTAATAGCAGCAGAAATTCCTCACCGCCCCAGCGGGCAGCCACATCCGACTGGCGGACCATCTGTCTGACCAGATCCGCGAACTGGCGCAGAACCTCGTCGCCGGCATCATGGCCGAAATCATCGTTAATGCGTTTGAACAGATCCAGATCAATCAGAACGACGGAAAAATGATGGCCGGAGCGCTCGAACCGGGAGAACTCGGTGTTCAGCCGGCTCTGCATGTCTCGCCGGTTTGCCAGCCCGGTCAACTCGTCGGTGCGGGCGGCGTGTTCGTGGGCCTGGGCGAGTGCCACCAGTTTGTTGCGGGCCCGCAAACGGCCGGCTTCCAGCACGAAACAGAAGATCGACTCGAAGGTGAGTGTGGCGAAGAAACGGATCTTGAAGTCGGTGCTGTATTCGGCGCTGACCCCCGGCATGTCGGGAAACTGGAACACCAGGATGGCCAGCAGGTAGCAGAACAGCAGGATAGCGGTGCCACCCTTGAGGCTGGTCAGGTAGAACAGCAGGGGCGGGAACACATAAAACCAGAGCGGGCCGGTATTGCCCTCGCCGCCGGAGGCAATCAGATAGGTGAACAGCAGCCCGACAATAACCAGCAGGCCCCCTTTCTGGACCGTTTGGTCCCGACTCCAGGCGTACCAGCCAATGTTGAGAATGATCGGAACAACGAAGGCCCAGAGTACCCAGGCGTGCATATAGTGCTCGGCATACCAGGCTTTAGTGCCGATACCGGCCAGGAACAGGACCGCCATGGCTGAGAGGCCATTGAGCAGCCGGGAGATCTGGAGCTCCTCTTGCTCGCTGGACTGGATTTGGCTGGTGAGGCTGGTATCTGTCATTAACTGATGTTCTTTTTGACATATTTTCTGGAATTATGCGTCAAAAACCATCTGAATTGCAGCATTAACTATCAGGATTGTGAAGGGGGCCATCAACCGGGATTTGTTTCAATTTGATGGCAAAAAATTTATAGTTTGCCCCCGGCGAATACTGCCCAAACCCCTTCTGTCCACAAGACAAGAGAATCAATTGGTATGGCCCGTTCCAGCAGCTTTCTGGATAACCTTCTCACCAGCCCCTCCACGGAACGGTACAGGGTCGGACTAAGTGTACTTTTCCTTCTTTGTGTCTGGCTTGTGGTTGGCTCCTTCAGCCAGGGCCTGCCTAACGCCATGCTATTGATGGCCGCCGCGGTCATTGGTGGCTATATGGCCATCAACATCGGCGCCAACGATGTGGCCAACAATGTCGGGCCGGCGGTGGGCTCCGGCGCCTTGTCGCTGGGGGCTGCCGTTCTTCTTGCCGCGGTATTCGAGGCGGCCGGCGCGTTGATCGCCGGTGGCGATGTCGTGTCGACCATCAAGGGCGGAATTATTGATCCGACTAGCCTGGAAGATCCGCGCGCTTTTGTCTGGCTAATGACGGCGGCCCTGCTGGCGGGCGCCTTGTGGCTGAACCTGGCCACCTGGATGGGCGCGCCGGTTTCAACCACTCACTCCATCGTGGGCGGTGTCCTGGGGGCCGGTATTGCGGCTGGTGGGTGGACCATTGCCGATTGGGCAGTGATGGGCAAAATTGCTGCAAGCTGGGTGATCTCACCGGTGCTGGGCGGTGCCCTGGCGGCGTTGTTCCTGTTCGCAATCAAGAAAACCGTACTGTACCGCCAGAATCTGGTGTCTTCTGCCCGTACCTTTGTGCCCTGGCTGGTGGCGATTATGGCCTGGGCCTTTGCCACCTATCTGATGATCAAGGGCGTCAAGAAGATCGTCAAAGTGGATATGGTGGAAGCCTCGGTGATCGGCCTGATTGTGGCGGGGGTAGTGTTTTTCGTGATGCGGACCCTGGTGGGCCGCAAAGCCTCGACCATGGAAAACAGTGCGCAGGGGGTGAATACCCTGTTCACCTGGCCGTTGATCTTCGCCGCGGCCCTGCTGAGCTTTGCTCACGGCGCCAACGACGTGGCCAATGCCATTGGCCCTTTGGCGGCCATCAATGATGCCATTCAGGCCGGTGGTGGTGTGGTTACCTCAGCGAAGATCCCGCTTTGGGTGATGCTGGTCGGTGCCCTGGGGCTGGCGGTCGGGCTGATGCTGTTCGGCCCGCGCCTGATTAAAACCGTGGGTTCCGAGATTACTGAGCTTGATAAGACCCGGGCTTTCTGTATTGCACTGTCTGCGGCACTGACGGTGATTCTGGCTTCCCAGCTTGGCTTGCCGGTCAGTTCCACCCACATTGCCATTGGCGGCGTTTTCGGTGTCGGCTTCCTGCGTGAGTACCTGAAATCCAACTACGCGACCCAGTTGCACAAAATCATCGAACAGCATGACCCGACCGATCAGGAGCGCCTCAAGCCGTTCCTGGATGATTTCCGTAATGCCTCTGTGGAGGAAATGGAGAAGCTGCTGAAGCAGGCGAAGAAGAAAAAGCAGCAGGTGCCTTTGTCCAAGTCGGAGCGCAAGCGCCTGAAGAAGATATACCGTGAGGAGATGGTCAAGCGCTCCCATCTGGTGAAAATTGCCGCGGCCTGGATCATTACCGTGCCGGCGTCGGCGATTATGGCGGCGTTCCTGTTCTTTACCTTGCGTGGCCTGATGGTCTGACCGTCGTGCGGGGCTGGTGATGGCCCCGCGCTTTGTCCATACTATAGGCAATGCATCCGGCAGGCGTGGCCTGTCGCTATCCATATTCGGGGAGTACAACATGAGTTCATCTGTCGAGAGCCGTCAGGCGCGGATGATTGAAGAGTTGCGGGTGTTCATCAAAAAAGTGATGAGCGATCCGACGATTGCCGTGAAGTCCATGGAGATTGCCCGCAAGTACAAGGGCGAGGCCAATGCCGATGAGCTGATGGCTCGTGAGATCAGTGCCAATACCACGATCCGGATTCCGGAGAGCTGGAGTGAGGCCGACAAGATGTTTCTGGAGATCCTGCACGAGGTGCTGGATGACGAAGAGGCGCTTTATTGATTAATCCCCGGTATTGAACGACGAACTCTGAGCAAGGGGATGGGGAGCTTCTCCCAAAACCTTGCGGAGCCATGGATGGCGGAGCAGAGCGTACAGGGATGTATTCACAGCGTGTTTTGGGAGAAGCTCCCCATCCCCTTGTGGGGCCCCGACTGGCTCCGCAAGGTTTTGGAAAGACTTCCCGCGCCCCTAGCCATCAGATGATGGTGCAGTATTCCGGCTAACTCAGGCCTGCCTGGCTTCTTTCTGGTTCTGCTTCAAAACCGCCGCAGCCATCTGGTGCAGGATGGCCATTTCATCGGCAATCCCATCATCCTTCGACAGTTCCCTCTGCTCCCTGAGAATATCTTCCAGAATATCCGGCGTTGTTAACGGGTTGGCCAGAACCACCCGGAACACAATGCACGGGAAGTGATAGTAACGGGCTGGCTCCAGTCGGGTTCGGGAGACGAATGCTTTGCCGCGTTCCCGTTGGGTTTTCTGGATGAACTTGGTGATGCGGTTCAGGCAGGTGTTCATCTTTTCTGCCTGCAGCTCATCGGCCATGGCCAGTGCCTGGCGTACATCTTCCGGGCAATAGCGGTAGGTCAGGATGTTCAGTTCCGGGCGGGTGACCAGTTCAAAATCCGGTTGTTCATCGATCATGTTGGCAAAGGTTTTGGCTTTGTCGATGCCCTGATCGATGAGAATTTCGTAGCCTTCTCTTGCGAGGATTTTCAGGCCTGAGTGGATCAGCATGGCCATGCCCGGGCGGGAGCCTTCCAGGGTGGTGCTGCCGAGGTCCCGGGAACCCTTCCGGATGATGTACTGGGCGTGGTGTTCTACCGCGCTGGCGAGGCCGGGGTCTTTGAAGACCACCAGGCCGGCGCCCATGGGTACGTAAAGCTGTTTGTGGGCGTCGAAGGTGACCGAGTCGGCTTTCTCGATGCCGCGCAGCAGGTGTTTGTGGGTGCGGGAGAACAGGGTTGGCCCGCCCCAGGCTGCGTCGACGTGGAAGTGGGCGCCGAATTCCCGGGCGATGTCGGCCATGGCGTCCAGCGGGTCGACGTTGCCGGTTTCGGTGGTGCCGGCCACGCCGCAGATGGCCATGACTTTGATTTTCTGTTTCTGCAGCTCCAGACATTTGTCGCGCAGGGCGTCGGTCTGGATCCGGTTGAATTCGTCGGTTTCCACCGGCACCAGGGCATCCCGGCCAAGGCCGAGGACGTCGGCGGCTTTGCGCAGCGAGTAGTGGCCGCGTTTGGAGACGACGATGGCGGCGCCTTCATGACCGTAGTATTTCAGGGCGCGGAACAGGCCTTCTTCGTGCAGGCCGCGGAAGCTGCCTTCGGCCGGGAAGGCGCGATTGCGGGCAACCCACAGGGCGGTAAGGTTGGCGACCGTGCCGCCCGAGCACATGGCGCCCAGCGCATGCCGGGGGTCGTGCATCCATTTCCGGTAAAAAGAACCGTCTTCCTGGTACACCAGCCGGTGTATCTGCCCCAGTACCTGGCGTTCCATGGGCGTGAACGCCTTGGAGGTTTCGGTTTTCACCAGGTTCTGGTTCAGGGCGATCATGATCTTCGACAGCGGCAGCATGAAGTAGGGCAGTGCCGAGGTCATGTGGCCGATGAACGCGGGTGACGCGGTATGAACGGAGTTGGCCACCAGTTTGTCGAGCAGAAACTGGGTCTGCTCGGAGACAAAAACGGGCTTCTCCGGGATGACGTAGTCGGAGAAGTCTTTCTCGACTTCGGACAGGTCCCGTTCGATGGCGACGATGTGTTCCTGCAGGAATCCGGCCAGGTTGCGGGAGATGTCCTGGTCGATCCGGCTCAGGGTCGACTCCGGCGCTTCGGGCACCGTGAACACGCGATACATTGCCTCCAACGAGGCCTGGGCGGATTTTTTCTTTCCGGTCATAGCACCACACACATTCAGTGGTATCCGATGGGTTGGTTCCGGAAACCCATCGGATGGAGCCGGGCATGGCCCGGTTGCGAAAATGTCTGCCAGCCGCCAAGCGGGGCATTGGTTCCCTGAGGCTGCGTAGTATAAGACCTGTCAGGCAATGACGCCATGCCTGCCGGGCCAGCGGTCCGGGTTAGAGAATTTCCCGGTGTACATCCAGGATGGCGGCGTCGATGCGGTCCTCGATGTCTTTTTCGACCTGGTCAAGGCGCTGGGTGATCTGCTGGGCGCTGGCGCCCAGGGCGGCGATGGTCCAGGTGGCACAGTCGAGGGCTTCCTGGTCGGCGGTTTCGGCGACGGCGAGGTCGGGTTCTTTGCCCCAGATGGCTTTCATGGCGGTGAAGGCTTTGCGTTTGGCTTTGAGGTCTTCGCAGCCGTAGAGCTGGAAGTGCAGGGTGAGGACGCCTACGTGGGGGGTAATATCCTGGTGCTGTTGTGGGGTTTTGCCTTCTTTTAGCAGTTTTCTCAGGGCGTCCGACATCGTGGCCTTAACCTTGGAGTTGGAACATGCGGGTGATGCCTTTCCAAAACACGCTGTGAATACTTCCCTGTACGCTCTGTTCCGCCATCCATGGCTCCACAAGGTTTTGGAAAGGCATCACCCGCATGTTCATGAACCTTATAGGGGGAGTCCGGTTTGCATAACCGTTTTGCCTCCGTGAATGTCTTCAGCCTACTACAGGCGTCCCCCGTTTGATAATCGCCGCCGGGTTGGTGCCGGAGGGCAGGTTGCCATAATTCATGCCGCCGCCGGATTGCAGGCGGGAGGCGCAGAAGGCGTCGGCGACGTCTTTGTCGCCGAAGCGCAGCAGCAATGAACCTTGCATGGTCAGGGCCATGCGGTCGACCAGGTTGCGGGCGCGGTACTGGAAGTCGCTGATGTCGGCGAAGTCGTGCTGCAGTTGTGCCAGGTACTGGTCGAAGCGGCGGTCGGTGCCGCGGGCTTCGGCGGCTTCTTTGAAGAAGGCGTCGAGGGTTTCGGGTTCTTTTTGCAGGGCGCGGAGGGTGTCCAGGCACTGGACGTTGCCGCTGCCTTCCCAGGTGGCGTTAACCGGGGATTCCCGGAACAGTCGGGGCATGATGCAGTCTTCCATCACGCCGCTGCCGCCAATGCATTCCATGGCTTCGTAGGCGTGGTTGGGGGTGCGTTTGCAGATCCAGTATTTGCCTACGGGGGTGGCCAGGCGGGCCAGCAGGCGTTCGTGTTCGTTGTTCTGGTTGTCCATGGCCCGGGCGACGCGCATGGTGTAGGCGAGGGCGGCTTCGTTTTCGATGATCAGGTCGGCCAGGACGTTCTGCATCAGCGGCTGGTCGCTGAGGGTTGCGCCGAAGGCGCTGCGGTTGTGGCAGTGGTGCGTAGCCTGGGCCACGGCCTGGCGCATGCCGGCGGCGCTGCCAATCATGCAGTCGAAGCGGGTCATGGCGACCATTTCGATGATGGTTCTGACGCCGCGGCCTTCTTCACCGACCATCCAGGCCAATGCGCCGCGGATTTCCACTTCGCTGGAGGCGTTGGCAACGTTACCCATTTTGTTCTTGAGTTGCTGTACCTGCCAGGGGTTCTTGGTGCCGTCCGGGCGCCACCGGGGCATCAGGAAGCAGGACAGGCCGCTGGTGGTCTGGGCCAGTACCAGGAAGGCGTCGCACATGGGGGCGGAGACGAACCATTTGTGGCCGACCAGCTCGTAGGCCTGGCCGGGGCCTTCCTGCCCGATGGCGTAGGCGCGGGTGGTGTTGGCGCGCACGTCGCTGCCGCCCTGTTTTTCGGTCATGGCCATGCCGATGGTGACGGAGGTTTTTTCGCTATCCGGCAGGTTGCGGCTGTCGTATTCGTTGGCGAGGATTTTCGGGGCCCAGAGCCTGGCCAGGTCCGGCTGGTTCTGGATCGACGGGATCGCTGCGAAAGTCATGGTGATCGGGCAACAGTGAGCGGCTTCCACCTGGGAGTGCAGGTAATACTTGGCGGCCCGGGCCACGTGGGCGCCTTTGCCCGGGTTGGTCCAGGGGGAGCTGTGCAGGCCGTTTTCCAGGGCTACGCGCATGAGTTCGTGGTAGGCCGGGTGGAAGGTGACTTCGTCTATCCGGTGGCCGTAGCGGTCGTGGGTGCGGAAGCTGGGTTTGTTGGCGTTGGCCTGGTTGCCGAGTTCGATGGTGTCGGCCAGGCCGGCCCAGGCCCCAAAGCGGGTGAGGTCGTCGTTGGCGAAGCCTGCGCCTTCCCGCAGAACGGCTTCCCGCAGCGCGGTGTCCTGTTCGTAGAGGTTGTAGTTCTCCAGCGGTCGGGGCTGGTTGATGACCTCGTGGGTGGCCGACAGGTAGCGGTTATCGTCGGTGGACTCGGTCTTGCGCTGCGGGCTGTTCATGGTTAGCTCCTGGTGCCGGCTAACCCCCGTAGGCAGAAGCAAACGATGGTGTCGACCAGCTCATCTTCGTTGTTGTCGTGTCCCGGCGGTGTTTCTGTCTGGGTCGGTGACAGCGGCCCCACCAGGGATTCCGAGATGGCGCCAACCAGGCAGGTGCTGGTGAGGCGGGCATCCTGGTCCGGTATGCAGCCTTCGGTTATGCCGCTCCGGATCGCTTGTTCAAACAGGCTGGCGTAGGCTTTGCGATACACCAGTCGCTCTTCTTCCACTTTCGGGTCTACCGGCTCGGCAATCAGTGCCCAGGCTTTCATCGGGCCTTTCAGGGCCCGGCGGGCGAACTGGCGCAGGGCGTTATCCAGGCGTTTAACGGCATTGCCGTCTACTGCCAGTGCTTCGGCAACCTTGTCGACTTCACGCTGGGTGGCCAGGCGAAAGATTTCCGCGAACAGGTCCTCCCGTGACTCGAAGTGGCGGTAGATGGTGCCCGTGGCAACGCCCGCCAGCCCCGCGATGCGGGTAATGCGTGCGCTGCGAAAACCGCCTTCGGATACGCACTCCCAGGTGCATTCAATGATCTTTTTTCGCGCCTCGGCTTTGCGCTGGCGCATTTTTTCAGTTTCACGATAGGCCATGCCGGCTCCTTGCAAGCATTGAATCAATATTCATTCTTTGTGTCAATTCTCAGTGCCGTTGAAGTGCTGTTATCTGAGCTTTCAAAACAATGGGTTATCTGTGATTACAAAAAATTACAAAAAAGTGGTTGTCAGGAAATAGCGTCAGTCATGAAAGCAGATTATAAAGACGCCAAGACGGGCCGTCAGATGGCCGGCAGTCGAGACGGGGTGCGTCTTCCAGAGCATCTGGCCACCCGTAAAGCTGTTTTCGTTGATGGAGATAAACCATGAGTGAATTCGACGAAAGCAATCTGGAGCAGTCCAGCAGCTGGACCAGCGACAGCGACGATAACCATTCCATTGCCGGCCGTGCCCGGGTTCGGGCCCAGTTGCAGGCAGATATTGAAGCCTTTCTGCAAGGCGGCGGAAAGATACAGGAGGTGGACACCACCTTCCGTTCTGATACCCCGCGCAAGGTGGAGATCGGGTTCAACAACCGTTCCCTCTGATGGCGTTTTCTCGCCGGGCAGCGGCTTCCGTTGTCCCGGCAACTCCGTTTATCTGTCATCTCTTTGTCATCTGTCAACGGCACACTCGGCTCAGGCCTGCAACGGGCGGCTTCTGGGGTGTATGATGTCATCACTTTCCAAGGCCATCCATGTTCAGGAGGTTATCCGTGTCGAAGCCGAGTCTTGCGCACTCCAGTCGAGCCTATCCGTTCACCCGTTTACGTCGCAATCGTGCCAGTGATTTTTCCCGGCGTCTGGTTCGGGAGAACCAGTTGTCACCCGATAACCTGATTTTTCCGGTGTTTGTGCTGGAAGGCGAGAATCAGCGTGAAGCCGTGCCTTCCATGCCGGGGGTCGAGCGTCTTAGCATCGATCTGTTGGTGGAGCAGGCGGCGGAACTGGTAGAGTTGGGTATTCCCGCCGTGGCGCTGTTCCCGGTGGTGCCGGCGGAGAAAAAGAACCTGTCCGGCTCCGGCGCGTGGGATTCTGATGGCCTGGCCCAACGGGCGGTTCGTGCCCTGAAAAAGGCGCATCCGGAACTGGGGGTGATTACCGATGTGGCATTGGACCCTTTCACCACCCACGGTCAGGACGGCATTATCGACAACGATGGCTATGTGCTGAACGATGTCACGGTCGAAGCCCTGGTCAATCAGGCACTGTCCCATGCCGATGCCGGTGCCGATGTGGTGGCACCGTCCGACATGATGGATGGTCGGGTGGCGGCCATTCGTGAGGCCCTGGAAGGGGCAGGCTATGTGAACACCCGGATTCTGGCCTACTCTGCCAAGTATGCGTCCAGTTATTACGGCCCGTTCCGGGATGCGGTCGGCTCTGCTGCCAACCTCGGCAAGGGTAACAAAGCCACCTATCAGATGGACCCGGCCAACAGTGATGAGGCCATTCATGAGGTGGCCATGGATCTGGCTGAAGGCGCCGACATGGTGATGATCAAGCCGGGCATGCCCTATCTGGATATCGTGCGCCGGGTGAAAACCGAACTGCAGGTGCCAACGTTTGTGTACCAGGTCAGTGGCGAATACGCCCTGCATATGGCCGCAGCTCAAAACGGCTGGCTGGATGGCGACGCGGTCATGATGGAGAGCCTGATGGCCATGCGCCGTGCCGGTGCCGATGGCATTCTGACCTATTTCGCCGTGCGCGCCGCCAGACTGATGCGGGAACGACAGCGATCATAAGCGGGCAGCGGCTGGTGGCCGAAGCCCGCCTCAACGATGGATATAAAGAGCAATGACAAGCGAAACCGTGACAGAGACAGGCAGTGAACAGAGCGTCCCGGCGCCGGTGGATCTTCCTCCCGTTGGTGAGGAAGTGAATCTGGATGCCAGCGAGAACTACTTCAACCGCGAACTGAGCCAGCTGCAGTTCAATTACCGGGTGTTGAAGCAGGCGCTGGATACCACGCATCCTCTGATCAATCGTCTGATCTTCTGCTGCATTTTCAGCAGCAACATGGATGAGTTCTTTGAAATCCGGGTGGCGGGCCTGCGCCAGCAGATGAAGTATGGCCGCGAAACGGTGGGTGTCGACGGCATGTTGCCGGAACAGGTGCTGGCGGAGATCAGCCGCGTTGCCCACGACTATATCCACGAACAGTACGATATTCTCAATAATGTCCTGATTCCGGAGCTGGAGCAGGAGAACATCCACTTTGTCCGGCGCCGCGAGTGGACACCGGCCCAGGCCGAGTGGGTGCGCAATTACTTTGACGAGGAAATTCTGCCGGTGGTCAGCCCGATCGGGCTGGACCCATCACACCCGTTCCCCCGCCTGGTGAACAAGAGCCTGAACTTCATCGTTGAGCTGGACGGCAAGGATGCCTTTGGTCGTGAGACCGGGATGGCGATTGTGCCCGCGCCTCGCTCCCTGCCGCGCCTGGTGCGCTTGCCGGATGAGGTGTGCGAGGGTGGTGACAACCTGGTGTTCCTGTCGTCCATGATTCACGCCCATGCTGATGAGCTGTTCCCGGGGATGGAAGTGAAGGGCTGCTATCAGTTCCGGCTGACCCGGAACGCGGACCTTGAGCTTGAAGACGATCTGGAAGACCTGGCCTCGGCCCTGCGCGGCGAGCTGCTGAGCCGTCGGTTTGGCGATGGCGTTCGCCTTGAGGTGGCGGATAACTGCCCGGAAGAGCTGGTGCAGTTCCTGCTCCGGGAATTCGGCCTGACCGAGCGGGATCTGTACCAGGTCCACGGCCCGGTAAACCTGACCCGCCTGATGGCGGTGGGTGGCCTGGTGGACCGCCCAGACCTGACCTATTCCAGCTTCTCGCCGTCGATTCCGCGCCAGATTCGCAGCAAGGAATCCATGTTCGATGCCATTCGCAAACGGCCCCTGCTGCTGTTACATCCCTATGAAAACTTCAGCCCGGTGGTGGATCTGCTGCGCCAGGCAGCCAAGGATCCACAGGTGCTGGCCATTCGCCAGACGCTTTATCGCACCGGTGCCGACTCGGAAATTGTCGAGGCCCTGGCCGATGCCGCGCGTCGAGGCAAGGAAGTGACGGCGGTTATCGAGCTGCGAGCCCGTTTCAGTGAGGCCGAGAACCTGGAGCTGGCCAGTCGGCTGCAGGAAGCTGGCGTGATTGTGGTGTACGGTGTGGTCGGGTACAAAACCCACGCCAAGATGATCCTGATTGTCCGTCGGGAAGAAGGCCGCCTGCGGCGCTACGTGCATCTGGGCACCGGTAACTACCACGCCGGGAACGCACGCCTGTACACCGACTACAGTTTCATGACCTGCGACGAGTCCATTGGCGATGATGTCAACAAGCTGTTCCAGCAGTTGACCGGCATGGGCAAGGCCCTGAAGATCAAGAAGCTGTTTCACGCGCCATTTACCCTGCACAACCGTTTGATCAGTCTGATTGAACGGGAGGCCAGCTACGGTGAGAAGGGGCGGATTATCTTCAAGTTCAATGCCCTGACCGAACCGCAGATGATCAAGGCCTTGTATCGGGCCTCACAGGCCGGGGTCAAGATAGATCTGATCATCCGCGGCATATGCTGCCTGCGGCCGGAAGTACCGGTGCTTTCGGACAACATTCGGGTGCGCTCGGTGATCGGGCGCTTCCTGGAGCACACGAGAGTGTACTATTTCGGTAATAGCGGCCGGCCCGAGGTGTATTGTTCCAGCGCCGATGGCATGGAGCGCAACCTGCTGCACCGGGTCGAAACCGCATTCCCGGTTGAGGAACCCGCCCTGATTGCCCGCCTGCGGGAAGATCTGGATACCTATCTGGCGGACAATTGCCAGGCCTGGGTGTTGCAGCCCGATGGCAGTTACATTCAGAATCAGCCCGGGGAAGGCGAAGAGCGACTGGCATCACAGCTGGTCCTGCTGGAACGCCTGACCGGCAAACCTAACTGAGGCCGGCGGGCCGGCACCGAAAAAATCACAGGACGGATACCTTGAAACTGAAAAAATGGACGCTGGCCGGTCTGGCCGTACTGCTGGTGGCTGGTGGCGCCCCGTGGGGTGTGGGCTATGTCACCGAGCAGCACTGGCGTGAAGCAACGCTGGAAGTAAACCGGGCCCAGCCCTTTCTGAACCTTGAGACCGAGCAGTATCGTCGTGGTGTGCTTGGGTCCGAGGTGTCCGCTACCGTGACCCTGAGAGATCCTGAAACCGGGGACTCTCATACCCTTGCGATCGAAATCCAGGTGTCCCATGGTGTCACCGGCAGCCTGATGGATTTCCGCCCGCGCCAGGGTTGGCAGCCCGAGGGCGCGGACTGGTTTCCGGACGATGAGCCCAGCCTGACGCTGGAAACCCGCCTTTGGGGCAGTGCCACGCTTGAGCTGGAAGCGCCGGTGATGAACATTGATAACCCGGAGCGGGAAACGGCCCTCCAGAGCAGTGGCGGTCTGGTCCGGGTTGATGTCGGGCGCCGTGGCGAAGCGGCGGAGCTGTTGGTGGTGTGGCCGGCGATCCGGCTCAGCGATCCGAAAATGGATGTGACAATTGATAACGTCCATATGGAACAGAGCATGGAATGGCTGGTGGGGGATATCTGGACCGGCTCTGGCGTGATGACCGTGGATAGCCTGACCCTGCAGGGGGCTCAGTCTCCGGCAATGACGCTGAGCGGAATGTCGCTTGAAAGCGAAAGCGAGGCTCGCGAGAACGGCGAGCGCCTGGATTCGCGGGTTACCCTGTCACTGGAATCGGCCGCGCTGGCTGATCAGGCCTTTGGGCCGCATCGGCTGGAGGTGGCGTTGGATAATCTGGACGTGGCCAGCTGGAATGACTTCAGTGGCGCCATGGCGGATATGCAGTCATTGGCGTTGAGCGCCGGGGACGACCCCAGGGCTGCGTTTGAACAACAGATGGCGGTGATGCAGCGTTTTAACGAGGCGCTCCGCAGTCTTGCCGCCGAAGGGTTTTCCATCGGCATCCGGGAGCTCAGTCTGGCCACGCCTGAAGGGGAAGTCACTGGCTCAATGGACATCAGCCATCCGGAGCTCTCCGATCAGCAGCGTGACAGCATGCTGATGGTCATGCAGGCGCTGACCGGCAGCGTGAATCTCAGCATGCCGGTTGCCCTTGCAGAAGACTATCCTGCCGTGCGCATGCAGGTGGCGCCATTGATCAAGCAGGGTCTGCTGGTTCAGGACGGTGAGCGCCTGGTGATGGATGGCCGGATGGAGGATCTGGTATTAACCGTCAATGACGTGGAAATCCCCCTGCCACCGTTGCTCTGAATTTCAGTCACCTGCCAACTGCTGGTACTTCGCCATCAGCTGCGCTTCGGTGATCACCAACGCCCTTCGGGTTTTTCTCAGGATTCGCTGAACTTCTGTTGCAGGGCTTCTGCCACGGCCGGGTCTACAAACTCGGAAATGTCCCCGCCCAGCGAGGCAATTTCGCGGATCAGGGTGGAAGAGATGTAGGACAGGTGGTTGGCGGGTGTCAGGAACACGCTTTCGACTTCCGGCGCCAGCCGGCGGTTCATGTCGGCAAGCTGGAATTCATATTCAAAGTCAGAAACTGCGCGCAATCCCCGCAGGATAACGGTGGCGTTCTGCTCGCGCACGAAGTCGGCGAGCAGGTTGCTGAAGCCGGTGACGCTGACGTTGGGGAGGTGTGCGGTGGCCTTGCGGACCAGTTCGCAGCGTTCTTCAAGATTGAGAAGTGGCTGCTTTTTCGGGTTGTAGGCGACGGCGACGACAATTTCATCGAACATGCGGCCGGCCCGTTCGATGAGGTCGGTGTGGCCGTTGGTGATGGGGTCGAAGGTGCCGGGATAGATGACTTTGGGCATGCACAGCTCCTTTTTATGGTGAGCCGTAGGATAGCAGGATCGGAGGGCGTACTGTAGTCCGGGGCTTCTGATGATGGCTGCTGTTAGCTGGAGGCTGCCGCACGAGCCGGGGGTGGCTTTCGGGAGACGCTACGAGCACTTCCCTGTGCGCTTCTTTCGGGCCGTCCATGGCCCTCAAGACTCCCGAAAGCCACCCCCGGCCCGCGCTCTCATGCTATCTGCATGCATCCCCGGCGCTTTCTGAAGCATCGCTGCTTTCTCCTGGTCGTCAGGGAAGCAGTCAATAGCCATTTTCGTTTACCCTGCCTGTTTTAGCTTCTGCGCCAACCGGTTGCTGTTTCTCGCCGCCAGTGCATACACTGACAACTGCGGATTGGCGCCGATACTGGTGGGGAAGATGGAGGCATCGTGGATGTTCAGGTTGGCGATGTGGTGATGCTCACCGAAACTGTTCACTACCGAGGTTTCCGGGTCTGTGCCCATGCTGCAGCCGCCCATCTGGTGCGCGGTGAACAGGCGAACACGGTGGGGTTTCATGGGCAGGTTGTTGATGGCGTCTCTGGCCTGGTTCCAGCTGGTGTACCAGTCGGAATCCAGGTGCATGGCCTGGACGGCTTCGGCGCCGGCGGCGAACTGGATTTCGGCCATGGTGAGGTAGGCCTTGCGCAAGCCTTGCCAGAGATAGTCGGTGATCGGGTAGTCCAGTACCGGGCTGCCGTCGTCTCTGAGTGACACCGTGCCGCCCGGGCTGTCCGGGTGGAAGCCGTCGCGCAGCAGGGCGATGACCGATTGCATCCAGGGCAGCTGGCCCAGGTTGTCTCGTTGTGGCTGGCCGTGGCCGGGTACCACGCCGGCGGCCATGGCCGGGTGCAGGGGCGGTACTTCCAGTTTGTAACCTACCGGGCCGTCGATGCCTGCCTTGAAGTTGAACTCGTCCGAGTAGATGGACTGGGGAGCGCCGTAGAATGGGTCGATTTTCGCCGGCATGCGGGCGACGGTGGCGTTGACCGGATGGATGAACGATCGCTTGCCCACGCGCTGGTATGGGTCGGGCAGTTGCGAGCGAAGCAGCAGGCCGGGGGAGCCAATGGCGCTGGCAGCGACCACGAATTGCCGGGCTTTCAGGGTGACCGTGATGCCGGATGGGGTGACGCCGTCCGGGCCCATGGCGGAGGCGAGCAGGTGGTCGATCCGGTCCTGATTCACCACCAGGCGTTCTGCCCGCAGGCCGTGGAAGAGTTGTGCCTTGTGATCCAGCGCGCCGGGGATAGTGGTGAGTAGCGCCCCCTGTTTGGCGTTGGTGGGGCAGCCCACGCCGCAGTAGCCGCTGTTCCAGCAGCCTTTGACGTTTCTTGGAATCACCTGCCAGGAATAGCCGAGTTTTTCGCAGCCCTGGCGCAGGATGTCGTTGTTCAGATTGGGTGGGGTTTCCCATGGCGCCATGTTGTGGCGCTGCTCACGGCCCTCAAACCAGGGGGCCATGGCGTCCGGCGCCAGTCCTTCCAGGCCAAGTTCCTGGCTCCAGTAGGTGAGCGTTTCCTCCGGGGTGCGGAAGCTGCTGGTCCAGTTCACCGTCGTGGAGCCGCCGACGCAGCGGCCCTGTAAAATCGCGATGGCGCCATCGGCGGTGACCCGGCTCATGCCTTCCTGGTACAGATTGGCGTAGGACGTCAGCTCGTCCATCTTGAAGTCTTTCTGATAATACAGTCGACCCTCTTCCACCAGAATCACTGACAAGCCCTGACGGGCCAGGATCTCCGCGGTTGTGCCGCCTCCGGCACCGGTGCCGATAACCACAACATCCGCCTCTACCGTGCGGTTTTCGCTCAGTTTGCTGGCGTCGGTCACATTCCAGCCGGCAGCCAGTCCCCGGGCAATGGGATCGTTCATGGACATACTTCGCTCCTTAATACGATGGGTATCCGGGGTTTTATCAAGCGGCAGGATTGAACTGTGGTAAGGCATCCACCATCCAGGCGGGAGGCCCCGGGTAACCAGACAGGTGCCAGTGGTCTTCATGCCCATAGAAGGCGACGTTGCTGATCTTGGTCAGGGCAATGTAGCCGTTATTCAAAAGTCCGATCCGACTGTCGCGCCAGCGCCGCAGAAACGCGTCGGCATCGGCGGTACTGACTGAAGGCCAGTCTGACCATACCCGCGCCAGGGCGATCCGGGTGGGGGCAAAGTTAAGCAGATCAAAGAGCTTGCGCAGCTCCTGCTGATTTGCCGGGCCGAATTTCACAATGCCCTGGTCGATCCGTTCAATCGTTCCGGCAATGGCAAAGCGACGCTGGTTCGGTTCCTCCGGCAGAGCTCCGGCAAACATGGCGGGCAACAGGGCCTCGAACAGGGCGATGTCATCCCGGCTCAGAAACTGGAACTGGTAGCGGGCGTCCATGCGGCTGTCGACCGCGCTGACCCGGCCCGCGGGGGCCGTAGCGCAGCCGGTTAGCCCGGCAGAGAGGCTGACGGTGCTCAGAAACACCGCGCCGCCTAAACCGGTTTTGAGGAAACTGCGACGGCTAACATCCGACTGACAGGAATTCTTCGTATCGTGTTGGCTTGTCATTGTAGAAGCTTCTTTGTCTTTTATTATTCTGTTCAGGCTTGCTAGAACGTCTGGTGGCCAGGGTGCAGGGTGTCTCTCCGGGACTGTGCAAAACAGGGATGTTTTGCTCAAGCCTACATGGACGTATTAACGGCGTGTCCTGGAGAGACATCCTGCACCTTGGCCTTGCTCCCAGCCAAGCAGGCAGGCGTGTTTTGTCAGCGAATAAACAGCTTATACACCAACCGATGCGCTGCGGTGCCATGGGGCGCATACACGTATTTGCCGCTGTTGAACTTCTGCTTGGTAAAAATCGCCCGGTGATGAGAGAAGGTCAGGAAGCCTTCCTTACCGTGATAGTGCCCCATACCGGAATCACCAATCCCGCCGAACGGCAGGTCGTCCTGGGCCACGTGCATCAGCGCATCATTGATGCACATGCCGCCAGAATGGGTGTTGTCCACCACATGCTGCTGGTGGGACTTGTCATAGCCAAAGAAATACAGCGCCAGCGGCCGTGGCCGGTCATTGATGTAATGGATTGCCTCGTCCAGACTGCCGTAACTGATGACCGGCAGGATCGGGCCGAAAATCTCGTCCTGCATCACCTTCATGTCCGGCGTGGTCTTCAGCACCAGCGTCAACGGAATCTTCCGGGTACCGTCCTTCATGTTCTCGTTGGCGGGATTGATCTCCACCAGTTCAGCCCCCTTGGCCCTGGCATCTTCCAGATAGCCCTGCAAACGATGGTACTGGCGCTCATTGATGATGGCCGTGTAGTCGTCGTTATCCCGCAGGCTCGGGTACATCTCGGCAAACCGTGCCCGGAATTCATCCACGAACGCCTGCACCCGGTCGGTAGGGCAGAGCACATAGTCCGGTGCTACGCAGGTCTGGCCGGCATTGAAGGCCTTGCCGAAGGCGATACGCTGGGCCGCATCTTCCATGGGGACATCCGGCGACACAATGGCCGGGGACTTGCCGCCGAGCTCCAGGGTTACCGGGGTCAGATTTTCGGCCGCCGCGCGCATCACCAGTTTGCCTACTGAAGTAGAACCGGTAAACAGCAGGTGATCGAAAGGCCGTTGGGAGAAATCAGCAGCCACATCGGCCTCGCCAGTGATCACCGACACCAGATCCTCCGGGAACATCGACTCGATGATCTCCTTGAACAGGGCTGACGTGTGCGGAGTGAATTCCGACATCTTGATCATGGTGCGGTTGCCAGCCGCCAGGGAAGCGACCAGTGGACCGACCGCCAGATACAGAGGGTAATTCCAGGGCACGATGACGCCTACAACCCCTTTGGGCTGGTAGTAAACCTTGTTGCTGGCGGGCTGGAACAGAACCGAAACATGGCGTTTGGAGGGCTTCATCCAGTCGCCGAGATTCTTCAGCGTGTAATTGATGCCCTGAATAGACGGCATGACTTCGGCAATCAGGGATTCGTCTTTGGAGCGACAGCTGAAATCCCGATCGATGGCCTCGACCAGGCGATCCTGATGCGCCAGTAGCGCCCGTTTCAGACGCTTGACGTTCTCTTTGCGCTCGGTCAGGGACGGCATCGGGTTGTTGCGGAAGGCCTTCTTCTGGTCCTCAAAGACGTGATGCGTATGCTGGATCTGCTTCTTGCTCTCTGTGAGCTGGACGACGGTGGCACCCATGGTTTTCTCCCCCTGACTGCCTGGAGCGACAGGCGCTGGCAGTCGGTTATTGTCGTTGGCCAAAATCTGTGCGATTTGCGCTTGAGGCTATTATTAGAGTATATACTCTAGGCAGTCAAGAAAGCCGGATGGCTCTTTAGGCCATCCGTGACACTGATAACAACAAACACCGGCATGACGATGAAAACCAGAGACAAGATACTTTTATCCAGCCTGGAGCTGTTTAATGACAAGGGTGAGCGCAATATCACCACCAATCACATTGCCGCGCACCTGGCGATATCGCCGGGTAATCTGTATTACCACTTCCGCAACAAGTCCGACATCATCTACGAGATTTTCCAGGAATATGAAAAGCTGGTGGACTACTACCTGGATATTCCGGAAGACCGACCGATCACCCTGGAGGATATGACCTTCTATCTGGAGTCGGTGTTTGACGGCCTCTGGAGCTATCGCTTCTTCCACCGGGATCTGGAATACCTGCTCGACAGTGACCCGCGGCTGCGCCGGGACTACCGGGAGTTTACCAATCGCTGTCTGGCGGCCATCAACCGGATTTTCGCAAAGCTGGCGGATGCCGGCATTATCCAGCCTCAGCCGGAGGATCTGCGTTCGGCCATGTCACTGAATGTCTGGCTGGTGATTACCAACTGGATGGCGTTTCTGAAGACGGCTCATGCGGCCGAGGAGCCTGCCAGTCTGTCCCTGACCGAGTTAAAGCAGGGGATCTATCAGGTGCTGACACTGGAAGTGCCCTATCTCACGCCGGAGTATCGTGAGCGGGTGCTGGCATTGCGAGAAAAATACCGTCCTACCTTGCCTGAGGCCCAGGGTATCTCTGGCGTTGAGGCATGAGCCTGGCTGGTCTGGTCAAAGTTTGATCTGATATTGAACTTTTTGAATGCGGCGCAGTCACAGCTAATGACGTTGGGAACCGGACACTCCCTGCGTCTCCTGAGTGAGTTCTCAGGTTTTCGGCCTCTGTGGTTGCAGAGGCACATAGCACGTCGCAAACCCTGACGTTTTCACCGGCCTGTCTTCTTCAGGCCGGCTTTTTATGCCTCAACCGGCTCCTGTTCCGAGGCTTCCAGCCAGTGGGTCAGCGCTTCCCGGCACTCGTCGACTCCGCGCTTGGAGGTGGCAGAGAACATGATGAGGTGCTCCACACATTGATATTCCTTCAGCTTTTTCGCGATACCCAGCATGGCGGTTTTTGCCTGACCAAACTTCAGTTTGTCGGCCTTCGTGGCCAGAATCATGAGCGGAAGGTGGTTATGTTCACACCATTCCACCATCATCTGGTCGAAATCGGTGAGCGGGTGCCGGATGTCCATCACCAGAACCAGGCCACGCAGGCAGCGGCGATCATTCAGGTAATGGCCGAGATGCTGTTGCCAGTCGTCTTTCATGTCCCGGGACACTTTCGCGTAGCCGTAACCGGGCAGGTCGACCAGACGGGCATGTTCCCGGTTCAGGCTGAAAAAGTTGATCAGCCGGGTCCGGCCGGGCGTTTTACTGGTGCGGGCCAGTTTGCCGTTGGCGGTGATAGCGTTCAGGGCGCTGGATTTGCCCGCATTGGAGCGGCCGGCAAAGGCAACTTCAGCGCCATGGTCGGGGGGGCATTCGTCCAGTTTGGAGGCGCTGATGAGAAAACGGGCGCTGTTGAACGAGAGGCTTTTTTGAGTCAGATCAGGGTCCACGACGGTTGGTGTTCCTTTGGATTTCAGTTATCGGCGATTAATGTATAATGCTACACCAATTTCCGGCGGGACGCCTCGCGTTGCCGCTGTATGCCCCGGTTTTGCACCTGACGACCCAGTGCCTGCCGGCTGCACAACGAAGAATACTTTCAAGATGCAAAGATGAGAGAAGCGGAGCGAGCATGAAAAGACTGATCGCAGGAGTTGTTCTCGGAGTTGGCCTTACAGCGATGGCTCACGGGGCAGGAGATCCGGCAGCGGGTGAACAGAACGCAGCAGTGTGTGCGGGCTGTCATGGTCAGGGTGGAGCCAAGCCGGTAATGGCTGTGTATCCAAAACTGTCCGGTCTGGGCGAGAAATATCTGTACAACCAGCTGGTTGACATCAAATCCGGGGATCGTGCCATTCCTGAAATGACGGGCCTGCTCAACGCCATGTCCGATCAGGATTTGCAGGATCTGGCTGCCTATTTCAACAGCCAGGAAATGGTTGTTGGTCAGGCCAATCCGGATCTGGTTGAGCAGGGTCAGGCAATGTACCGCGGCGGCAATATGGCCTCCGGTGTACCGGCCTGTTCCGGTTGCCATAACCCCTCCGGCATTGGCAACGAGCCGGCAGGTTACCCTGCCTTGGGCGGACAGACTGCAGAATATGTTATCAAGCAGTTGAAAGCTTACCGGGCGGGTGAGCGCGCCGGAGGCGCGAATGCCGGCATCATGATGGATGTTGCCTCCAAGCTGACAGACGCTGAGATTGAGGCGGTCGCCAGCTACGTATCCGGCCTGAACTGATCGACAGCCGTCAGTTACGACTGAAAACCCCGCCTCGGCGGGGTTTTTGGTATCCGGTATTCATAATACCTAACCGTTCGGTAACGCATTCCTTTGGCCCTCCGGTGGAACTTTTCCGCATCCCTGGGTCATAATCCCCGTTAAAATTCATTGATGGCTCGGAGATTCCCGATGATCAGAACCCTGACGTCTTCCGCCGTTCTGGCGCTTTCACTGTTGTCTGCTGCTTCCCTGGTCAATGCCCAGCCCTGGGTGGCCGGAGAGCATTACCGGGTACTGGATAATCCGGTAAGAACGGCATCGGATAACGGTGTCGAAGTGGCGGAAGTCTTCTGGTACGGCTGTCCGCACTGCTACAACTTCAAGCCGCTGGCTGAAGCCTGGGAAGCGGAGGCTCCGGACTACATCAACTATGTGAAGCTGCCAGCGGCACTGGGTCGCAGCTGGGAGCCGCATGCCTACGCATTCTATGCCCTTGAGGCGATGGGCGAGCTGGACAAGGTGCATGACGCGCTGTTCGATGCCCTGGCCGGAGAGCGCCGCCCCCTCAATACCCCGGAAGCTCTGGCTGATTTTGTTGCCGGGTATGGCGTGAACGCCGAGAAGTTTCTGGAAAACTACAACAGTTTCGGGGTGCGTGCCAGAGTGCAGCAGGCCCAGGCCAAGATTCGTGGCGCGCGCATTACCGGTACACCGACTATGCTGGTTGATGGCAAGTACGTGGTAAGTGCCTCCATGGCGGGTAGTCACGAAAACACCCTGAAGGTGGTCGAGTATCTGGCGGAAAAAGAGCGCAGCGGGTCTGAGTAAGGCGCCATGCGGTTCGCCGGGCGCTGGATGGGCTGACCGGAGAAGCGGCTGATAATGTACAAGCGAATCCGTAACCAGCTGAACGGTATACTCAGAAACCAGGAAAGCTCCCGGGGCACTTGTTCCGGGAGCGAGCATGTGCCGGAGTTTGAAGCTCACAGGCACATCCGGCTACTGACTTTCAATATTCAGGTTGGTATCAACACCTCGTCCTATCACCATTACCTGACCCGCAGCTGGCAGCATTTTCTGCCCAATCGCCGGCGCTACGAAAACCTGGATCGGATTGCCACCCTGCTCAGCCAGTATGATGTGGTTGCCCTGCAGGAGTGTGATGGCGGCAGTCTCCGCAGTGGTTACATCAATCAGGTGCAATACCTGGCCGAGGCGGCCGGGATTCCTTACTGGTATCAGCAATTAAATC
The DNA here is from genome assembly GCF_016464145.1 of Marinobacter sp. bablab_jr008. Lineage (NCBI taxonomy): Bacteria > Pseudomonadati > Pseudomonadota > Gammaproteobacteria > Pseudomonadales > Marinobacteraceae > Marinobacter > Marinobacter sp. bablab_jr008. Next base: position 176,108 of record NZ_JACDWW010000070.1, read on the forward strand.
GCAACCTCGGCCAGATTGCCCAGCACAGTAATGGCCTGTTGAGCCGTTTCCGCCCGCTGGATGTCACTGAACACAAGTTGCCGGGACTGATTCCCGGGCGTGGCGCCATCATTGCGCGCTACGGGGATGAGGAAGACCCGCTGGTACTGGTGCTGATGCATCTCTCTCTCAGCAAGTCGGCCCAGCAGAAGCAGCTTGGATTTATCCGCGAGCAGATTGCGAGCTATCGGCATGTGGTGCTGATGGGGGACATGAATGCTCATGCAGAGCAGTTGCTGACACGAACACCGCTGAAAGAAACCGATCTGATTCCGCTGCCCGACACCGCGCACAGCTTCCCGAGCTGGCGCCCGGAAAAGGCGCTTGACCATATTCTTGTCAGTCCCTCTCTGGAAATCCGGCGCTCTGAAGTGGTGAGCTATCCGGTTTCCGACCACCTTCCCATTGCCATGGATGTGGCGCTGCCCAAAGGCTATCTGGAAACATTCTGAGTCTTGTCTGATGCGTCCAGGCAATAAAAAACCCGGCAGATGCCGGGTTTTTTGTGGAGGCAGGATCAATTACTTGATCTTGGCTTCTTTGTACGCAACGTGCTTACGGACAACCGGATCGTACTTTTTGATCTCGATTTTTTCCGGGGTGTTACGCTTGTTCTTTTTGGTCGTGTAGAAGTGACCAGTGCCTGCTGAAGATACCAGCTTGATTTTCTCGCGCATGATGCGGCTCCTTAAACTTTCTCGCCGCGGGCACGAAGATCGGCCAGCACAGCGTCAATGCCTTTTTTGTCGATGATGCGCATGCCCTTGGTGGAAACGCGCAGCTTCACGAAACGCTTCTCGGACTCAACCCAGAAACGGTGGTTCTGCAGATTCGGCAGAAAACGACGACGAGTGTGGTTCATCGCGTGGGAAACGTTGTTACCGGTAACCGGACGCTTACCGGTAACCTGACAAACTCTGGACATACTTGCCTCCGACCTGAGCAATGGTCTCTATCAATACGAATTCGTTTTTAATGCGTCTCTGGTTGCTCCGGAGCCATACCTGCTGCCGGTTTGCGCTTCTGAAACAGAACGCTGCTCGCCAGACGCCGCCAGAAAGGGACGCTTTTATACCAGAACTGGCCGACCAACGCAAAAAATTGTTGGGAATTTGGCCAGTTTCGGGGCGGTATCCTTCACGGGGCTACATCAATCCACGTTCAGCGAGGGATATTACCTCACCGTGGCCGATAACCATATGGTCAAGAACCCTGATATCGACCAGTCCCAGGGCTTCTTTCAGCCGGCGGGTCAGGGAAATGTCAGCCTGGCTTGGCTCGGCCACGCCGGACGGATGGTTGTGGGCAAAGATGACCGCGGCGGCATTGTCCTCCAGAGCCTGGCGTACCACCTCACGGGGATAGACGGCGGCACCGTCGATCGTGCCCCGGAACAGTTCCCGGTACTGAATGACCCGGTGGCGATTGTCCAGGAACAGGCCTGCGAACACTTCATGAGGATAAGTACCTAAGCGGCTGGTGAGAAAGCGCCGGGTATCCTCCGGTGAGCGCAGCGGGTCACCCTGGCGCAGAGGCTCGTCCATCACTCGCCTCGCCATTTCCATGGCAGCCTGCACCTGGGCGTACTTGGCGGTGCCCAGGCCTTTGACCTCGCAGAACTGTCGGCGGGAGGCGGTCATCAGGCCGCGCAGTCCGGAAAATTCGGTGATTAGGTGCCGGGCCAGGGCCATCACCGGCATGCCGGTAGTACCGGTCCGCAGGAAAATGGCCAGGAGTTCGGCGTCAGACAGGGATTCAGGGCCATGAGTGAGCAGTCGCTCACGGGGCCGCTCATCGGCGGGCCAGTGGCTGGTGGTCATGTTTGCGTCCTTGCTGGTTTTGGGGGATGCGTCCTGCACCGGGTTCTCGAAATTACAAAGGTTACTCCAAAAGGTAACATTTGGTAAACGAACAGGGGCGCTGGCAGGCTGCCCGTCTGCGCTCGGCATGCTATCTTATAACTCTTTCATTTTACGGGATTACGGAGCCCGCATGACCGCCAAGCGAATATTGTTGGGAATTACCGGTGGTATTGCCGCCTATAAAAGTGCGGAGCTGGTTCGGCTGCTGAAAAAAGCGGGGCACGAAGTCCGGGTTGTCATGACCCGTGGTGCGGAGGCATTTGTTGCGCCGTTAACCTATCAGGCTCTGAGTGGCGAACCGGTACGCACATCCCTGCTCGACCCGGAAGCCGAGGCTGGCATGGGGCATATCGAGCTGGCCAAGTGGGCCGATCAGGTTGTGGTGGCGCCGGCGTCTGCGGATTTTATGGCCCGGCTGGCCCACGGGCTGGCCGATGACCTGTTGACGACGGTCTGTTGCGCCACCGAAGCGCCGATAGCGCTGGCTCCCGCGATGAACCAGGCCATGTGGAAGAACTTTCGTACCCAGCGGAACCTGGCGCTGTTGATGGAAGATCCGCAGATTACCCTGTGGGGGCCGGGTCAGGGCGAGCAGGCCTGCGGCGATACCGGTCCGGGGCGCATGCTGGAGCCGGAACGTCTGGCGCGTCTGGTAAACGGAGAAGGCGTGGCTGAAACGACCGGGCCGCTGTCGGGCAAGCGCCTGGTGGTCACGGCCGGGCCAACGCGGGAGCCGATCGATCCCGTGCGCTACATTTCCAATCACAGCTCGGGCAAGATGGGCTACGCCCTGGCCAGTGCGGCCGTTGCCGCCGGGGCCGAGGTGGTGCTGATCAGCGGGCCTGTCAGTCTGGCGGTGCCGGCGGGGGTTGATCTCCGGCCGGTCAGTACTGCTCAGGAAATGCTCGAAGCTGCCAGCAAAGCGGTCGATGAAGGCTGCGATATCTTTATCGCCACGGCCGCCGTGGCGGATTACCGGCCCGAGGTGTCCGCCAGCGAGAAAATCAAGAAAACCAACGACAACATGAGTCTTTCGCTGGTCCGGAACCCCGATACCCTGGCGACCATCGCGGCCCGGGCCGATGCGCCGTTCACGGTCGGCTTTGCGGCCGAGACCACGGACGTGGCGCGTTATGCGACCGACAAGATGCAACGCAAGAAACTCAATATGATTGTCGCCAATGATGTGTCCGTGCCCGGGCTCGGCTTCAGCAGCGACCGTAATGCGGTTACGGTGTTCTGGCCTGAGGGGTCGGAATCCATCGGGCCAGAAAGCAAACAGTCGATCGCTGCCCGTCTGGTGGCGTTGATTGCAGACCACAGCAACAGGATTGAACAGGCATGAGCAAAAGAAAATTTCAGGTACGGGTTCTGGATGACCGCATTGGCACCGGGATTCCGTTTCCCGAATATGCCACGGAAGGCTCTGCAGGCCTTGATCTCCGGGCGGCATTGAAAGAAGCCAAGACCATCATGCCGGGCGAGACCTTTTTGATTCCCACCGGCCTGTCTGTGCATATTGCCGACCCGGAGTTGGCCGCCATGATCCTGCCCCGTAGCGGGCTCGGGCACAAACACGGGATCGTGCTCGGTAATCTGGTGGGGTTGATTGATTCCGACTATCAGGGCGAGTTGATGGTGTCCTGCTGGAACCGGGGCCAGACGCCATTCACCATCGAGGTGGGTGAACGTATTGCCCAGATGGTGCTGGTGCCTGTGGTACAGGCGGATTTCGAGATTGTGACCGAATTTGATGCCAGTGACCGGGGCGAAGGTGGCTTTGGCTCCACCGGGAGCCACTGAGCCGGGCCTGTTTACCTGGCAGCGAGTTGACTGGCCGGCGTCTATACTCAGCGGATACAGAACTATCCGGGAAAGAAAATAACTGCGGGATGCATTATGAAATTCGCCAAGAAAAAAACCAAAGCGTCTTCCGGTGATGAGCAGCCGGAGAAGAAGCCCGGAAAGAAACAGAAACCGTCCAAAGCGTCCAAAGAAGCGGCTGGCTCCGGGCTAAAGAAACTCGGATCGGTCGGGCTGAATCAATCACTGGTGGTGCTGGTGGCCGGCGTGGTCGCGGTGGTGCTGGCGCATTTTCTGGTAGTGGTGCCTGCCGGGGAAGCCCGTTATGACGCGGCCAGTGCCATGGAGGTGGACAGTGCCCAGCGGCGCCTGAATCAGTCACTGACGGCGCTGCAGGAACAGGTTCGGGCGGTGGCCAACCAGCGCTACGCCGCCCTTGCTCTGGCGGAGCGATCTGATCTGACCAATCTTGCCGGGCAACTGCAAACGGCGCTGCCCGGTTCCGCTCAGGTGTTTGTCTTCCCATACCGGGAAGTGCCCCGGACCGGTAACGGCGATACCCTGCTGGGATTTGCAGGCCTGGAACTGGCACGACGGGCAGAAAATGGCCAGAACCTGTTGCCTGATGCCTTCCCCCGGGACAATCAGTGGTATCTGCAGTTTGCCGCGGCGGTACGTCACCCTACCAGCAATGCCGTGGTCGGTAGCGTACTGGCGGTCTTTGAGGCGTCCCATATTCAGCCATTGCTGGCTGTGAGCAATTCGCAACTTGGTGGCAAGTTGTCACTGGTCCAATCCGTATCCGGTGCTTCACGAACCGTGGCCAGCGTCGGTAATGGCAGCGGCCCGGAGCTGTCCCGCACTTTGATCAATCCGGACTGGTCCGTCAGTTATCAACCCGCTTCGGCGCCGGTGGCGCCGGTCAGCACCATCCTCCTGGCGATTCTGGTGGGGGTGCCGGCGCTGGTGGCGGCGGTTCTGGTCTGGGTGCTTCTCGGTAATGCCCAGCGTGGTATTCGCCAGGATGTGACCGCGCTCATTCAGTGGGCCCATAAGGTGTTCGGGGGCGAGCGGATGAAATTGCCCGCCCTGCGCTGGGATATGGTGGCGTCCACAGGAGAAGTGCTGTTTCGTTTGTCCCAGATGGTTGAGAAACGGGTGGCCAAGGCGGCGGAGTCGGCCGCCCCCAAAACGGCTCCTGCCCGCCGCAAGGCAGCGACGGCGGAGGAGGAACCGCTGTTTCAGGACAAGGACATGCCCGACATTGACATGCTCGATGGTGACGAGGATGTGCTCGGCTTTGGTGGCTCCGACGATTCCCTGTTTGACGAGGACATTCCAGAAGTAGCAGAAACCGAGTTGCCTGCTGTTCAGGTCAACCCGGAAATCTTCCGTGCCTATGACATCCGGGGCATCGTTGGCCAGACCCTCTCGGCCGAGGTGGTTGAAGTCATTGGTCGCGCGATCGGCTCGGAAGCGACTGAGCGTGGCGTTACGGATATCTGTGTTGGTTATGATGGCCGTCATTCCAGCCCGGAACTGGCCGATGCGCTGGGGCGGGGCATCATGGCGACCGGTTGCAACATCATTCACCTGGGCGCCATCCCCACGCCGGTGCTGTACTTTGCAACCCATCACCTGCAGACCGGTTCTGGCGTTATGGTGACCGGTAGCCACAACCCGGCCAACTATAACGGCCTGAAGATCATGCTGGGGGGAGAGACTCTGTCTGGTGAAGCTATCCAGAAGCTGCACCAGCGCATCCAGACCGCCGACCTTGTCAGCGGGCAGGGGGAGCAATCCCGGGACGACGTGCGCCGCGCCTATCTGGACCGTATCGTCGGTGATATTGCTGTGGCCGCGCCGCTGAAAGTGGTGGTGGATGCCGGTAATGGCATTGCCGGAGAGCTGGGCCCCATGCTGGTTGAGGAGCTGGGCTGTGAAGTCACACCACTGTATTGTGAAGTGGACGGTGATTTCCCGAATCATCACCCGGACCCCGGCAAACCGGCGAACCTGCAGGATCTGATTGCCAAGGTTAAGGAGACCGGTGCCGATATCGGGCTGGCCTTTGATGGCGACGGCGATCGCCTGGGCGTGGTCACCAATACCGGCAAGATCATCTGGCCGGATCGTCTGCTGATGCTCTTTGCCAGGGATGTAGTGTCCCGCAATCCCGGCGCGGATGTGCTCTATGACGTGAAGTGCAGCCGCCGGCTGGCCAGCGTGATCTCGGAGGCCGGAGGGCGCCCGATCATGTGGAAAACCGGCCATTCCCTGATGAAAGCGAAAATGAAGGAAACCGGAGCCCTGCTGGCCGGCGAAATGAGCGGACACATTTTCTTCGGCGAACGCTGGTACGGCTTTGACGATGGCCTTTACTCGGCGGCCCGGCTGCTGGAAATTCTGGGCATTGAGGATCGCCACTCTGATGAGGTCTTTGAAGACTTCCCCGAGGATATCAGCACCCCTGAGCTGAATGTCGAGGTGACCGAGAAAGACAAGTTCGCCATCATTGAACGGCTAGGTCAGCAGGCGGATTTTGGTGACGGCAATATCAGTACCATCGATGGCATTCGGGTAGATTATGCCGATGGCTGGGGGCTATGCCGTGCGTCCAATACCACGCCGGTTCTGGTTCTGCGCTTCGAAGCCGAAACCGAACAGGCACTGGAGCGGATCAAATCCGTTTTCCGGGAGCAACTGCAGAAAGCGGCACCAGACCTGGTGGCGGAATTCTGAAACCCATTACTGTCGTAAGGATTAACACAACATCATGGCGCTGGATCGTGAAACAGCAATGCAGGTGGCCTCGGTACTGAGCCGGGGCCTGCCCTATATCCAACGGTTTACCGGCAAGACGGTCGTGATCAAATACGGCGGCAACGCCATGGAGAACGAAGACCTCAAGAGCAGTTTTGCCCGGGACGTGGTGCTGATGAAACTGGTGGGGATCAACCCCATCGTGGTTCACGGCGGCGGCCCCCAGATCGGGGAGCTGCTGGAGCGCCTGAATATCCAGTCCCGCTTCGTTAACGGCATGCGCGTTACCGATGCCGAGACCATGGATGTGGTTGAAATGGTGCTCGGTGGCCAGGTGAACAAAGAAATCGTTTCCCTGATCAATGCCCACGGCGGCACCGCGGTGGGCCTGACCGGCAAAGATGCCAATCTGATCCGGGCCCGGAAGCTGGAAGTGGTCAATCGTTCGCCGGAGCTGGAGCGACCTGAAATCATCGATATTGGCCATGTTGGCGAGGTGGCAAGCGTCAACGTCGATGTTATCGACATGCTGACCCGCAGCAACGTGATCCCGGTCATCGCGCCTATCGGAGTCGGGCCGGATGGCGCCTCCTACAACATCAATGCGGACCTGGTGGCCGGCAAGGTGGCAGAAGCCATGAAGGCCGAGAAGCTGATCCTGCTGACCAATGTCTCCGGCCTCAAGAGCAAGGAAGACAAGGTGCTGACTGGTCTGACCGCCCAGCAGGTGAACGACCTGATTGAAGACGGCACCATCCATGGCGGCATGTTGCCAAAAATCCGCTGTGCCCTGAGTGCGGTGGAAAATGGCGTGCGCACCTCCCACATTATCGACGGACGAGTGGCCCACGCCTGCCTGCTGGAAATCTTCACCGACGAGGGTGTCGGTACGCTGATTTCCCGTAACTGATACTTCTGGCCGGGAGTTACCGGATGAAACGCCTGCTGTCATTTCTCGTTATCACAGGAATAGTGGCCTTCGCCGGCTTTAAAGCCGGCGTCTGGTGGCTGACGGACCAGCGCCTGGCAGAGGCGCGCACGGCATTATCGGAATACGGTGTACTTGAGCGGGGTAGCATCAGCTCCTCCGTGGATGGTCGGGTCATACTCCGGCAGGCGCACTGGGAGGATTTCCGGCTCACACAGCCACTGCAGATGGGCCTGATGGAGCTGGAAACCGGCTCTCCGGTCACCCTGGTGACCACACTGATGAGCCCGGAGGGCTTGCCGGCCAGTTGGCGGATGTCCGTTGAGCGCGCCAGCATCATGCTGGAACCCACCATGTTCCGGAACTGGGTGACAGCGGCGCCGGATGAAACCAGCCAGGCCCCGCTAGCCAATCTGTCCTGTGCGCCGGACCCAAGGCAGCAACTGGGCAGTGGGGATTTGATGCGTATGGGGATTCCTGATATCCGGGGCGACATGTTGCTGGAGCAGACCCCCGATGCCCTGCGTTTTGAACTGAATACCCGTGAAACCGGAAGCCTGGAGCTGGTTTGGCCAGACGCCAGACTGACCCTGGGCAATCTGGCCGACCCGGCCTCCATGGGGGCCGGGCCACTGCAACTGACCGTTCGTGACGCGGGTCTGATGCGCCGCCTCTCTGCCTATTGTGCCCGCGAGACCGGGCTGGAGGTCAGCGACTGGGCCGGGCGGGGTGTCGCGGCATTGGAGAAAGGGCTGCAGGCTCGGGGCCTGGAAGCCAGTCCGCAATTGCTGGCACTGTATCGGCAATGGCTGACCGAAGGGGGTGAGGTGACCATGATGCTTGCACCCGGCTCGGAAACCTTCGGGCTGCCCGTACGCACCGATTCGGAAAACACCGTCAGCCTGCGCGTATCCTATAACGGTGCCACCGTGCCGGATGTGTACCTGACCGAAATGCAACGGGTGGAACCAGCATTGCCTGCGCAGGCAATGGAGCCTGTGGTACCGCCGGAAGACCCGGATTTTGAGCAGTGGTACCCTGACAGTGTTGAGAACGCCAATACCTGGCTTGGCCGGCGCGTAAGGGTTACGCTCTCGAATGAAAACCAGGTTGAGGGGCGACTGGTCAGCGTTGGCGAGCGGGATATGGAAATCGCCCGCACAGTGGCCGGGGGCGAAGTGGCGTACCCCATTCTGATTCGTGCCATTACACAATTTGAAGTCTGGCGCCGGGGCCGCCCGGAATAGCGCCGGGACGGGAGGCAATAAGTGACCGCAAGCGCAAGCACAGGGGTGCCGGGTATCAGGGAAATGCTGGCCCGGCTGATTTCATTGCCATCCATCAGCAGTGCCTCGCCGGAGTGGGATCACAGTAACGAAGGTGTGGTCCGCCTGCTGGCAGAGTGGCTCGAACCCCTGGGGTTTACCGTCGAGATCATGGAAGTGCCGGGCATGCCCGGCAAGTTCAATCTGATCGCCACTCTGGGTAGCGGTCCGGGTGGACTGGTACTCTCAGGCCATACCGACACCGTACCGTTTGACGACAAACGCTGGCAAAGTGATCCGTTCAGTCTCACGGAAAAGGACAACCGCTGGTACGGTCTGGGCACCTGCGACATGAAGGGCTTTTTCCCGCTGGCCATTGAAGCCGCCAGAGCCTTTGCCGGCGAGCCCTTGCAGCAGCCGCTGATTATCCTGGCCACTGCTGACGAAGAAAGCTCGATGAATGGCGCCCGGGCACTGGCAGAAGCCGGCAAACCGAAAGCCCGTTACGCGGTGATCGGCGAGCCCACCAATCTCAAACCAGTGCGCATGCACAAGGGCATCATGATGGAACGGTTGCGGTTTGACGGGCAATCGGGCCATTCCTCCAACCCGGCCCTGGGCCGCAACGCGCTGGAAGGCATGCACGAGGCGCTCGGCGAACTTCTGGCCCTGCGCAGCGAATGGCAGGAAAAGTACCGCAACCCCAACTTCGAGGTACAGGTGCCCACCCTGAACCTGGGCTGTATCCACGGTGGTGACAATCCCAATCGCATCTGCGCCCAATGCGAATTGCACTTCGACCTGCGTCCGCTGCCGGGCATGAACATGGAGACCCTGCGCCAGGCGATTCTTGACCGGATGCAGCCTCTGGCCGAGCGGCGGGAACTCAAACTCACGTTTGCCCCCCTGTTTGACGGCGTACCGCCGTTTGAAACCCCGGCCGACGCCGCTCTGGTCAAAGCCTGTGAGAAACTCACGGGCCACACGGCACACGCCGTTGCTTTTGCCACGGAGGCACCCTGGCTGCAGCAGTTGGGGTTGGAGACCCTGGTGATGGGGCCTGGTTCGATCGACCAGGCGCACCAGCCGGACGAGTTTCTTGAACTGTCCCAGTTGCAGCCGACGGTGGATATCCTCAAGGGATTGATCAAAAGGTTCTGTCTTTGAGTAGACTAGCGGTAAGGCGGGCGGAAAACCGTCCCGGCATTCTCCATTCTTGGCAAGCATTATCAGGGTATAAGGAATAAAGGTTTGAAATCAAACGACTGGCTGCACGGATTCCGCCATTCCTCTCCGTACATCAACGCCCATCGCGGCCGGACCGTCGTCCTGACCATGCCCGGGGATGCCATTGAGCACCGCAATTTTATCAACATCATCCACGACATCGCTTTGCTTAGCAGCCTTGGCGTCAAGTTGGTGGTGGCGTTCGGTGGCCGCCCCCAGATCCAGTCGCGACTGGATGATGCCGGCCTGGAATCCTCCTTCGCACGGGGTCTGCGCATCACCCCCGATAACCATCTACCGATGGTTATGGAAGCCATTGGCGGGCTCAGGGCCTACCTGGAAAGCCAGCTTTCCATGGGGTTGGTGAATTCACCCATGCACAACGCCCGGATTCGGGTCAGCAGCGGCAACTACGTCACCGCCAAACCCGTTGGCGTGCTGGATGGCATTGATTTTGGCTACACCGGCCGCGTCCGCCGTGTTGATACCCGTGGCATCGAGCAGTTGCTGGAGCTGGGGCATATTGTTTTGTTGCCTCCAATGGGCTATTCGCCCACCGGTGATGCCTTCAACCTTTCCTATGAGGACGTTGGCAGCCAGGTGGCCGCGGCGCTGCAGGCGGAGAAGCTGATTGTCTTCATCGACGATGAAGGCCTGCTCGAAGAAGATGGTAGCCTGATACGTGAGTTGTCCGCCCGTCAGGCGTCCGAACGCTTGAACGACAATGCCGTCACCGGCCACGATGCGGCCTTGCTCAAGGCCGCCTGCGATGCCTGTGTCAAAGGCGTTCGGCGTGCCCACATCATCAGCTACGTAGAAGACGGCGCTCTGCTGGAGGAGCTGTTTACCCGCGATGGGTCCGGCACCCTGGTCAGCGGTGATAACTACGAACAGATTCGCCAGGCACGGGTAGAAGACATCGGGGGTATTCTGGAGCTGATTCAGCCCCTGGAAGAGCAGGGCGTGCTGGTTCGTCGTTCACGGGAAATGCTGGAAACCGAAATTGACCGGTTTGTGGTGGCGGAGCGGGACGGCACCATTGTCGGCTGCGCCGCGCTGTACCATTATCCGGAGGAGGGCGCCGGAGAGTTGTCCTGTTTTGCGGTCGACCCCTCCTACCGCCGTGCCGGCCGTGGTGACGAGATTCTCGCCATGGTTGAAAAGCTGGCCCGGGGCCAGGGTGTCCACAAACTGTTTGTGCTGACTACCCAAACCGAACACTGGTTCCGGGAACGCGGTTTCGTACCCACCGCCGTGCAGGATCTGCCGGGTCCAAAGCTGGCCTCATACAACACCCAGCGCAATTCAAAGGTTTTCTACAAACCGCTCTGACAGCAATTTCAACCGCGCAGATCGACTGTCCGCCGGTTGCCGGGAAAGCTCCCCGACGGCCCGGTAAAACTCGCTGAAGTGGTAGTCCAGCTCTTTCAGCATCTGTCGGAAGGCGGGAACGTGCTGATTGTACTGGCGGAACAGTGCCAGCTGTGCATTATTCAGCCGTACCGGCGGCGGGCCGAAAGGCCCCGGCTCTTCATATTGGTCGGCCAGGTTGGCGTAGTCCCGGGCCAGTTCGTCGAGCAGTTGGGCCTTGCGCGCCCGCAGCGTGGATTTGTCCATCGTATCCTGGCGGGCATAAAGTTGTTGGAGTTGCTCGCTGGTGGCGGCGACCAGTTCCAGAGTCTTTTGCCGGTGCTGTAATCGCGCCAGAGCGCGCTCAAAACCCTCAGATGCCCCTTGCCGCTTCAGCCAGAGCCGAAGCCCTTCCAGTTCCACGGCAGTGGCAAAGCTCTCGTTAAAGGCGGTATCACCGTTGATATAGAGCACGCGGTGGGCCAGCTCGTGGAACATCAGGGCGACCATGCGGTCATCCGCCAGGGAGGTGAACCCGGTATGCAGTGGATCATCGAACCAGCCCAGGGTGGAGTAGGCGGTAACAGCGCCGATAAAGGTATCGTAATCGCGCTCCTGGAAGGCCGTCTGTTCCTGCCGGGCATCGGCCAGGCGGAAGTACCCGCGATAGGACTGGCAGCCCACAAACGGATAACACCACTGGTGGGGGGTAAGGGAAAACTCCGGCACGGCGACCAGATTCACTACCACCCATGGGCGGCCCAGAGCTGCGTATTCACTGAAGACGTCGTCCACGGGCAAGGCCAGTTCCTGAGCCGCAAACGCCCGCGCCTGCGCTGCCAGCTCAAGCTGTCGACGAAGTTCCGGGTCGGTTTCCGGTGCCGTGATCACCTGGTGGATGGGCCTGGCCTTCATCATCAGGGACACGTGGCCGCCGATGGCCTGGCTATAGTAGCCAATGGTCGTACAGCCACTCAGGGGTGTTACCAGTAGCAAAAAGAGATAGATCTGACTAAGCTGTCTCATGAATCATCATATTATGATGTTGTGGGTATGAGGCTGTACAATTCCTTATTCGCCGACGGCTGTTACAGATTTTTAACCGACCGCCACAGGCCTTATCATAACAGCTCGAACCTACACCCACTCAGGGACGTTGGCCGGATTTCCGCATCCGGCAACATGCCGGCTTTGCAACTGGTCAGGTAGTTCATGGATCCGAGAGAGCGTCGCAGCAGCCCCCGACAGCCGATAAAACTTGCCGCTCAGATAGATGCCGGCAATGGTGAGGCGTGGCCCTGCCAGATTGCTGATTTCTGTGCCGAAGGCATGTTCATTCGTTATTCGGGTGAAACCTCCGGCAAAATCGAGCGGGCCTTTGCCGGCGGCAGCGTTACCGAGCTGGTGGTTCGGTTCCGCGGTCTTGAGGGCAATCGTCGATACGAGCTTCATGTCAGCCCGGTGCGGCGTATTGACGGTGCCATGGGCGTGCATTTTACCCGCCCCGATTCCGATGCCTTCAGCGCCATGCTGCAGTTGTGTGGCAGTTCCGGGGATCAGGCCCGGTCATCACTTCGCGCTCCCAGTGAACGCGTTCAGTTTGTGCTTCACCAGTGTGCCAAAACCGTCACGCGGTTTATTGAACCACTCATGGATGCCTGTTTTGTCCAGACGGTGGAGGCACTGCGTATTGCGGCCCAGAAAGCCCCAAACGACCAGCTTGCCAATGAGTTGATGGATGCATCCGGCCAGATTCAGGGGCGCCAGCGGGTGCTCTGGCATTACATGAGCCGCAGTCTGGAGTCGCCCTTAAAACCGGAGCCCAAAGGCGCGCCCGGTTCAGTGTTGTCGGTGGTAGACAAAAACGAGTTTGAGGACTGGCTGGCAATTCGGGTGATGGTTACCCGTGCTGATACCCAGTACCGTGGCGACCTGCTGCAGCTCAAGCTGAGGCTGGACAAGTTAGGTATCGCCAATCGCACCGGCCATCATAATCCCCTCGGTCCCGCCCTCGTGTGCGAAGCCTTCCATAACGCGCTTGCCCAGCTGAAAGTCAGCCGGGACGTTGAAAAGGTCTGCCTGAAGACGTTTGAGCAGACGGTGATCAAACAGCTGGAGCCGTTGTATCGGGAGTTGAACAATATCCTGATCCGGCATGGTGTGTTGCCGGATCTGGACCTGTCCCGTTATCTGAGCGAACAGGCGCCGGCCAGGAAGGAACCGCCGACCGAGGTGCTGAAGCGGGAGCCCGAAACACCTCTGGAAAAGCCGCAGCCTGAGGCGCCGGAAAGCAAACCCGGGCAAACGGCCCGCGGGCTGAAAAACCGGGTAGCTGGAGAGTTCCGGGGGTATGCCCGCGCAGCCCAGACGGCTTTTGCCACGGTGAGGAATCTGCTGACAACACTGCAGGCCAGTCGTGTGGAGAATGGAGAGGCGACGCCAGAGCCGTTTGCGGCCAATGCCCGTCCGCTGTCTCAGGGTGAACTGCACCGGGAATTGCAGGAGCTGCAGCTACGCGCTGCGGCTCCGGAAGAGCCGGCCGTGCCCTTGCGGGACCGGGTGGTTGAAAAGATACGTGAAACCGGTGACACCCGGCTCAATGCTGAGCAGCAGGACACTCTGGACGTTGTCGATCGGTTTTTCCGGAGCGTGGTCGATAGCCCCAAGCTCAGTGACTACGCCCAGAGCCGAATGCGTCAGCTGGAAGTGCCGGTGCTGAAAGTTGTGATGCGTGATCCCGAATTCTTTGAGGACCAGGACAGCCCGGTTCGTGGTGTGATGAACCGCCTGGCACAACTGGGCGTGAAGGGTGGCCGGCTGAACCCGGTGGTGCAGCGCCGGGTGGATGAGCTGATTCACCGCATTGCTACCGAGTTCGAACAGGATACCGGTGTGTTTGAGCAGACCGTAGGTGAGCTGGACACGCTGATTGACCGGCAGAACCTCGTGTATCGCCGCAACGTTGAGCGGGTGACTGCTGCCGCAGAGGGTGCCCAGAAGGTTGCCGAATCCAAAACCGCCGTGGCCAGCGCGCTGGAAAGCAAACTGGCTGGCCGCAAGGTTCCCAGGGCCCTGGTCAGCCTGCTTGAAGGCGGCTGGAGGGATTTATTGTCGCTGACCTGGATTCGCCAGGGACCAGACAGTCAGTTATGGCAGGACTACCTGGCGGTGATCGATTCGCTGATGGCTTTTGCCGAGGACCCGGACAGCAGCATTAACCTGCCCGAACTGTTACGGCTGATTCAGGATGGGCTGGCGTCGATCTCCAGTAACCACATGCCGTCCTCCCAGATCCGGGATGAATTGAAGCAGTTTCTGGTGCGTCGGCCTGACAAGGCGCCGGAAATGGTTGAGATGCCTGCGGTCAGTGGTGCTCGCCCGGACAAACAGGTGCTCAGTGAACGGGAACAGCGCAGCCTGCAACGCTGGATCAACCGGGCCCAGCAATTGCGCACCGGCGACTGGCTGCGGGATCAGACCAAGGCAGAAGATCCCCAGTACATCCGCCTGGTGTGGATTGCCCGTGGTTTCAGCCGGTTTGTCTTCGTTAACCACCAGGGTATGCGGGTGGTTGAGCTGGAGCTGGAGGCTCTGGCCAGACAAATGCGCAAAGGCATTATCGTACCGGACAATCAGTATGACCGGCCGCTGGTAGACGAGAGCATCGACCGCATGGTTCGCAACGTCTATGACCAGCTGTCCTGGGCATCCACCCATGATGAACTGACCCGGCTTTTGAACCGCCGGGAATTCGAGCGCATGCTGGAGCAGCAACTGGCCCGCCGGGAAGACAGTCGTGCATTGCTGCAACTGGACCTGCGCGGGTTCCGATTGCTGAATGACACAGCGGGCTACCAGGCCGGGGATGAAACCCTGAAACGGGTGGCGGAGCTCATCTGTCGGCATGTGGGCGACGGCATGCCGGTGGCTCGTCCCGGGGGCAATGAATTTGCCATGCTGGTGCCTGAAGAACAGGGGCCGGAAATTGCCAAGGCACTGCTGGAAGCCATTGCAGCGGAACCCTTTGAGTACGGTGGTCGGCGTTACACATTAAATGCCAATGTTGGCCTGGCGCCGGAACTGCCCGCGCTGATCAGCGCCGAAAAATGGCTGAAAGCCGCCGAGCAGGCGCTCAATTCCGCTCGCGACAAGGGCCCGGGACGTTTCTCGATCTACACGCTCGACGCAGACGACCAGGCCCGGCAGGAACAGATTGCGGCCCGTGTGGCCGGCCTGAGTAACCCGGACGAAGAGCGCATGCTGCTGCGTTGCCAGAAAATCATTCCTCTGCATGCCAACACCCGAATGGCGGCCCAGTATGAAATTCTGATCAGCATGTACGACGACAGCGGGCAGCTGATTACCGGCCAGGATTTTGTCCGCATGGCCGAGCGCTATGACCGCATGCAGGCAGTGGATCGCTGGGTGGTGGGGCACATGCTGGACTGGCTGCGGGACCAGTCTCCGGATCCGCGCCATGTGGGTGGTGTCTGCATCAACCTGTCCGGCTATTCGTTGAACGACCAGTCACTGCTGGAATTCATTTACGAAAAGCTCAGTGAGAAGGATGCACCGATTGAGCGTCTCTGGTTCGAGCTGACGGAAGCCTCTGCCATTCATGATCTGCAATCGGTGGCGGATTTCATGCTGGAAATGAAAGAGCTTGGCTGCCGGTTCTGCCTGGGTAACTTTGGCAGCGGGCCCAGCTCCTTCCAGTTCATGCGATCGTTGCCGGTAGATCTGATCAAGATCGACAGTGCCTTTACCGGTCAGCTGGCAGCCAACCAGACGGATCAGGCCATGGTCAGATCCATGGTGGATATGGCGCATTATATGGAACGGGAAGTGATTGCCTCTCAGGTTGAATCCCGTGAGGTTCTGGATATGCTGAGGCAACTGGGCGTGGATTACGCTCAGGGTTTTGTGGTTGAGAAGCCCCGACTGCTGACCAGTCTTGTCTGACGCACATCCGGGAACCTGAGCTTTTTATGTCCAGACGCCATCCGATTATTGCCGTTACCGGATCTTCCGGGGCAGGTACTACCACAACCGGGCAGATCTTCAGCCGCATGTTTGCCAGTGAGGGCATCGATGCCGCCATGGTCAGTGGCGACAGCTTTCATCGGTATACCCGGGAACAAATGGCCCGACTTGCCGCCAAGGGGCAGTTTGGTGAACGCAACCACTTTGCCCTGGCAGCGAATCATATCGATAGGCTGGAGGCTCTGTTCTATGACTACAGCCATACCGGCAATGGCCGATACCGGCAGTACGTTCATGACGAAGACCGTGACCTGATCGCCGCTGGCCACAAACCCGGAACCTTCACCCCCTGGGGCCCGTTACCTGCGGATACCGATGCCCTGTTCTACGAGGGGCTTCACGGCGGGGTGGTGAGCGACAACTACAATATTGCCCAGTACGTTGACTTGTTGATTGGTGTGGTACCCATTGTCAATCTGGAGTGGATCCAGAAAATCCATCGGGACACCCATCAGCGGGGCTACAGCCAGGATGCCGTGGTTCAGACCATCATCAATCGGATGGACGATTACGTGCACGACATCGTGCCGCAGTTCTCTCACACCCACATCAACTTCCAGCGAATTCCGCTGGTGGACACCTCCAACCCCTTCGTTGCCCGGGATGTGCCCAGTGAAGACGAGAGCATGGTGGTGATTCACTTTCGGGAAACGACGGATGTGGATTTCCCGTGGTTACTGCAGGCCATTCCCCAGAGCAGCCTTTCCCGTCACGATACCCTGGTGATTCCGGGGCCGAAAATGGCCCTGGCCATGGACCTGATTATCCGGCCCATGGTCCAGAGCCTGATGGCCGGCAAAACCTTTGCCTGATCAGACCGTCAGGGTGCCATCGCGGTAGTCGGCCAGCGCCTGCTCAATCTCAGCAGGTTTGTTCATCACAAACGGACCATACTGGACAACTGGCTCGCCGATGGGCCGGCCTGCAATCAGTAGCAGCTGTGCCCCGGCCTCTCCGGCCTCAATCAGAACTTCGTCCCCCTGCTCCAGAATGTTTGCCGAGGACAGTGCCAGAGCCTGGTTCCGGTCTTCGCTTACCAGGCTTGCGCCACCTTCATACAGGTAAACCAGGGCATTGAGCGCCTGGGGGACGGGCAGCGATACCCTCGCTCCGGATTCCAGGTGGACATCGGCATACAGAGGCTCCGTGCTGCCGCCGGTGACTGCACCGGTGACGGAACCGCCGCCGATCTCCAGTTCACCGGCAATGACCCGGACGGATACGCCCTGCTGGCGCGCCACCGGAATCTCCTCTGGCTGAATGTCCCGGTAACCGGCGGCCTTCATTTTTTCGGCGGCAGGCAGGTTGAGCCAGAGCTGGAAGCCCCGCATGACCCCGGATTCCTGCTGTGGCATTTCCGAATGCACGATGCCCCGGCCCGCGGTCATCCATTGCACCCCGCCGTTGCGAAGGTTGCCTCGATTCCCCAGGTGATCCTCATGCAGCATGTGCCCTTCAATCATATAGGTGACGGTTTCAAAGCCCCGATGCGGGTGGGCCGGAAAGCCGGCAATGTAATCCTGTGGCTGGTCAGAGCCGAACTCATCCAGCATCAGAAATGGGTCCATTCGCACGGATTGGCGCTGGCCCAGTGAGCGTTTGATGCGAACCCCGGCGCCATCGGATGTGGCCAGTGCGGGAATGGTTTGTTTCAGGGAGCGAAGCATGATCCCGTCCTCCTCTCGGTTAGTCATGGGGCTATTTAACCGGGATGGTGGAAGGGATGAAAACGCAGAATTCTGGCGGGGGAAGTCAAAAAAACTGACGAAGGCATCAAAAGGTGACGACGGGAACCCCGTCGTCACCTCCGGAGCGATTATTCCACGTTGCGGGAGTAGAAGATTTCCAGCATTTCCCGGCGCAGGCGATCCTCGATGGACTGGGCTTCTGCCGGGTCCAGGTCGCCGGCGTTCACTCCGAACACATAGTTGTCCAGATTGAACTCCTTGAGCATCATCTTGGTGTGGAACAGGTTTTCCTGATACACGTTGACGTCGATCATCTGATACGCGTTCTGGGTATCCTCGGTCAGGTAGTTCTGGATCGAGTTGATGTCGTGATCGATGTAATGCTTGGTACCGTCCACGTCACGGGTGAAACCGCGTACACGGTAGTCAACGGTAACCACATCCGAGTCGAAGCTGTGAATCAGGTAGTTCAGTACCTTCAGCGGTGAAATCAGACCGCAGGTGGACACGTCGATATCGGCCCGGAAGGTGCTCACGCCGTCATGGGGATGGCTTTCCGGATAGGTGTGCACCGTCACGTGGCTCTTGTCCAGATGCGCCACAATGGTATCCGGCAGCGGACCAGGGGACTCTTCGTTATTGGCTTCGCTGTCGGACAGTTCGTGCTCGGCGATCAGCATGGTGACGGACGCACCATGAGGCTCGTAATCCTGGCGGGCAATGTTGAGAACATTGGCACCGATGATCTTGACCACGTCGGTCAGAATCTGGGTCAGACGCTCGGCGTTGTACATCTCGTCGATGTAATCAATATAGGCTTCGCGTTGTTCTTCGGTCTGCGCGTAACAGATGTCGTAGATGTTGAAGCTCAGGGATTTGGTCAGGTTGTTGAAACCGTGCAGCTGGAGTTTGGTTTCCATGCTCAGCCCCTCCGGGAAATGGAGATGAATGATCACAGGGAGAGGAACTCTCCCTGCCGAGGCCGCCACCGACTACTGACCGGGTGAATGGAGCTGTTCACCTTTTGCGCAGACCGGCGGAGAAAGTTGCGTATTATGCATACCGCAGGTGTCATTGAATAGTATTTGCAATGACATTTTTTATAACGGAAAGCCGCGGTTGCAGGGCGCTGGCCGGAATCTGACCTGCCGTTCTAGCTGGCGGCCTGGATTTCGAAGCTGTGCGTGATCTCGACACCGGCTTTGCCCAGCATGATCGAGGCTGAACAGTACTTGTCGGCAGACAGGCTGACTGCGCGCTCCACCTGCTTTTCCTTCAGGTTGTTTCCGCTAACCACAAAATGAAGATGAATGCGGGTGAACACAGCCGGCACCTCATCAGCGCGCTCCGCATCAAGCTCACAGTGACAGGCGATCACGTCCTGGCGGCTTTTCTTCAGGATGCTCATCACATCGAAGGAGGAGCAGCCGCCCACGCCCATCAGCAGCAACTCCATCGGGCGCGGACCCAGATTCTCGCCACCGTGATCCGGGGGGCCGTCCAGTTGAACGCTGTGGCCACTGCCACTGGTTGCTTTGAAGCTGGCATTGCCTGTCCAGTCGACGGTTGCTTTCATCGGAGTTACCCCTGGTGCCTGAATGAATGGGCAGGATGCTAGCACAGTTAACTCCCTGCGGCATGATGTGGTTGGGACCAAAGCGGTATTGCCTTCAGATACATCCTGTATCCGCTTTTGAGTTGCCCAGAAGTTACCTTCTTGTTATAAGTTGCGTGGCATATCAGTAAAACCCCTAACCCGCACGGACAGGCGGGGATATAAAAACGATCAGGAATCGCCAGACTCTGAGGAGGCATGTCTCGCATTATGGCTACCATTGTCAAGCCGGTTGAGCAGAAGACCAAACACCTGGATTACTTCCTTTCCCAATGCCATCGCCGGCGTTACCCAGCCAAAAGCACCATCATCTATGCGGGTGATAAAAGCGATTCCCTGTTCTACATCGTCAAGGGCTCGGTCACTGTCATTATTGAAGACGACGATGGTCGTGAAATGATCATGGCGTACCTTAATGCCGGTGATTTCTTCGGCGAGATGGGGCTGTTCGACAACATGGATTCCCGGAGTGCCTGGGTCAAGGCCAAGACTGAGTGCGAAGTGGCAGAAATCAGCTACACCAAGTTCCGGGAAATCGCTCAGCAGGATCCGCGGGTGTTGTACTTTATTGGTGAACAGATGGCCTCGCGCCTGCGCCAGACTACCCGTAAGGTAGGGGACCTGGCGTTCCTTGATGTCACTGGCCGGGTTGCCAGAACACTGCTGGATCTGTGCAAAGAGCCGGATGCCATGACTCACCCGGACGGCATGCAGATCAAGATTACCCGTCAGGAAATTGGACGCATTGTTGGTTGCTCCCGGGAGATGGTCGGTCGGGTTCTGAAAACTCTTGAAGATCAAGGTCTGGTGCGGGTCAAGGGTAAAACCATGGTGGTTTACGGTACCCGCTGATTGCTCTCTCCCTCCCTGTAATCTCTGCATAAAACGGTGCTCCGCTGTTGACGGGCACCGCTTTTTCCCAGCATCTCCGTCGGTATATTTGCCGTTTTCTGCTCCGTTACCTTCTCAGCTTTGATGGTGTCGAAGCACTTTACAGTTGTGCGCAGACACATTAAGTGTGTGGTTTCTAACTAACTGAAATATAATCATCTTTTGAATTCTGGCAGGAATCGCGCAGGGACGGTTGAGTCACACATTGACTCACAAAAAGGAGTTTAACCATGAAAAGAAAATGGATTGCCGGCACTGCTGGCCTGGCCGCAGCCGCCCTGATGAGTTCCGCTTCTGTTGCCGCGCCGATTACGGCAGATGTTGTGTTTCTGGTCGATGAATCCGGCTCCATGGGTGGAGAGCACGCCTGGCTCAGCAATATGATTGCAAGCCTTGAGAGTGGTCTGGTCGGTGAGGGCGTTGGCTCTTCGGTGAGCAACCGGTACTCGCTGGTTGGTTTCGGGGGCAGGTCATCCAGCAACCATCTGGATCCCCATGCCCATGATATGGATTCAGTAACGGCGGGCACTCAGGAGTGGGGCAGTTCCACCGATTTTGCTGCTGCAACGTCGACGCTGGTTACCAACGGTGGCACGGAAGACGGCTGGAGCGCGCTGGACTGGGCACTGAATAAACTGAGCTATCGCGCGGATGCCGCAGTTAACTTCGTGCTGGTTACCGACGAGGATCGTGACAACACCAATGGTAACCTTACTAAAGAGGGTTTGCTGGCGGGTCTGGGCAGCAAGAACGCCCTGCTCAACGTGGTAGTAAACAACCGCTTTGGTTGTGGTGGGTCCTCTACCAATGCCATTGGTATCGACAGCGATGATAACGGTTTTCTGACCGATGGTTTGGGTGGTTTCACCAAGTGTGAAGGCGCTGGCAACATCGGTAGTGGTAACGGAACCACTGGCAGCGACTACGTCGATCTGGCCCTGAATTCCGGCGGTGCCGCCTGGAACCTGAACATTCTCCGTTCCGGTGGTACTAACGCAGATTCGTTCACCGCATCGTTTGTTGACACCAAGGTACAGGAAATTACCGAGCAGCCTCCGGTTTCTGTGCCGGAGCCCGGTACCCTGGCCCTGCTGGGTCTGGGTCTGACTGGCCTGGCATTCCGCCGCAAGAAAGCCTGATCGTTCGATTGAGGCTTGCAGTAACAAGGGCGCCCTCCGGGCGCCCTTGTTGTTTTTGTAAATGTTATCATCAGGGGCTTTGAAGTCCGCTAAGCGTTATTCCCAACAAACGTTGATACAGACTGACAGATGGCGTCGGGCTCGGTCAGTGGCGCCCAGTGCGGGGCATCCAGTTCCTGCAGCGTGAGCTTACCGGTCCAGTGCACCAGGTGTTCGGTCAGGTGGCGGCCGACGTAGGCGTCCCGCGTGGGAATGATCACCTGAACGGGGCAGCGGGTGTGCCGGGGCCTTGGGCGCAGCAGCCTGGGCAGGAAGTTTGCCCGATAGAGCTTCACACCATATTGTCCGTCTGCTTTCTGCCAGGGGCTGAAACGGGCGTCTTCAACCTGTTCCTGTGTCTTCAGATAGTTCGGCCAGACTTTGTCAAGCCCGGCTTTCCAGATCATTTCCGGTAGCAGCGGCAGCTGGAACAGGAAAACATACCAGGAGCTCGCCAACTGACGCAGTACTTTGGTGGTGCCTCCGTTCGCAGGTGAGCCTATCTGATTGCGAATCCAGAAGCCGACATGATCCAGGCAGGGGCCGGAAATGGAGGTGTAGGAGCGAATACGCTGCTGAAGATCGGGGTCCGTCACTGATTCCCAGCTCTGGATGGAGCCCCAGTCGTGGGCAACCAGATGAAATGACTGGTCGGGGACAATGGCGTTGACGACTGCTTGCAGATCTTTTGCCAGCAGCGCCAGGCGATAGTCCCGGGTGCGAGCTGGCTTGTCGGAGCGGCCAGCCCCGCGGACATCATAACGAATCACCAGATATTCCTGGCTGAGTGCTGCCGCCACCTTGTCCCAGACACTGTGGTTGTCGGGGTAGCCGTGTACCAGAACAATGGGCGTTGCCTCGGGGTTGCCCTCCGCAACGGCGTAGAGAAGAAGGTCTCCACTGGTCACCCAGTGTTCACGTTTGGTCGGCATGTCTCTGCTCCCGGCATGGTGTGTTCAAACGCCAGAGTAGCGGTATCACTGGTCACACTCTGTGGCCGAAGGGGCCAGAAGTCGTTCAGTCCACCAGGGCAACCGATTTGATCTGGAGCCACACCGGCTGGCCGGGGGTGAGTGCCAGCTGGGCCGCGGAGCGGCTGGTGAGCCGGGATAGAAACGGGGTATTGCCGGCCAGCAGTCGCACCAGGGTGGTGCCGGGGGTGACGTCTGTCTCGACACGGTCCACCCGCGCGGGCAGCAGATTCTGGATACTCTGGTCGCGATGCTCCGTCAACGCGATACTCACATCTCTTGCCAGTACCTGTATGCGGGCCGGGTCGCCGGGCCGGAAGCGCGGATCCTGTCGCAGCCACAGGCTGCCACCGTCAAAGCTGAAACGGGCGAGGTGCCATTGGTCATCCAGTGTGTCCAGTGTTGCCTGAACCAGCACGCCAGCATCTTCCTCCAGCCGAAACGGCTGGTCTACCCGCGCGAGAGTCTCTTGCAGTGGTCCCTGTGCGATAACACGCCCCTTGTCCATCATCACAATATGGTTGGCCAGGCGCGCCACTTCGCTGGTGGAGTGGGAAACGTAGAGCATCGGAGTCGCCAGGTGGTCTCGCAAGCGCTCAAGGTAGGGCAGTATCTCCTGCTTTGAGTTCTGATCCAGCGCCGACAGAGGTTCATCCATCAGCAGCAGTCGAGGGCTGGTGAGTATGGCCCGGGCAATGGCTACCCGTTGCCGTTCGCCACCGGACAGTCCGGCTGGCATACGCTCAAGAAGGTGGGCCAGCCCGAGCCAGGAGACGGCATCGTCAAACCGGATCTGGCGTTGCTGGGCTGGAACCCGGCGTTGCCCGAACGTCAGGTTCCGGCGCACCGACAGGTGAGGAAACAGATGCGTCTCCTGGAACACATAGGCCAGGGGCCTTTGATGAACCGGCCTGAACAGGGTGTCTGTCTGCCAGGGCGTGCCGAATACGGAAAGTTGTCCCTGGGCCTGCTGCAGCCCGGCGATGCAGCGGAGCAGCGTGGTCTTGCCGCATCCGGAGTGACCAAACAACGCGGTAATTCCGTTGCCCGGCAGTTTCAGGTCGACATCCAGTTCAAATCCGGGGAACCGGCAGACAAAGCGCGCCTCGATGGCTGTGGAAGTCATCGCAGTGCCCCCGCCCGAGCCCTGCCATTGAGAGCGTACAGGGTGACCAGAACGAGGAAGGAGAACACCACCATGCCCGCTGCCAGCCAGTGGGCTTGGGTGTACTCCAGGGACTCCACGTGATCGTAGATGGCCACCGACAGCACTTTGGTCTCGCCGGGGATATTGCCGCCAATCATCAGGATGACGCCGAATTCGCCGATCGTGTGGGCGAAGGTCAGCACGCTGGCGGTGATGAAACCGTTGCGGGCCAGTGGAATCACGACAAAGAAAAACCGGTCCCAGGGCCCGGCCCGGAGGGTGGCAGCGGTCTCCAGAAAGCCTTCACGGATACCCTCGAAAGCGTTCTGCAGGGGTTGCACCGTAAAGGGCAGGGAATAGATAACCGAGGCCACTACCAGGCCTTCAAAGGTGAACGGCAGTAAACCCAGACCAAGACGTTCGGTCAGCTGGCCGACCCAGCCGTTCGGGCCAAGCAGCAGCAGAAGATAAAATCCGAGCACGGTGGGCGGCAAGACCAGTGGCAAGGCGACGACGGCAGCGATGGGCTGGCGCAGCCAGTGACGGGATCGCGCCAGCCACCAGGCGATCGGAGTTCCCACCAGCAGCAGTACCAGGGTTGTCAGTGAAGCCAGCTTCAGGGTCAGCCAGACCGGCTGCCAATAGGTTTCCAGCATCAGTCCGCCGTGTCGTATCCGTAGCCCTGAATAATCGCAACAGCCTCCGGGGATTGCAGGAAGGCGAGCCAGTCTCTGGCAGCAGTATTGTCGGCACCACGCTTCAACAGAATCGCCTGCTGGTCGATGGGGGCGTAATAGCTTTGAGGAATGCGCCAGAGTGTTCCGTCCTGATCTGGCCAGGCTTTGACCTGAGCCAGCGCCACCAGACCGGCCTGGGCATTGCCGCTGGCAATGAACTGGAAGGTCTGGGCGATGGAGTCGCCACGGACCAGTTTGGGTTGCAGAGGTGACCAGAGTTCCAGGTGTTCCAGGACCTGCTGTGCGGCCAGGCCATAGGGGGCCGTTTTAGGATTCGCGATGGCCAGCCGGGAGAACGGCTGTTCGTTCAGGTAAGCGATGGGCGAGAGGAAGGCCGCGGTTTCGGGGCTCCAGAGCACCAGCTTGCCTCTGGCATAGGTGAAACGCGAACCGGGAACGGCCATCCCCTCGGATTCCAGTAACTGGGGGCGTTGGGCATCGGCTGCCATGAACACATCAAACGGAGCACCGTTGCGAATCTGGGCGTAGAGTTTGCCCGTGGAGCCAAAACTGGCGGTGACCTGGTGGCCGGTTGCAGCCTCGAATGTCTCCACCAGACTGGCGGTGGTGTCGGTGAAATTGGCAGCGACGGCGAGGGTCAGATTCCCCGCGTAAACGTTGCTCAGGGGCAGAAGCAGCCAGATTGCCAGCAAACGGAAAAAACGCCAGCAGGTACGGCGGCTCATAGCGATTCCTTATGGTAGTGACTGGGCCAGTGGCAGGTCGCCGGCCTCCGAGCGAGCGGGCGACTGAATACGGCATAAGGTTAGCACGTATTGCCACACTTCCATGCGATTGGTTTCATTGAGCATCTCATGGCGCCCGCCGTCGAACAACCGCAGCGTTACCTGCTCGATGCCCGACTCCCGGATGGTCTGAAAATGCTGGCGGACGCCTTTCCCCATCTCGCCCACGGCATCGGCGGTGCCGGACAGCAAGTGTACCGGCAGATCCCGATGCCAGGTTGCCGGTCGGATGCTCAGCATGCCGGCAATGAAGTCCTGCCAGAGCCCCACGGAGCAATCAAAACCACAGCAAGGATCGGCTTCGTAGCGGTCTACCTGCTCGGGATCACGGCTCAGCCAGTCGCTGCCGGTACGGTTGGGCCGGAAAGCACGATTGAACTGGCCAAAGGTCATCTTGCCGATGAGCCGGCTGCGATGGCGCCGGCCACGGACGCCGGCAATCAGGTTAACCAGTAGCCGCGAGGCCAGCAGTTGGGGCCGGTGGATGCGGTTGGTGGCACTGAGGATCAGGGCGTTGATACGGTCGCCGTATTGCTGGGCATAACTCTGAGCGATGAACGAGCCCATGCTGTGGCCGAGCAGATTTACTGGCAGGCCTGGATGCTGCTTGCGGGCAGTCTCTACCACTTGCGTCAGGTCGTCCACCACCCTTTGCCATCCGTTCTGATCAGCATAGTGCCCCTGATGTTCGGCCGGGCAGTGGGGGCCATGGCCCCGGTGGTGATAGGTGATGACAAGAATGTTGTGAGCCCCGAGCCAGCGGGCCAGCTCCTGGTAGCGATCACCGTGCTCCGCCATGCCATGGCTGATCACCAGAATGGCAACTGGCTGTGCCGGCCGGTATTGCCGTCCGGCAATGGTGTGGCCATCAGGGGTATTCAGCGTCAGAGGGTGTTCGGTCATGGTTTCGGCCCGCATCCTTGTTGTTCTGAGGTGCCGGGCGCTGCCACTCCGGCGGATTCCATAAATGCTGAAGACGGGACAATAAGCTGCCGGGGCGGGCCATGTCGCGGAACATGTCCACATATTCGTGGGTCCAGAGCACAATCAGGTTATTGGAATGAATCTGCCGGGTAATGCCGTATTCCGGTGGGTTGCTGTCGCTCTCCGGGACAAAGGTTCCGAACAGGCGATCCCAGATAATCAGTGTGCCACCGTAATTGCGGTCGATGTATTCCGGATTGCGGCCATGGTGTACCCGGTGATGGCTCGGGGTGTTGAAAAGGAATTCGACCCAGGCCGGCAGGTGCCCCACCAGCGTGGTATGCACGAAAAACTGGTACACCAGGGAGAAAGCATAGGCGATGCCGATCCACACCGGGTTGAAACCGATCAGCGCCATGGGCAAATAGAAAATCCACATGCCGTTGAAAATGTTGGTGGCATTCTGGCGCATGGCGGTGGAGAAATTCATGCGTTCGGACGAATGATGGACTACATGGGCGGCCCAGAACCAGCGCATGCGGTGGCTGGCACGGTGCATCCAGTAGAAACAGAAATCCACGCCGAGAAAGGTCAGAAATCCGGTCGCCCAGTTCAGCTCCAGTTCCAGCAAGCGATAGTGATAGCAGAGCGCGTAGACGGGAAAGGCGATCAGGCCGGCAAAAAGTAGCTCCGTAACCTGGTAGCCGGCACCGAGGGCGAAGTTGCGAATAGCCTCCGGCACGTTCATCAACCGTGGGTCATGCCGTATCTTCAGGTATTCCCACAAGGTAACGGCAATGAACACGGGGGTGGCGATGACGAAAATCAGCTGTCGTTCGTCAAGAGCCAGCCAGGGGGCCAGGAACTGCCAGAGGCTGATCAGCCCGCTGTCTTCCAGCACTGTCCGCATCATGTCGATCAACACCATGGCCGCTCCCCGAATTATTTTTGTTGGGAGTCATCATCGCACAGCGCCGGGTAAAGGCGATGTCCTATTGCGCCAGGGTTGCTGGCCTATTCCGCCACCGCCTGGCCAGCGTCACCGGTTCTGGCGATACACCGCGGCGATGGGATCGATGGCAGCCTGCCATTCGGATAGCCAGGCCTGCACAGGCTTCGGAACCCTGGTTGGCTTTGGCCATGGTACCGGGTACTCGGGCGGCTGGAACAACGGCGCCAGCAGTGAGCATGCAGTGAGATCGGCGCGGGTAAACTGGTCACCGACGAGGAACGGACGTTGCTGGTAGATCTCTGCCAGTTCCTTGACCAGGGCCTCCAGGGTTGCCTGTGAGCTATCGGCGGTTTTCTGGTTGATCTTCATCCACTTGCGCATGATCTCATCAACCCGGCTGAAGGCCAGGCTAAGCAGGATGCGATTATAGAACGGCGTACCCGCTGCCAGCATGGGTACCACCACTTTCGGGCGCTGCAGAAAATAGTGGTACACCCAGGTGCGCAGAGCGGGGCCGGCCTGTTCGTCCAGCTTTTGTTCCCATTCCAGGGCCCTGGCCTGAAGGCTTGGATCCGTCGGCAACAGGGGCTTGTCTGGAAAGACCTTGTCGAGGTAGTCCAGGATCTGTGCGGACCCCTGGATGATCTGGCCGTCGTGTTCGAGTACCGGTACAGACGACTCGGCCCCGGTCAGTTTGCGAATCGTGTTTACATGCTGGCCCGGGAGCAGGTTGACGGTCTGATAGTTGATGCCCTTGTAGTCCAGGGCCCAACGCGCCTTTTCGCAGTAGTGCGAAATGCAGAACTGATAGAGTTTGATCGCCATGGTGTTGCTCCGGATGTCTGGTAACTCAAGATTAACCTTTCTGTATGCGAATTCCCAAGACGGCAGGCGTAGAATGTAATGGTTATCTCACTATCTATCAGGGGGTTATATGAGTCTTGCAAAGAATGTCATGGCGATGTTGCTGATTACCGGGTCGCTCTGGGGCTGCTCCCTCAATGCCGAGAAAGAGGGTGGAAAGCCCGGGTCGCTGGCCGGTAGCCAGTGGTTGGTGGAAGAGATTGATGGTGAGCCGGTGCTTGAGGGTAGTGAGGTTACCATCGGGTTCACCGATGAAGGGCGGGTGTTTGGCTCATCGTCCTGCAACCGTTACAACGGAGGCTGGCACATTCAGGGTCAAGAACTGGTGTTTTCCCAGATGGCCGCGACGCGAATGGCCTGCCCCGAGACCCTGATGCAGCAGGAAAACCGGTTTCTGAAACTGCTGGGCGACGTTCACGGGTATCAGTTCGCCGCAGATGGCCGTCTGGTGCTTGAGACCGGGCAGGGCGTTACCATCCTGGCCTCGCCAGCCGCTGAACAGGAGTAGTTCCGGTCGCCTTGGCGATGACGTGACACAGATACGCTTCTGCCTCAGCGCTTTGCCTCGATCGTGGTGAATCCAGGATGGAATCTCTACAATGGCGACTTGTAGTCTGGAACAACAGAGGATGTGTTCATGTTTTTGCGACAAGGTGTATCGCTGTCTGTCGTGGTTCTTGCGGGTGCACTGATCAGTGCCTGTGTCTCCAGCCCGACGAAAACGGGCCTGTCGGAGTTTGGCCGTTACCAGTGTGGCCAGCTCGAAGTTACGGTCACCAGCTCCGGTGACGACGAACTGGTAGGGCTGGAATACCTGAATCGCCGGGTTCTGCTCAAGCCGGCCGAGAGCGCCTCCGGCGCCTTGTTTGTCGCGCCCGGCGACCCGGATACCCGGTTCTGGAGCAAGGGGGAGCGGGCAACGCTGAGCCTGCGTGGCGAGACGCTTCCCGAGTGCCTGGAGCCGGGCGCCATTGAATCCTCGTTTCGTGGGATAGGCACGGAACCGTTCTGGTCTGTTGTCATCGAGAATGGCCAGATGCGGCTGACCCGTCCTTACGACCAGCAAGTCACCGAAGATATCCGCCTGAACGAGATTCTTGCCAATCGTCATGGTCGCGCCTATGAAGCCACGCTGGGTGACGAGCGGATGGAAGTGCGGATCGCTCATCAGTTGTGTGAAGACCAGATGGCCGGTGCTCAGTATCCGGCTCAGGTGCGTCTGACACTCGGCGATGAGACGTTTGAGGGTTGTGGCGGGGATCGTCAGCGACTGTTCCGGGGTGCCGAATGGGTGGTGGAAGACCTTGCCGGTGCCGGCATTATTGACCGCTCCAGAATGACCCTGAGGTTTCTGGCGGACAACCGGGTAGCTGGCCGGGCTTCCTGTAATCGCTATATGGGAAGTTATAACCTGACGGGAGAAGGGCTGTCCTTCAGTCTCCAGGCCACCACCATGATGGCCTGTGCGCCGGCGTTGATGAATCAGGAAAGGCGTTTCCTGGAGCTGCTGGAAGAGGTAACGGATGGCCGGATCGGCCGGCATGGTGAATTGCTGCTGCAAACACCCGCTGGCGATACCATAAAGGCTTTTCAGTCTGAGGTGGAAAGCCCGTAGGACGCCTTGATCACGTCCAGACGGCCAGTTTCAGCCAGCCTGGCCAGACCTGCATCCAGTAGTCTGGCCAGTTCCTCCGATCTTGAGTTGCCAGCCGAGAAGGCGATGTAGACGGGGGCCTGGTGGGCGATCCCGGCCAGTCTTGGAGGTGGATATCCTGAATGCTCCCGCAAAAACCAGCTCATGACCGCCTGGTCTTCGGCGAAGGTATCGGTACGTTCCTGTGCCAGTAGTCTGAGGGCTCGCCCGAGGGGCGCTGCTCCGGAGAGGACCCACACTCGTTCGGGATCATCGGTATAGTCTGCAATATAACGATCCAGCTCCGGAGAGTAGGAGTAACCGTTGATCACCAGCAGGGTTTTTCCGTTAAGCGACTCCAGCCCCCGGTATTGCCATTGACTCTCCGGATGCGTGTACAAGCCGATACGGGCGGTGCCCATGGGGCGCTCCGGAAAGACAAAGTCCGGGGCGTCGCCTTTCAGGGCGCCGATAACGCCATCAATCCGGTTCTCCCGGGCCAGGCTCAGGGAACGGGCCCAGCCATAGTTTCTGTACTCAACGTCAAAGCCGGATGCGGCAAAAATCTCCCGCGCAATATCCACCATATAACCTTCCTCCGGCGCACCAGCCCGGCAGTTATGGGGGCACCAGGGGTCGGCGGCGAGAATGATCCGGTGTTGATCAGGGTGGGGGGCAGGTTGCTGACGCGTGGCGCTTTCCGTGGCTTCATGCCGCCCTGGTTCTGTAGCCTCATCGGGTGAGCAGGCGGCCATCAACAGGGCCAGGATGAGCAACGGGAATCTGGGCATGAGCGGACTGGGTCACGGTAATCTGCGAAGGTGCATTTTCATAGTATACCCTTGCATACTATTTGCAATAACAGGTTCGGCACTGTCAACGGACTGAAGCATTTCTGGCGCACACTGTCAGCAGCCGTTGCCAGAGAGCCTGAAATGACCGAACTGAAAGCATTGACGCCCCACGCTGTGATACCAGCGGAGCAAGCCCGCCGGGACAGAGGCCAGAAACGAAGGCTTCGCACCTTCCTGCCGGAGCTGATCCAGCTGGAGCGGCTGCTGGCGGAGGCGCCGGAGGGTGTCTCCAGTTCTGTCCTGTCCCGTGTGAACGTTCGGGACCTGGAGCTGCCGGTCTATCGGGTCGACCTGGGTACCGAGCGTCCGGATGCGCCCGTTGTCGTGCTGATTGGCGGTGTCCACGGGCTGGAACGTATTGGTACGCAGGTGGTGATGGCCTGGCTGGCCTCATTCCTCGCCCGGATGGCCTGGGACGACAGCGTGCAGGCGCTGCTGGAACGGGTGCACATCACGCTCCTGCCCATGCTGAACCCGGGTGGCATGTACCTGAACCAGCGCAGCAATCCGAACGGGGTTGATCTGATGCGCAATGCGCCGATTACGGCCCAGGATCGCAGTGCCTTCCTGTTGGGAGGGCAGCGGCTTTCACCACGCTTGCCCTGGTATACCGGTGATCCCGAACAGAGGATGGAAGCCGAGAACCTGGCCCTCGAGTCGGTGATCCGGGAACTGCTCCCGGGCCGTCCATTCAGCCTGGCGCTGGATTGTCACTCCGGGTTTGGCTGGCAGGACCAGATATGGTTTCCCTACGCCTACCGCCGCCGGCCCATGCGCCGTATTGGCTCGGTCATGGCGCTCAAGCTGATCTGGGAACAGGCCTACCCCAATCACACGTACCGGTTTGAGCCGCAATCTACCCACTATCTGACCCATGGTGATCTATGGGACTACTTTTACAAACAGGTTAACCGAACCAGCGACGGTGTTTTTCTGCCGCTCACCCTGGAAATGGGATCCTGGCGCTGGATTCGGAAACGCCCGCGTCAGCTGTTCCGGCTGGAAGGCTTCTTCAATCCACTGGTTCCCCATCGTCACCAGCGCGTGTTGCGCAGTCATATGCCGTGGATCGATTTTCTGCTTAACGCCGCCGCCAGTTATGAGAACTGGTTGCCCGGGCCGGAGGAAGAGTCCATGCTGAGGGAAGCTGCCATTATGCACTGGTACAGGGATAGCCGATGACATGCACTGGATCCTTCTGAGAGGCCTGACTCGGGAGCAGGGCCACTGGGGCCATTTTCCGGCACAGCTTCGCTCGGCCTTTCCTGAACACCGGTTTTACACCGTCGATCTGCCGGGCACCGGCACGCTGTTCCGCGAGGATTCACCCGACTCCATCCCTGAGATCCGGCGGCGCGTCTGTGAACAGGTGAATCACATACCCAGGCCCTTCAGCCTGCTGGCTCTGTCAATGGGCGGTATGGTGGCCCTTGACTGGGCCCAGCATGCCGAACCCGGGGAGCTCCAGCACCTGGTTCTGGTCAACACCAGTTCCGGTTTCAGTCCTTTCTGGAAACGCATGCGCCCGCTGGCCTGGCCGCGCGTCACTCAGCTGCTGGCCCGTCGAGAGCTGTTTCACCGGGAGCGGGATATCTTGCGCCTGACGTCAAATCGTGAAATTCCCCTGTCTTTGTGCAAAGCCTGGTACAGCATCCAGCGCCAGCGCCCGGTCAGCTATCGCACGGCGTTAAACCAGTTGCGGGCGGCGGCCCGGTTTCAGCCCTTGCCCGAGCGGCCCATGGCAGATGCCCTGCTGCTTGCCAGTAAGGGTGACCGTATTGTGCATTGGCATTGCAGCGCCGAACTGGAACGACGCTGGTGCTGGACGCTCCGGCTGCATCCGGATGCCGGGCACGATCTGCCGCTGGATGAACCCGACTGGATCATCCGGCAGATGAAAAACTGGTTGCCCGGTGCCCTGTCTGGCTAATAGGGGTTGCTTGACGCAACTGTTTTTTGCAGTCACGCTCATTGCCGTCAATTCATTGAGTGAACGGAGCCAATAACAAGATGAAACTCTTCGAGACCCGAACCGCCCCCAACCCACGCCGGGTGCGCATGTTCCTGGCCGAGAAAGGCTTGCTGGACCAGGTTGAACTGGTGCAGGTGGATATTGAAAAAGGGGAGAACCTGAGCCCGGAATTTGTTGCCCGCAACCCGATGAAGAAAGTGCCGGTACTGGAACTGGACGACGGCACCTGCATTGCCGAAACCATGGCCATCTGCCGCTATTTTGAGGAAAGCTATCCGGACACGCCCAGTCTGTTGGGTGAATCACCGCTGGAGAAAGCTCTGGTGGAGCAGTGGCTGCGCTGGATCGAGTTCTATTTCATGATGCCCACCGGCATGTGCTTTCAGCACACCACCGGCTATTTCAAGGATCGGATGAATCCCATCAAGGAGTGGGGGGATGAGTGCGGCCAGGGTGTCGAGAAATTCATGCATTTCCTGAACAAGCAGCTCGAGGGCAAGGAATACCTTTGCTGTGACCGGTTCACCGCCGCCGACATTAACGCTTTCACCACCGTAGCCTTTGCCCGGGTGGTCAATATCCGTATCAAGCCGGAACAGGAACACCTGCAGGCCTGGTTCGACCGGATCAAGGCTCGGCCTTCGGCGCAGGCCTGACGTTTGCCGGTGACCTGAAGTCCAGCCGGCTGATAGTATCGCTTGATGGGATGGCGCGCCCTGTTCACACGGGGGCGCCAGGAGCGAGCCGTGCGACTTGAAGGACTGAATGATGAGCAACAGTGCCAACCTTGAATGTGCGATCAATGCCATCGACCAGGCAAACCAGCAGGATCCCAACCGTGAGGAAATAGGCGGTGAATCCCTTCCCAGGGAATACGCCTATAGCCTGCACATGACCCGCTGGCTGTTTGAGCTGGAGCCGGAACCTTCCGAACGCATGCAGATTGCCTGTCGGGCCCAGCATATCGAGCGCTGGACCATGCCCCGGAGTGACTATGGTGAGGGCCGCAAGAATTACTATCAGTGGCGACAGGCGTGCGGCCGAATGCATGGCCGCCGGGCGGCTGAGATCATGGCGAAGTGCGGCTATCCGCAAGCCGAGTGCGAGCGGGTCGAAACCATTCTGACCAAGCGTAAACTGCGGGAAGACGAAGATACCCAGTTGCTGGAAGACGTGGCGTGTATGGTGTTTCTGGAGCGCTATTTTGCGCAGTTCTTTGAAGATAATCCCGATTACGACAAAGAAAAATGGCTGCGCATTGTGCGCCGGACCTGGGCCAAAATGACGCCCCGTGGCCACCGTGCTGCCCTGAAGCTGGCCGAGGGCATGCCCGCCCATTTGTTGGCTTTGCTGCAGGAAGCGCTTTCTGCGCCTGCCGAGTGAGCCCTGACACTTGAGCTACCGCCCTCTGTTGCATATGATATTCGTTATCATTTGGTAATGGATGTCAAACCATGGCAACGCTGGCCAACCGAAACCCGAAGATTCTGATTGTCGAAGACGACCAATCCCTCAGTGATCAGCTGTCCGGATTACTGGCCTCCCGCGGCTATCACGTGGTGCAGCGCTATGAGGGTGATCAGGCACTGGTTACCGCATTGGGCCAACGGCTGGACCTGATTCTTCTGGATGTGCTGCTGCCGCGGATGAACGGGTTCGAATTCCTGGAGAAGCTCCGTAAAACCCGCCAGACCCCGGTCATGATGCTGACCGCCTGTGGTGCCGAGCAAGAGCGCATTATGGGGTATCAGCAGGGGGCCGATGACTATGTGCCAAAGCCTTTCAGTTTCACCGAATTGCTGCTGCGAATCGAGGCGTTGCTGCGGTGCACCCTGGGCGAAACCGATCAACGTGCAGACCCTGCGACACTGTCTGCCGGTGAGCTGAAGCTTGACCGCCACGCCATGACCGTCAGCGTTCAGGGTAATCCGGTCGTCCTGACTCCGATCCAGTTTCGCCTGCTCTGGATTCTGGTGTTGCACCAGAGCGAACCCTTGAGCAAACCCTATCTCTACCAGGTGGTGCTGGAGAAGGAATTCAGTCGCTATGACCGAAGTCTGGACATGCACCTGAGCCGGGTACGTCGCAAGCTGGTGGAGGCTGGTGTTGCCGGCGATCGTCTCCAGACGGTGCACGGCAAGGGGTATTGCTTCCAGTGAATCACCGTTTGTGGTGGAAGCTGTCAGGCACCCTGGCGCTGGGAACCCTGGTGTTGTTCTGGGTGATTTCCTTTCTGGGGACCACCACCGAACAGCAGATAAGTTTTATCGCCCGCAAGCATCAGGAGACCCTGCAAGACTGGGGGCACACAGCAGAGCGTCTGTACCTGGCCGGCGACGAACAGGCCTTTGCCCGTTGGCTGGAGCAACTGCAACGTGAGGAAAACACCTGGGCCGCTGTGGTTCAGTCTGAGAGGATAGGAAGAATAAAAGCCTTTTTCCAGAGAACCCGCGCAGACTGCTGTCGTTCTATCCCTCGGTTCTATCCCTCGCTTCATTACCTGATAGCCTCAAACCAGGGCTGAATTCCGCTCTTCTCGATTGAATTCCCCCCAGTTTCCGAGCTTTCACACCTCA